>CAZXOY010000001.1:0-55482 GCA_964642655.1 uncultured bacterium
TCAACCCGTAAATCCCGTACCTCAAGTATCCTCGTCGGTCCCATCTGCTCTCCCTCTCACACGTCTCCAGGTTATACCCGACCTACCGCCGCCGGCGGGGGTCGAGCGCGTCCCTAAGGCCATCACCCACGAAGTTCCACGTCAGCACGGCGACAAAGATAGCAAATCCCGGGGCTAAAACCCACGGTCGGTCGGCAAAGGAGGCAAAGCCACCGTCCTGCGCCGCCTTCAAGAGCAAACCCCAGCTGGTATAAGGCTCGGTGATGCCAAAGCCCAAAAAGGAAAGCCCGGATTCGGCGAGGATAAAGCTGGGAATGGCGATCGAGGCGTAGACGATGGTGTAGCTCGCGGTGGCGGGCAGGATGTGGCGCAGAATGATCCAGAACTCGGGCACGCCCAGCGCCTTGGCCGCGGTCACGTAGTCGGTCTCACGCAAAGACAAAACCATGCCGCGGACCACCCGTGCAAGCCCTCCCCAGCCGATGAAGCTCAAAATCACCACCACGATGTAGAAGGTCATGAGCGGCGAAATATCGCTGGGAAACACGCTGCGCAGGGTAATGAGGAGGAAAAGGCCGGGAATGGCGGAAAGAATCTCGATCAGCCGCATCACCATGTCATCGGGGTCAAAGTTGAAAGGCAGCACCAAGGCATTGAGGACCATCCAGAGCGCGGCCGCGCCCAGGAAAATCACCTCGAACGCCTGTTCCCAGGGCGTGCTCAATGCCATGAGGAGGTTGAGGGAATAAAGCAATCCTCCAGCCAGCCCGAGCCACACCGCCAGGCTCAAAAGGAGTAGGGGCAGACGGAATGGCACCAACCACAACGGCGGCGCCAGCAAATACTGCCAGGTCTGCAAGCGCAGCAAGGGCAGCGAGAGATGAATGCGGCGGCCCTGGTAGTACCCCGAGAGCCCGCCCATTAAAAGGCCGATGATCATGGCGACGAGCACCGAAAAGATCCCGATGGTCAGCGAGACCTGGCCCCCGTAGACCATGCGGCTCCAGAGATCACGGCCGAAGTTATCCGCACCCAGCAGGTACAGCCGGGCCCCTTCCCGGGTCGCCTCTTCGCCGAGGCCAATCAGGCGCCAGTCGCTCTTGAAGAGCTTAAAGATGGTGTATGGCTGCTCGGGGGTCCGGACGAAGAAGTAAATGGGGTAGCGCTTGCTTTTATCCTCGGTGTATTTCTCGGTAAAGGTGTCGAGGTCGAGCTCTTTTTTGAGCCGGTAGACGAACGGCCGGGTCAGGCGGCCGGTCTCGGGATCGCGGAAGTGAATCGGGGTCGGCGGAGCGTAGCGGAAGGCCGGGGTAAGGGTATAGAAGTTGGGGTCGTAGGTGCTGAAAAACCCGGCGAAGGCCGCCATGAAGTAGAGCACCAGGAGGATCCCACCGCCGATCAAGGCCAGCCGGTGCTTACGGAACTGCTCCCAGGCCAGCCTGGTTCGGGATTTCATCATGGGGGTCGCTTCTCGTTCGGCCATGGTTCACCCGTAGCGTATCCTGGGGTCAACGAGCGCGAGCAAGATGTCCCCGAGGATGTTTCCGATAATGAGCAAAAGCGTCGATAGGGCGATGAGACCGGTATTGACGTAGAGGTCTTGCTGGTTAATGGCGTCGAGCAGCAAGGGGGTAATGCCCGGCCAGTTGGCGACGACTTCCACCAGCCCGGCGCCGCCGATGAGCGCCGGCAGAAGCCCGCCGATGGTGGCGATGACCGGGATGATGGCATTGCGGAGGGCGTGCTTATAGAGCACGCTGCGCTCCCACAGCCCCTTCGCCCGCGCGGTGCGGATGTAGTCCTGGCCCAACACTTCCATCATCAGACCACGCATCACCCGGGTCAGGCTCGACATGTCGGCGGTCACCACCACGAACGCCGGTAGGATCGCGTGCCAGAGGATGTCCTTCACCTGCTGCCAGTACCCCATCTGCTCAAACCCCTGGCTGGTCATGCCGCCAATAGGGAACGGAATCCAACCGTAGGCGAACTTGAACTGCACCAGGATGTAGATCAGGATGAGCATGAAAAAGAAGTTGGGGATGGCAATCCCAAAGTAGGCCAAAAAACTAATGATGTAATCAAGCAGGGTGTAGGGGCGCAGCGCCTGATACACGCCAACCGGAATACCGATCAGGTAGAGAAAGACGATCGAGAGCCCCACCAGGATGAGGGAGTTCATGATCCGGGGCCAGATCACCTGCATGACCGGCTGCTGGTACATGAAGGAGTAACCCAGATCCCCCTGGAAAAGGTTCTTAAGCCAGATGAGGTACTGGACCAAGATCGGCTTGTCGAGACCCAGATTATGGCGGAGCAGTTCGATGGTCTCGGGCCGGATCTTGGGATCAAGCTCCCATTGCGTCAGAAAATCCCCTGGCGTGAGCTGGAGGACCACGAAAGCGAAGAAAGTCGCGCCAAGGAAGGTGGGGATCACGTGTATGAACCGACGTAGCAGATATGTACCCACGGCTCTCTCCGAAAAAACTCCCCGGGGTGGACCCCGGGGAGGATCCACTCGACCAGTCTACTTGGCCCGGTACAGAAGCGGAAGCTCGAACGAACCCCAGATCGAGGAGATGATCGCGTCGGGGTGGAACCCGGCCATCCGGTTATTCCACGCCGCGTGGTAGTTGGGGCCCGCAATGTAGATGATGGGTTGCAGGTCGGCCTCGACCTCCTGCAGGCGATAGCCGATCTTCACCCGCTCCTTGAAGTCGAGGGTGGTGCGGCCCTTGTAGTAGAGCTTCTCCATAAGGGTTTCGCGCGGATCGATGCAGGTCCCGGAGCGGTTGTACATGTGGAGGTTACCCTTACAGGGCACCACGTTCGAGCCGAAGGGCCAGTCGAGCCCGCCACCGGTCAAGCCAATGATGATGGCGTCAAAGGGGCGCTGATCGCCCTTGGAAAGCAGCTGACCAACCAGGGTGTTGAAGTCGATGGGGCGGAAGTTGATCTTGATGCCCACCTTCTTACCGGCGTCAACGATCAGCTTGGCAATCTGCTCACGCTGAGCGTTACCGGCGTTGGTGGCGAGGTTGAACTCGATACGCCGGCCCTGGGAATCGACGAGGTAACCCTCTTTATCCTTCTTGGTGAAGCCGAGTTCGGCCAAAAGCTGCGCCGCCTTCTTGAGGTCGTAGGTGTACTTGGGCGCGTCGTTGTTGATCCACTGCTTCAAGACCGGGTAGACCGAGCCGTACATCGGGGTGCCGAGACCACCGTAGACGACCTCGACCACCGCCTGACGGTTGATGATGTGGCTGATGGCCTTGCGGAACTTGTCGGAGCGGAAAAGCGCTTCCTTGAAGGGCTCGTCCTTCTTGTTCCAGTTGAAGACCACGAACTGGCTGCTGGCCACCGGCGAAGCGTTCACCTTGAGGGTAGCGTCAAGCTTGCCGGCGTTCATCGCCTTTTTGATCTGCGAGATGTGCTCGACGGTCGAGGGGTTCATGTAGTCGATCTCGCCGGTCAGGAAGGCCGCGAGCTCGGCGTTGGTGTCCTTCACGATGTTGACCTGGTAGCGGTCGAGGTAAGGCAAGGGGTTCCCCGCCTCGTCCTTGTTCCACTCGCCGAAGTAGGGGTTGCGCTTGAAGATCGCGCGCTCGCCCGGTCGGTAGGACTCGAGGACGAAGGGCCCGAAGGCGACGATGTTCTTGGGATCCTCGTTGAGACCCCACATGGCCTTAATGCCGTCGGCCCCTTTGGCTTTATAGACCGGGGCGAAGACGTGCGCGGGCCAGGGGGTAAAGCTGGCGATGGCGAAGGCTTCGGCGTCGGGCTTGGGGTAGATGAACTTGATGGTGTAATCGTCGATCTTTTCAACGAGCACCGGGCTATCGCCGATGAAGAATGAGTCGCGGCTGTTGGAACCCACGTCCGGATCCATGTGGATCTTGTAGGTCCAGATCCAGTCGTCGGCGGTGATCGGCTCGCCGTCCGACCATTTCATGCCCTTGCGAATCTTGAAGGTGATCTCGGTCTGGTCCTTGCTAATCTCCCAGCCAGTGGCCATGTAGGGGATCCATTCGCCGGTGGTCGGATCGCGCATGACCAGGCCGAGGTTGAGGTTCATCATGTCGGGAATGTTGGTCGCCTCGGCGCTCAGGAAGGGGTTCATGGTCCGGAAGTCGCTGATGGTGGCCTCGACGAAGGTGCCACCCCGTTTGGCCTCACCGGGTTTGGCGGTCGTCCACTTGGACGGCCAGGTAAAGGGCTGGGCCGCGGCAAAACCGAGCGCGGCGATGGCCAGAATGCCTATAATCCAACGGGTCTTCTTCATATCGAACCTCCCGAAAACCCAAGCGCTTTCTTGGGACTTTTGTTCCGCTTGGGCCTTGCCCTAAGGCTAACGACTTTCGTTGGACCCTGTCAAGGAAAGCCGGGGGTGGCAAAGCCACCCCCGGAATTTCTTCCTGGAAAAAATTACAGTTGCCAGGTACCGATGAGCAACGCGAGCGCGAGGAAGGCGATCCCGAGATAAATGGTGACCCGGTACAGCCCGCCGGTGAGGCCGCGCGCTGAGAAGAGATCGGTGGCCCCACCTCCGAACACGTCACCACCGGCGGTCTTCGGTTCCTGCAAAATCACCAGCCACACCAGGCCCGCGGCTGCCGCCAGGTAGATCAAAAGTAGGATTACTTGAACGATACCCACGCTCGCCTCCTCTTCTGGTGCCGGGAGCGGGACTCGAACCCGCACGGGCTATTCACCCAGCAGATTTTGAGTCTGCCGCGTCTACCAATTCCGCCATCCCGGCACGCGGCCAAGCGACACTATAGCACAAAGACCCGTTCAGATCACCACCCGGCCGCACTGCGTGGGCCTTCCGACCGCCTTCCCAGCGCCTGCGACAGGTAGCGATCGAGCGCCTGCGGAAAAAGCTCGCCCGGGTGGCGTGCCACGAGGTGCCCCTCAGCATCGAAGAAGAAGGTGAAGGGAATACCGCTGGTGCGAAACGCCCGCCCCAGCTCGCTCTTCTGGTCGAGCAAAACCCACTCAAGGACCAGCCCCTGCTCGTCGAGGAAGCGGCGCACGGTCTCGGCATCCTCCCCCTGGTCGACGAAGAGGAAAACGGCCTGACGATGCTCGAGGGCGGCTCGGGCCAAAAGCGGCATCTCCCGCCGGCAAGGCGGGCACCAGCTGGCCCAGAGGTTGATGACCAGCGGCCGACCCACCAGATCGGCCAGCGCCACCTGCCCACCGCCGAGCCTGGGCAAAACCAGCGCCGGAACCGTGAGCTCTGGCGCCGCCGGTTTCCGCCCCAGGCGCGAGCTCGGCGGAACTTCCTTGGTGGAAAGAGGATAGCCTCGGGCCACCCAGGCTTGCAGCCCGCCCGTGACGTTCTTGAGGTTTCGGAGCCCCCGTTCTTTCAAGTATTCGGCGGCCTGGGTTGAACGGTGACCGGTGCGGCAGATGAGGTAGACGGTCTTATCTTTGGGCAGGCTTCGCCACCAGTCCTGGATCTCATCGAGAGGGAGGTTGATCGCTCCGGGCACGTGACCGGCGGCATACTCGATCGGGGTTCGCACATCGACCACGATGGCGGTGGCATCGTCGAGGTGCACCTTGAGATCGTCGGGGCTCACGTTTTGATAACGGCCCCCACCGGCGCACGAAGCGAGCGCGACCGTTAAAACCAGGGCAAGGAAACCGAGGCGCGACCAGGTGACCCTACGCATACCCCCATTGTATGCCCAAAAACCCCTCGACTTTTATCCCTCTCGCACACAATATAAAGATGCCATGCGGGTCATACCCCCACATGGCACCCCGAACCGGCCGTCCCTACGCGGTCGCGGCCACGACCTTCTTAATGGCGTCGAGGAACGCCGAAACCGGCTGCGCGCCCAAAATCCGCTGGGCGCCGTGATTGATCACCGTGTCGGGCACCCCCGAGATGTGGTACTTGTCGGCCAGCGAGGGGAACTCCTGGGCCTCAATCATCTCACCGAAGACCTTGGGCGAGGCGTATGCGAAGCGGTGGCTGGTGCGGACCGCCTGCGGGCAGTATGGGCAGGTCGGGGTGACGAAGACCTGGAGCACCACCTCCTGGGGAAGCTCGTTCAGGGTCTTGACCACATCCTCGGGCAGCCCGTGGCCGTCGCGGCCGATCATCTCGATGTCCTCGAGGAGGCTTGCGAATTCGTAACCGGCCGGGATCCCGCGGTAGCGGATGTTCACCGCCGAGGACCCCTTCTCGCGCAGGATGATGGTGGGTGCGGCTTCCACCCGCATCGCCTGGGCTTTCTCCTTGCCTTCCTCGCTGGAAAGATCGTAGACCACGAGGTTTACCCGGTCCGAAAGCGGCTCGATCTCGCGAAGGAGTTGCTCGGTCTCTTTGCAGTAGAGGCACGGTTCCTTGCCCGGGGCGATGACGGTCGAGGTATCGGTAAAAAGGACGACCTCCACGTCCCGCTCAAGGTTCCCGAGACGCTCTCTCACAATCTGCTGTTCCTGTTCTCCCAAAAGCGGCATCTCTTCCCTCCTGGATCGGCGGGATACCCCCTCCGGGGTATCCCGGTACCGGTGCTTAGTATACGTGATAATTTCGCTTGGGTTTCGTAGTCAATCCTACACAACGCGGGGGTAAACTCGAGACGTGAACGTTCACCTGGCAGCCGTGCAGGCGGCGATCGAGCCCCAGTGGTACCAAACGGACGAGGCGTTTTTGGCCCGGGTCGACCGGCTCGCGCATCTGGCGGCCGCCAGCGCCCCCGACGACGCCACGCCCGTCATCGCCTTCCCCGAGCTCTTTGCCCTGCCCCTCCTCTTTTGGCACCGGGCCCCGGAGGCAGCCTTGAAGGCCCAAAGCGCCCTCGAGGCCAGCTGGATCTGGTTGAAATCGGAAAAGGCGGCCGCCCTCAGGTCCATACACCACGGCCCCTGGTTCTTCTATCACTGGCGGGCCAATCGGCTTTGGCCCCTTTACGTCAGGGCCTTCCGCGAGGCGGCCCGAAAATACCGGGCCTACGTGCTGGCCGGGTCGCTGATCGCACCTCGCATGGACGAGGAGCCGGCGAGAGGTATGTACGCGGTCTCTTCGAAGGTGTATAACCAGGCCCTTTGGATCAACCCGGAGGGTCGCATCCTTGCGCGGCCGGAAAAGATCCGCCTTATGCCCGAGGAGCGCCGGGCGCTCGTCGCCCCGGGAGCGTGGGGCGGTCAGGTGGTCCATACCCGCATCGGCGTCCTGGGCGTGCTCATCTGCCTGGATGCTTTCCACGAAGCCCTGGTCGAACGGGTGGACGCCAGCGGCGCCTGGTTGCTCGTGCAACCCTCGGCCAATCCCGCGAAGTGGGAAGGGCCTTGGAAGCCCGACCCCAAGAGGCGTGAAGGGGAAGTTTGGCTCGCGGAAGGGCTCCGGAAAAAGCTCGAAGACCGCGAAAACCTCCGCTACGGGCTCAACCCGATGCTCACCGGCCAGTTCTACGAAACCGCCTTCGAAGGCCGGGCCAACGTCGCCGCCGCCGGCGAAACGCTGGCCATCACGCCCGCCCCCACTGGCGACGGTCTGGCCTCGTTCACCGTCACTCGCGAAGGCTGAGCACACGCTCACGAGCTTTTCGGCAGGCCGATACCAGGTTGGCGCTCGTTGGCCTTTTTCCGCGAGGCTCCCGCCGTGGCGAAAGCCACGGCGGGGTATTCAGACGTTAAAGCCCAGCATGCGCATCTGCCGCTTGCCGTCTTCGGTCATGCGCGCCGGGGTCCAGGGCGGGCTCCAAACGAAGTCGATGTTGACGCCCCGAACACCCGGAACCCGCATCACCGCGAGCTCGGCGTCGGCCTTGATCATGTCCTGCACCGGGCAACCGATCGCGGTGAGGGTCATCTCGATGTCCACCACCCCATCGGGGTTGACGTGAACGTGGTAGATCAGACCCAGATCGACCACGTTGACCGGAATCTCGGGGTCCCGGACCACTTTAAGGGCCTCGAGGATCTCCTCCTCCTTGGGCAACGCCCGGGTCTCCGCCTCCGGCGATTTCTCCTCTGCCACTTCGGACCGCGTCTCCTCGCTCATGGTTTCAGTATACCCGAGCAATTCACTCGGAAATCAACCGCCACGCGACTCGGCCCCCACCACCTGCCGCTTGGCCACGATGGCCTCGGCGACGAGCTCGGCCACGTCCTTCACCTCCAACGCCTTTGCTTCCTCCCTCGCCGCCTCGTCGGTCAGCATGCGCATGCAAAAAGGACAGGAGGTGGCCACCATCTCCGCTCCGGTGCCCTCAAGCTCGCGGTAGCGGTTCTCAGAGACGCGCTCGGCCCCGGGTTCCTCCTCCTTCCAAAACTGCGCCCCGCCAGCACCGCAGCAGAAGCTACCCTCACGGGTACGTTCGGGCTCCTCGAGCTTAAAGCCAAGGGTTTCGATGACCTCGCGAGGCTGTTCGTACACGCCGTTATGGCGACCCAGGTAGCAGGGGTCGTGGTAGGTGACCGTTTCGTCGAACAACGGGGGTGTATCGATGCGGCCCTGGGCCATGAGCTCTTCGATGAACTCGGTGTGGTGCTTGACCACGTAGTCGCCGCCGAAGTCCTTGTACTCATTCCCGATGGTGTGGAAGCAGTGGGGGCAGGTGGTCACGATCATCTTGGGGGCCACCGTGTTCAGTTTCTCCACGTTTTCAGTGGCCAGCTGGAAGAAGAGGTACTCGTTGCCCGCCCGACGGGCCACGTCGCCGGTGCACTTCTCCTCGGTGCCGAGGACGGCCCAATCCACCCCGGCCTCGTGCAAGATGGTGGCCATGGCCCGGGCGATCTTCTGCGAGCGGGGGTCATAGCTCGCCGCACACCCCACCCAGTAGAGCACCTCGGGATGGGGGTTGGTGGCGGTGGTCGGTACCTCGAAGGGCAGATCCTTGGCCCAGTCCATGCGCTTTTCGGGCGAGAGCCCCCAGGGGTTCCCCGAACGCTCCATGCCGCGGAAGGCGTTTTGCAGCTCCGCAGGAAAGCTCCCCGCCATCATCACCCGCTCCCGCCGGATGTCCACGATGTGCACCATCTGCTCGTTGCCAACGGGGCAGACCTCAATGCAGGCCATGCAGGTGGTGCAGGCCCAAAGCGCCTCGTCGTTGATGGCGAAGGCCATGAGCGGCCTCGGGCTTTCCTTCCCCTCGGCCAGATCGCCGAGGATGCCGTTGAGCTCGTAGCGCTCGTTGATGATGAGCGCCGAGGGAGACAGGGCCTTGCCGGTGGTGTAGGCGGGGCACACCTCCTGGCAGCGGTTGCACATGATGCAGGCGTAGGGATCGACGAGCCGGGTCCAGTCGAAATCTTCCAGCTTGGCCACGCCAAAGCTTTCGAGGCTCTCGTCCTCGAAGTCGATGGGGTCGAGGACGCCGGGTTTGTCCTTCCTGAGCGCCAGCTTCAGCGGCGCGATCATGAGGTGAATGTGTTTGGTGCGCGGGAAATAGGGGATGAAGGCCAGGATCGAGCCCAAAGCGCCCCACCAAAAGACGTGCTCCAGCACCACCAGTGTCGAAGCAGAAAGCGGTGCGAGCGCGGCGCCCACCCAGCTGGCGACGGGCTGGTAGGGGTCTGGGCCCTCGAGGGCCAGCTCTGCGGCCTTGGAGAGCAAGCGGTTGCCAACGTGGAAGATGATGAAGGCCCCGACGATGGCCGAGTCCCGGGGAATCCCGGCGCGCACTTTTTCGTGCAGGGGAACTTCAGGGGAAAAGAAAAAATCCTGGGGGCGGAGGAGGTAACGGCGGACCATTAAGACGACGATGCCGACCAGGACCAGGGCGGTAAAGAGGTCGGCCAGGAGGTTATAGCCGTTCCAGTAACCGCCCCGGGTCTCGATGGGGAAGTAGCCCTCGAGGACGTCGACCAGGTTCACCAGAACGTAATAGACAAAGCCGTAAAAGACGAAGGCGTGAAAAAAGGAAATGAGCGGCCTTTTCTTAAATACCGTCTGCTGGGTGATGACCTGCCAAATGGCCCGGCCCAGGCGTTCGGGTAGGCGATCGATCGGCCTCCCGCGCTTGCCCCGACGCCAGAGTAAGTAAATACGGTAAAAGCCGAGACCACCGAAGTACGCGCTGGCCGCTGCCGCGATCAAGAAGAGCACCTTTTCAACCGGCGTGAGCATAGACACCCCCAAACACTGTACTCGGTACAATATTAGCCGACCGCCACACCTCTGACCAGCCTCACCGACGCTTTCGCCGATCTTACACGAGGGCGAAGCTCACCCAGGCCACGAGCGAACCCAGGAGCGCGCCCACGAAGACCTCGATATAGCTATGGCCCAAAAGCTCTTTGACCGGCTCGCGAGCGAACCCTTCTTCGAATACTTGCTGCAGCTCTTCGACCAGGTCGTTGAGGAGCTCGGCCTGGCGCCCGGCCTGCCGGCGGATGCCGGTGGCGTCGTACATCACGATCAAGGCCAGGATCGCAGCCACGGCAAAGAGCGGACTGTCCCAGCCCGAACTCATGGCCACGCCCACGGCCAGGGCGGTAACCGTCGCCGAGTGCGACGAGGGCATACCCCCGGTATCGAGCAGCCGGCGCCAGTCCCAGCGTCCGTTGAAGAGGTAGTCGAGCACCAGCTTCAGCGACTGGGCGGTAACGTTGGCGATCACCGCCGTCCAAAAGACCTGGTTTTGGGCCAGGCCGGTATCCCATCTCGCGATGACCTCGGGAGGGATCTTCATCCACGCCTCCGCAAAGCCGCATCCACGGTGTTCTTCAGTAACATGGCCACCGTCATCGGCCCCACGCCGCCGGGGACGGGCGTCAGCTTCGAGGCCACGCTCGCCACGGCGGGATCGGCGTCCCCCACCAATCCCTCTTCGGTCCGCACGACCGCCACATCGACCACCACCACCCCCGGGGACAGCATCTCGGGTTTGAGGTAGTGCGCTCGCCCGACGGCGCTCACCACCAGTTCGGCCTGGCGCAGATGGGCGGCCAGGTCGCGCGTCCGCGAGTGGGCCACCGTTACCGTGGCGTTTTCGTGCAAAAGCAACGCGGCCATGGGTTTGCCGACGATGTTGCTCCGCCCGACCACCACCGCGCGTTTGCCGGCGATGGCCACGCCGTAGTGCTTGAGCAGGCGAATCACGCCGGCCGGGGTACAGGGCACGATCCCGGCGCCCGGCCCCTGCGACCAGAGGCGCCCCACGTTCACCGGGTGAAAGCCGTCGACGTCCTTGGCGGGGTCGATCGCCTCCAGTACCCGGCGCACGTCGATGTGCGCCGGCAGGGGGAGCTGCACCAGGATCCCGTCGACGTCGTCGTCCCGGTTCAGGGCCGCGATCAGCTCCATCAGTTCCCGCTCCGGGGTCCCCTCATCGAGGACATGAACCGTGCTCCTGAGGCCCAGGGCCTTTGCCCTTTTGGCCTTGAGGCGAACGTAGGCCACCGAGGCCGGATCCTCCCCCAAACGAATGACGTGGAGGCTGGGCACGAATCCCAGGCCTGCGAGCCGGCCGCGGAGCTCGGCATAGACCGATTCGGCGACCGGCTTTCCTTTCATGATCTCGGCCACGGTTCACCCCAAACGCGGAACGGCCTGGAGCTCCCCGGAGCGTATGCGCTCCAAGAGCCGGGCAAGCACGCCGTTGACGAAGCGCCCCGAATCCTCCCCCCCATACCGCTTGGCGATCCGAACCGCCACCTCGATCAGCGGCTCGAAGGGCGTATCGAGGTAGAGCGCTTCATAGGTGGCCAGGCGGAGCACCGTCAGGTCGGTCTGATTCATCTGTGAAAACGTCCAACCGCGGATGGTCTCTTTAAGGACCCGGTCCACCTGGTCTCGCTCAGCCAGGTAGCCTTCGATGAGCTGCTTGGCGAAGTCCCGGGTTTCCTCGTCGAGCGCCTGCTCCTCAAGTTCCAGCGCATGCCGCCAGGCCTCCTCGAGCGTCACGCCCCCGCCCATGTGTTCAAAGAGCGCCTTAAAGGCGATTTCCCTGGCTCTACGACGCATCTCGGGGCTCCACCTCCGAGAAGGTAACGTCCACCGCCTTCACCCTGAGGCCGGCGGTGGCCCGCAGGGATTCGCTCACCGCTCGCTGGACTTCCTCCCCCAACGCGGGCAGGGGCTTGCCATAGACCGCCACCAGCGCCAGCTCGACGCGAACACCGTCCTCATCCCGTGTGACCTTGACCGCCCGGGCACGGCGTCCTGAGAAAACGTCGCCAACGCTCCTTCCCGAAGCCAACCGCACCCCCTCCACCCCCTCGAGGGCGTAGGTGATAAGGTGCAAAAGCGCCGCTTCGCTCAAATCGAAGTCTATCATCGCCCCAGTTTACTCGCTCATGCGGCGGGCCACGAAGTTCGTGTACACCGCCCCGCGCCGGAAAAAGGCGTTATCGAGCACCTTTTTGTGGAAGGGAATCGTGGTCTTGAGACCCGGACCCTCAAGCGCCGTCTCCTCCAACGCCCGGCGCATCCTGGCGATGGCCGCATCGCGGGTTAAGTCCCACACGATGATCTTGCCGAGGAGCGAGTCGTAGTGGGAGGGAATACGGTAACCGGCGTAGAGATGGCTGTCGACCCGCACGCCGGCTCCGCCCGGCCACAAGAGGGTCTCCACCTTGCCAATCGAGGGGCGGAAATTCTTATCCGGATCCTCGGCGTTGACGCGAACCTCGATGGCGTGGCCGCTGGCCCGAATCTCCTCCTGCTTGAGCCGGAGCGGCTCTCCGGCCGCGATCAGGAATTGCTCGCGGACCAGATCCACCCCGGTCACCATCTCGGTCACCGGGTGCTCCACCTGGATGCGGGTGTTCATCTCGATGAAATAGAAATTGCCCTCGCGATCAACCAGGAACTCGAGCGTCCCCGCCGAAACGTAGCCGATGTGCTCGGCCAGGCGCACCGCGCTTTTTAAAAGCCCGTCCCGCACCTCCGGCGGCAGGGTTGAGGGGGCTTCCTCGAGGAGCTTTTGGTGACGGCGCTGGATCGAGCAGTCACGCTCGAAAAGGTGAATCACCCGCTCACCGTCGCCCAGAACCTGGACCTCGACGTGCTTGGGTTCCTCGATGTACTTCTCCAGGTAGATCGCCGGGTTGCCAAACGCCGCCCGAGCCTCCTCCTGGGCCTGCAAAACCGCACGCTCGAGTTCCTCCTCGGTGTGCACCAGGCGCATACCCCGCCCGCCGCCCCCGGCCGAGGCCTTCAAAATCACCGGATAACCGATCTCGGCGGCCGCGCGCTTGGCCTCCTCGGGGTCTTGCAGCTCATCGGTCCCGGGAACCACCGGCACCCCGGCTTCACGCGCGATCTTCCGGGCCGAGGCCTTATCCCCCAGCGCACGCATGTTCTCGGCCGTGGGCCCGATGAAGGTGATGCCGTGCTCGCGGACCATCTCGGCGAAGGTCGGGTTCTCGGCCAGAAAACCGTAGCCGGGGTGGATCGCGTCGGCCCCGGAAACGATGGCCGCGGAGAGGATGTTGGGGATATTGAGATAGGACTGCGTCGGACTCGCGGGCCCCACGCAGATCGCCTCGTCCGCGAGCAACACCGGCAAACTCTCGGCATCGGCCTCGGAATGCGCGACCACGGTGCGAATACCGAGCTCGCGCGCCGCGCGCAGGATACGGAGGGCGATCTCGCCCCGGTTGGCGATCAAAACCTTTTTCATACCGGTTCAATCAGGAAAAGCGGCTGCCCGTACTCGACGGGCTCGCCGTCTTCAACCAGGATTCGCCGTACGATCCCGGAGACCTCGGACTCAATCTCGTTGAAGAGCTTCATGGCCTCGATGATGCAGAGCACCTGACCCTTCTCGACCCTGTCGCCCTCCTTCACGTAGGGCTCCGCATCCGGGGCCGGCCGGCGGTAGAAGGTGCCGACGATCGGCGCCTTCACCTCGACGCAGCCAGCACAGGCCGCCTCGGCGGCCTCTTGCGTCGCTTCCGGGGCCGGCTGCGACGCCTCTTCCCGTGCTTCAGGCGCCTCGGAGGGCTGGGGCATGCTCACCGCCGCCGGCTGGGGCTGGGGCGCCGGCGAAGCCGGGGTCACCACCAGCTCGGTCGCCCCGCGCCGGACGCTGAGCTTGTAATCCGCGGTCTCCAGGCTCAGCTCGGTGGCGCCGGTGGCCTCCATCGCTTGCAGGATCTGCTTCAACTCGCGAATGTTCATGACGCCCCTCCCCTACGCGCGCCCGACGTATTCGCCGGTCCTGGTGTCCACGCGCACCACATCGCCTTGGTTCACGAAGAGGGGCACCTGGATCACAGCGCCGGTTTCCAGCGTCGCCGGCTTCGAACCGCCACTGACGGTGTCACCTTTCACACCCGGGGGCGTTTCCACTACCGTCAGCTCGACCGTGGTCGGCGGCGACACCTTGATGATCCGCCCCTCATAGACATCGGCGATGACGCCGGTGCCCTCCTTGATGTACTTTGCCGCATCCCCCACGACCGCCGCCGGCACCGAGTACTGGTCGTAGGTCTCGAGATCCATGAAGACGTAATCCTCGCCCTCGGGGTAAAGGTATTGCATCTCACGACTCTCGACGTAGATATCCTCCAGCTTCTCACCCGAGTTAAAGGTGCGCTCGACGGTGGCGCCGGTCTCGAGGTTTTTGAACTTCGCCACGACCTTGGCCCCACCGCGACCGATCTTCTGGTGCTGGTAGCTCACGCACTCCCATAGCGCACCATCCATTTTCACCTTGGTGCCAGGGCGTAGATCCGTTACACCGATCATTCCTCTCCTCCAATCCTAGATTCTACGCTTAGAGGTCAACCCACTCCGGGTGTAACCCCAGCCGATCGATCCACTCGTCATACTCCGCTTCGCTCAATGGGTGCTTGCCGGCCAGGGCCACCATAAAGGCTTCCATCACGTTGGTGCCGAAGCTGCGCCCGCCAAGCCTTGGGGTGGTGGTCGCCAGTCGGGCCACGCCGCGCTGGCGAAGAAACTCGAGGTCCTCCGGGGTCGTGGTGTTGGCGACCACGATCTTCCCCTCCATCCCGTCGGGAAGGTGACGCTTGATATAGAGGAAGTCCCCGGCGATCACATCGGCCCAGCGGAAGTAGCGGGCGCGCCAGTCGACCTTGCGTTCCTCCTGCTTCTTACCGGTGGGGTAGAGCCACTGGAAAGGCAGCTTGGTGAAGATCGGCAAAAAAAGCCGGGCCAAGATGGCAAGCTGCCGGGGCGACCTCAGCGCCACCGGCAGCCCCAAGGCGAAGATGATGTCGCCGTAAAGGGGATTCGCGCCAACCTGGTAAAACGCCTCCGCCATGCCAAAGCGGTCGACCGCGGATGGAATCAGGACCTTTTTGCCCGCAAAGCCCAGCGCCTTGTCGAGCTCGAAGATGGCCCGGCGCTCAAGCGTGGCCTTAAGCCCTGAGCCGTCGACGACCGGCGTCTTCTTCGCAGCCCGGGCCAGGCGCAGCGCATCGCGGATCACGTAGCGCCTCCCCGCCGCAATGAGGTAGAGATCGATGCCCCCGAGCCCGATGGCGTCAACCTCGCCGTCGAGCTCACGGATCAGATCGATGGCTCGCTCGAAACTGCCATCGGTTCCGATACGCTCAAGGACAATCCGCTCACCAAGAACCTCGATCTCGGCTCGGTGGTCACGCCGGGAAGAACCTAGGGAGACGCTTACGACTCGCTTAGACACGAGGGAATTTTATACCAACGGGGCCGGATTCCGCCGGCCCCGCCCCAGATCACTCGCTCCAGCCGAGCAGGGCCTTGAGCTCTTCGGAAACCCGCTCCGCACGAAAGCCGAGGTGCCGGTAGACCGTTTCGCCGGGTGCGCTCTCCCCGAACCGGTCCAGGCACACGCAGGCGTCGGCGTAACGCTCCCAGCCGAGGGAGACCCCGGCCTCGACGGCCAGCGTGGGCAGATCCGGGAGCACCGCCGCCTGGTAGTCGGGGGGCTGAGCTTCAAAGAGCTCGAAGGAAGGCATGCTTACCACCCGGACGCCGATCCCCTCTTCGCGGAGGGCCGCCTGGGCCTGAAGCGCCAGGTGAACCTCGGAGCCGCTGGCCACGATCACCGCCCGGGGGTCGGGCACGTCGCTGAGCACGTAGGCGCCCTTCCACAAACCCTCAGCCGAGGCCAGCGCCTCGCGATCGAGCACTGGGAGCTTTTGCCGGGTAAGCACCAGGGCCACCGGGCCCTTCCGCCGCAAGAGCGCGACCTTCCAGGCCTCGACCACCTCGGCCGCGTCGGCGGGGCGGATCACGGTGAGGCCGGGGATGGCCCGAAGGCTCATGAGGTGCTCGACCGGCTGGTGGGTGGGGCCATCTTCGCCCAGGGCGATCGAGTCGTGGGTAAAGACGTAGATGGGACCCACGCCCATGAGGGCCGCGAGGCGGATGGCGGGCCGCATGTAGTCGGAAAACACCAGGAAAGTGCCCCCGTAGGGGACGTACCCGCCGTGCAACGCAAGACCGTTGAGCACCGTCCCCATGGCGTGCTCGCGAACGCCGAAGTGGAGATAGCGCCCCTCGGGTCGCTCGGGCGAGAAGTCCGCCATCGCCCCGGGGCGGGTGTTGTTGGAGGGCGTCAGATCGGCGCTCCCGCCGACGAGCTCGGGCAGCTTCTCCACCAACCCCGCGAGCACTCGGCCGCTCGCGCTCCGGGTGGCCACCTTTTCGCCGGCAGCGAACTCGACGCCAAAGGTGCGGATCCCTTCCTCGGGCAAGCGGCCCTCCACCACCCGGCGAACGAACTCGCCCCCCTCTTCAGGGAAAGCCTCGAGGTAGGCTTCAAGCCGGCGCTCCCAGGCTTCCTGGGCTTTTTGCCCCCGCTCGGCGATGACCTTGAAGTGCTCGTAGACCTCATCGGGGATCACGAAAGGCGGATATGGCCAGCCGAGGTTTTCCCGGGTTTTGGCCACCGCCGCCGGCCCCAGGGGCGCGCCGTGGGCCGCGGGATCGTCTTCCAGCGGGCTCCCCTTCCCCAAATGGGTCCGCACCGCGATCAAGGAAGGCCGGTCGAGATCTTCCCGGGCCGCATGGATCGCACGGCGGATGGCCTCGAGGTCCTCGCCGTCTTCGACCTCCAGCACCTGCCAGCCGTAGGCCTCGTAGCGGCCCATCACATCTTCGGTGAAGGCGAGATCGGTGGGACCGTCGATGCTGATGTGGTTGTTGTCCCAAAGGACCACCAGCTTGCCGAGCTTCCAGGTCCCGGCCAGGCTCGAGGCCTCGCCGGAAACTCCCTCCATGAGGTCGCCGTCGGAAGCGATCACGTAGGTGTAGTGGTCGACGAGGGGATAACCCTCGCGGTTGAACTCCGCCGCCAGCTTGCGTTCGGCCAGCGCCATCCCCACCGCGGTGCTGATCCCCTGCCCCAAAGGGCCGGTGGTCATCTCCACCCCCGGGGTGAGACCGTACTCGGGATGACCGGGAGTCTTCGAGCCCAGGCGGCGAAAGCGCTTGATCTCATCGAGCGGCAGCTCGAAGCCGCTCAGGTGGAGTAGGGCGTAGAGCAGCATCGAGCCGTGCCCGGCCGAGAGCACGAAGCGATCGCGGTCGGGCCAGCGGGGATCGTCGGGACTCACCTTCAGAAAATCGTGCCAAAGGACGTAGGCCATGGGCGCGGCCCCCATGGGCATGCCCGGGTGCCCCGACTTGGCGTTTTCCACGGCGTCGATGGCGAGGAAACGGATCGCGTTCACCGCGAGTCTCTCGATCTCGGTCATGGCTCTATCTTAAAGGCCGACTTCAAGGGGCGGCCGCCGGCCTATCGGCATACCGATACGGCATTGGCCTTCGGCTCGCTTTTCCGGGCCCCCGCCGCGGCAAAAGCCGCGGCGGGGGCCCTAGTAGCCTTCCTTCACCACGTTCCAAAGCGGACGGCCCTCGAGGAACCGCCGGATCTGGGCCCGGACCAGTGCCAGCGCCCGGGGCAGGAAGCGGGACGTCGCCCCGGCCACGTGAGGCGTGAGCAAAAGCCCCGGCGCGCGCCAAAGGGGGTGGTCCGCCGGCAGCGGTTCCGGGTCGGTGACGTCGAGGGCAGCGCGAACGTGCCCCCGCTGGAGCGCCGTCGCCAGCGCTTCGGTGTCCACGAGCGCCCCCCGGCCGGCGTTGATCAGCCAGGCCCCCGGGCGCATTCGCGAGAGGAAGCGTTCATCCACGAGCCCCCTGGTCTCGGGGGTGAGCGGAAGGAGCAACACCACCACGTCGGCCTCGGGCAACAACTCCAAAAGCGACCCAACGCCGAAAACGCCTGCCCTGGCCCGCCGGGCAAGGCGCACGACGCGCACTCCGAACGGGCGCAGCCTGGCCTCCAGCGCCCGCCCGATCGAGCCGTAGCCAACGATCAGAACCGTCTTCGCGGCGAGTTCGTCGAGCGCCACCTCGCCCCAGCGGATCCAGCGCGCCTCCTGCTGGGCTTTGGCAAAACGCGGGGCCTCCTTGGCCAGGGCGAGCATGGCTGAGATCACCCATTCGGCGACCGAAACGTCGTGCACGCCGCGGGCATCGGCCAGGACCACGCCGGGGGGAATCAGGTCCACGATCCAGTCCACCCCTGCCGAGAGGGTTTGCACCACCTTGAGGCGCGGCAGCGCCGGGAGCACCTCGGCCAGGCGCTGACGGAGACCGTAGTTGGGGACCAGGAACACCACTTCATCCCCGCCCGGAGGCAGGGGCCCGCGCCGCGGCAGGTAATCCCAGGCAACGCCTTCGGGAAGATCGGCAAGGAGCTCCGCCGGAATCGTCTCAGGCACCCAGACCTTCACGCCACACCTCTTTCGTCATCACCATCAACGCATCCTCCTCCCCGCCCGAGGCCGGGACGAACCCCACCAAGCGGAAGCCGGCCTTCTCAAAGGCCCGCCGGGCCCGGGTGTTCCACTTGAAGGTGCGCAGCTCGACCTTTTCCAACCCCAGCTCCTGAAAGGCGTACCGCACCGCCTGTCGGACCGCCTCGCTCCCGTAGCCCATCCCCCAGCGCCGCTTGTCGGTCAGGATGACGCCGAGGGTGGCGCGGCTGGCTTCGATCTCGTAGAGCTCGACCGCGCCCAACCACTTCCCCTCTTCATCCAGTATGGCGAACGCCACCCGGTCGCCCCGCGAGAGCTCGGCCATCACCACCCGCCGAAAGAGCCAAAATGGCATCTTCAAGGGACGGTGTCCGTTGTAATGCGCGATCTCCGGGTCCTTGAAGGCCTGGTAGAAGGCGCGCCACTCCTCGTCGCTCAGACCCTGGCGAAAATCCTTGAGTCGGACCACCGGCATCGTTCCTAGCATACGGTCACCCGCCAAAGGGCGAAAAAGGCCCGCCGAAGTTCGGCGGGCCGGCTCGATCGAGAGCGAACTCAGGGGTAGAGCCCGCGAAGCGCCCGGGCCTCGAGCACCCGGGTGGCCGCCACCACGTAGGCGCCGGTACGCAGGGTCACTTTCCGCTCGGCGGCCTTTTGCCAGGCGGCCTCGAAGGCCTCGGTGATGACCCGGCGCAGGTTGTCGTTGACCTCCTCCTCGGTCCAGAAGTAGGAGTTGAAGTCCTGCACCCACTCGAAGTAGGAGACGATCACGCCCCCGGCGTTGGCGATCACGTCGGGGACCACCAAAATGCCCCGCTCGGACAGGATGTCGTCGGCGGCGGGGGTGGTGGGGCCGTTCGCCGCCTCGACCACCATCTTGGCCTTGATCTTCCAGGCGTTTTGCTCGGTGATGACGCCCTCGAGGGCGGCGGGGATGGCGATATCGGCCGGGAGCGAGAAAAACTCCTGGGCCGGCACCGGCTCAGCCTTCGGGTAGCCCCGCACACCGCCGGCCTCGGCCACGTAGGCCGTCAAATCGTAAGGGTCGATCCCCTTCTCGTTGTAGATGGCGCCGGTCACGTCGGCGATCCCCACCACCAGGGAACCGTGCTCGTGGAAGGCGCGCGCCGCCGCGTTCCCCACGTTACCGAAGCCCTGAATGATGACCCGGCTGCCCTCGAGATCGAGCCCGATCTTCTTCGCCGCCGCCGCGGTCACGAAGAACACGCCGTTGCCGGTCGCGTCCCGGCGGCCGAGCGAACCGCCGAGCGGAATCGGCTTGCCGGTCACCACGCCGGGCACCGTCGAACCCACGTTCATGGAAAAGGTGTCCATCATCCAGGCCATGACCTGCTGGTTGGTGCCCACGTCGGGGGCGGGCACGTCCCGCTGCGGCCCGATCAAAACCCCGATCTCAGAGGTGTAGCGGCGGGTCAGGCGCTCGAGCTCGGCGACGGAGAGCTTGGCGGGATCGACGCGGATCCCGCCCTTTCCGCCCCCATAAGGCAGGCCCACGGCCGCGTTCTTGATCGTCATCCAGGCCGCAAGCGCCATCACCTCGGAAAGGGTGACCGCCGGGTGGTAGCGAATCCCGCCCTTGGCCGGACCGCGTGAAGTGTTGTGGTGCACGCGGTATCCCTCGAAGTGGGCCACCGTTCCATCGTCCAACCGAATCGGGACGTCCACGATGAGGATGCGTTTGGGGCGCTTTAAGGTCTCGACCCAGTAGGCAAGCTTGCCGAGGTGCGGCGTCACTCGCTCCACCTGCTCGAGATACGTCTTCCAGGGCCCCTGATTCTCCTTCGGAAGGTAGGACAGTGACTCGTGCTTCATGGATACACTCCCCTCATCCGGGTGGCCTCGTCAATGCGGGCGATGGCCAGCCCATGGGCCGCGCTGCGCAGGTCGACACCGTCCGCCTCCGCCTTCGCCCATACCACATCGAGCGCCCGTTCCATCGCGGACTTGAGCTGGCTCTTGACCCGCGACTCGTCCCAGAAATAGTTGTTCAGGTCTTGAACCCACTCGAAATACCCAACCACCAAACCGCCGGCCGCGGCGAGCGTGTGCGGCACCACCTTGATCCCCCGCTCATCCAAAATGCGATCAGCCTCGGCGGTCACCGGCACATTGGCGCCTTCCACCACCACCTTGGCCCGGACCGCTTCGGCGTTGGCCTCGGTAATCACGTGCTGGTACGCCGCCAGGACCAGATAGTCCACCGGAAGGGTCAAAAGCGCCTCGTTATCGATCGGCTCGGCGGGAAAACCGTCGAACGTTCCCTCCTTTTGGAAGTGGGCCTCGAGGGCCCGGAGATCGAGCCCCTCGGGGTCGTAAAGCCCACCGACGTCCATCGAGACCGCGACCACCTTGGCCCCGCGCTGAGCAAGCACCCGGGCCACCGCCCGGCCGACCTGGCCGTAGCCTTGGACGGCGACCGTGGCCCCCGAAAGCGAGAGGCCGAAACGGCTGGCGAATCGCACGGTCACGTGGACCAAACCCACAGCCACCGCGTCATCGCGGCCCCGCGTTCCTCCGAGGCGCTCAGGTTTGCCCACCACCACCGCGGGCTCGATAAACCCTCTCGCCTGAGAGTAGGTGTCCATGTACCAGGCCATCACCTGATCGCTGGTCCCGAGATCCGGGGCCAGCACGTCCATCTCCGGCCCGACCAGCGTGACCAGCTCCGCCATGTAGCGTCGGCTGATGCGCTCGAGTTCGGCCCTCGAGACCTGGGATGGATCCACCGCGACCCCACCGGCGGCACCGCCAAAGGGCAGCCCCACGACCGCGGCCTTCAAGGTTCCCCACGCCGCCAGGCCCACGGCATCGCCAACGCTTAAGGCGGGGTCGTAACGAACCCCGCCGATGGACGGCCCCAGTGCGATGTTGTGCACGGCGCGGACACCGTGGAATGTTCGTATCTGCCCATCGTCCATGCGGACCGGGAGGGCGACCCTGACTACCCTCCGGGGGTGCGTGAGATATTCGTAGGTCGTGGGGTGCAGTCGGTTGCACTTGAGAGCAGCGCCCAGGTAATCGAGAAAATCACCCCAAAGCCCCTCCCCGTCCGGCGGCTTCCAAGCTTGGTTTGCCATTCGATCCCCCCGTTCTCATCCACCCGGGGATTATAGCGCTTTCACGGAGCCCAAACCCCTGATTCCCGACTAGGCAAGTCGCTCGATCTCGGCCTCGGCCAAAGCCGCCAGCGCCGACCGGGCGGGCGAGTCGGGGAGGATGGAAAGCGCCGACTTGGCCCTGCGGACCTCTTCGCGGATGGCCTCGACCACTTCTTCGGCCACCCCGGTCGAAACGGCGAGCTCGCGCAAGCGCTCGATGTCGCCGTCGCCCTGACCACGGCGGAGGAAAATCGGCCGCACCGTATCCGGCTGCCGCTTGAGCAGCAAGATGGTGATGAGCGTGAGTTTGCCCTCACGAACGTCTCCGCCCACGGGCTTACCGAGCCGTTGTGGGTCGCCCATGAGGTCGAGGTAATCGTCGCGCATCTGGAACGCCCGGCCGTAGGCCTCGCCGAATTCGGCAAGCCCCCGGCGTCGGGGGTGAGCCTCGTCGAGACCCGCCAGCAGGGCCGCGCCTTCGGTCGCCGCCCGCATCAGTGCCGCCGTCTTGCCTTCGATGATCGTCCGGTAGTTCTCAAGCGAGTGATCTTCGTAGGCCGCGACCTGGAACTGCAGCACCTCGGCCTCAGCCAGCCGCCGCGCCACCTCGGCAAACATGGAAACGAGCGAAACCTGTCCGGTTTCGGCCAGCAGGAAAAGCAGCCTCGAAAGCAGGAAATCGCCGGCCAAAACGCTGACCGCATTGCCGTATTTCCGGAAGGCTGCCTCCTTGCCCCGGCGGGTCTCGGCATCATCGACCAGGTCGTCGTGCAAGAGGGTCGCCGAGTGCAAAAGCTCCACCGCCATCGCCAGGTTCATTTCGTAGGGCACGCCCTCCTCGCACAAAGCACGGCTGGCGAGGAGCGCCAACCTGGGCCGAACGCGCTTTCCCCCGGCGTAAACCAGGTCATCCTCGATCAGCTGGATGAACTCCACCTGCGAGTGGAGGACCGATCGCAACCTGCGCTCGAACTCCTCGAGCGAATCCTTCGCCAACACCGTCCCGGCGTCCACGTCCACGGTGTCAGTATAGGGGCTTGGCGCACATGCGTGGCTTGGGACCCCCAACTCGCCTCAATACACCTGCAAAGGAAGCGGAAGTGTGATGGTCATGAAAGCGCCGTTGTCGCCGACGACGTCGTAGGCCACCACGGTGTACGTCCCCTCGGGAGGTGGAAGGTCAAATACGAAGCTGTAGCTGGTCGTGAACGGACCGCACGGGGACGACGCGGTCACCGGGCAGGCATCGACACGGATCCCCGCTGAAAGGGTCTTCCCGCCTTGCAATCTGAACTTATTGATCGAACCTCCCGGAGACCCCTGGAGCGTATAGGCGTTGATGGAGAAGGTGAGGACGTACTTCCCGGTGTTCGGGTCGGGGGTCACGCCTCCCCCCTCAACGCCCAGCTCGAGGGTTGGAACGCCGATGGGGTTGTTGAAGCTGAAGTTCGAACACGCCGCGAGCACCAAAGGGGCGCCGGCCAAAATGAAAAGGAGCCATCGCCTCATTCTGTCCACCTCTCATTCATGTGACGGGAAACGAAGAAACTGAGCCGGGAAAGCCCGGCCAGAAAGTCGACGTTCTCAACCGGCACATCCTTGGGGGCCTCGAGGACCACCGGGGCAAAGTTCAAAATGCCCTTGACACCGGCCTGCACCAGCCGATCCGCCACCTCCTGCGCCGCTTCAGCCGGCACGGTGATCATTCCGATCTCGATGCCCCGCTCCCGGACCACCTGCGGCATCTTCGCAAAAGGCTCGATGGTTCCCTTGGTCAGGGGCTGACCGATCTTCCCAGGATCAACATCGAAAAAGCCCACCGGCTCAAAGTTCTCATCGAGTCCCGGGTAGTCCGCAAGGGCTTGGCCGAGCCGCCCCATACCGACAATCGCCAGCCGCCACTTGCGCGACAGCCCCAGGAGCCGGCGCAGCTCGCGCTTGAGCAGGGGCACGGAGTACCCCACCCCCCGCGTGCCGTAACTCCCGAAATACGCCAGGTCCTTCCGCACCTGAAACGCAGTCACCTGGGCCTCCTCGGCGAGCTGTTCGCTCGAGGTCTTCAGCACGCCACGCCGCTCGAGGTCCTCGAGCACGCGCAGGTAGGTGACCAGTCGTGACACCGTCGCGCTAGGAACCTTGGTCTTCGCCACCTTTGACCTCCATGGGGGTCAGGTCGAGTGCCTGGAGTTCCGTCTTCACCTCACGAACCTGCTCGGGGGCCAGCGGCCCGACCCAAACCCGGGCCCAGGCGTCCCGGTAGTAGACCACCACGTCAAAACCCTTATCCTTCAGGGACTTGGCCAGATCGCGCGCGCCCTCGAGCTTCCGGAACGCCCCCACCTGGAGGTAGATCCCCTTGGGAAGGGGCGTATCCCCCCGATAGATCTGGGGCTGGTAGCTCGAAAACGCCTTGGCCACGCTCTCCGCCTCGGCCCGGCTCGAGTAGGGCCCCACCACGACCCGACTGATCCGCCCGATGACCTCGATGCGAACCGGGTAGCCCTGGGCCCGGGCCTTGGCCGCCAAATCCACAGCGAATTCGGGCTTGGCAAAGGCACCGATCGAGACCCGGTAAAGGGCCTTTGGCGCGCTTTCCACCGCCGGCTTTTCGGGCGCCGCTGGCTGAGTGGGTTTTGCGGCCGCCGGCACCTGCACCTTGGTGGGCTGGGCCGGCTCGGCGCTCGGGGTTTCCACCGCCGGGGGCAAGGGCAGCACCGACACCCCCGGCTTTTCCGCCTCGGCCGGCTGGGCCGTCCCTGGAGGACCCTGGGTCTCGGGCGGTGTCTCACCGGCCGGCGGCACGGGCGCCTCGACGGGGGCTTGCACCTCGCTCTGGGGCGTCCCCGACACCACCGCGGGCTGGCGGGCAAAGGGGTTGATCCCGGTCAAGAACAGCACGATGGCCACGACCACCGCGGCCAAAACGACGAGGAGAAGCAGATCGAACCAGTTTTCACGGAGCCATCCCATGGTCACCTCACCAGCGCCCTCGCGGGCTCATAGCCAAGCTCCAAGGCTTTTTTCCATGCCCGTCGCGCCTCGGCCTGGCGACCGAGCGCTTTGAGGGCCCACCCCAGGTTGTACCAAGCCTCGGCGTTCTTGGGATCCTGCGAGACCACCGCCTGGAAAATCTGTTCGGCCTCGGCGAAGCGCCGGGCGGCGAGGTAGGCGGCGCCGAGGTTCAACCGCGTGGACGGGTCGGGAGAAAGGCGGTAGGCGTTCTCGAGGGCCGTCACCGCCTGGCCATAGTCTTCGAGCGCGTAGCGGGCAAGGCCCAGCCACAACCAGGCCCGGGCATCCTTGGGGCGCGCCTTGACCACGCGGCCAAGGGCGTCGACGGCCTCGCTATAGCGCCCGGTGAAGTAGGCGCTCTTGCCGAGCAGGAAAAGGGCCTCCTCTCCGACATCCCCCCCTGCGAGCTGAACCGCCTGGCGGGCCATTTCATAGGCCTTATCGTGCCGTCCGAGCGCGTCGTAGCTCGCGGCCAAACCGAGCAGAACCCGCGACGCCTCGGGATTCAAAGCGTAGGCCTTTTGGAAGGCCGCGAGGGCGTTGCCATAGGCGCCGAGGCCAAAGCGCACCCGGCCCAGGTCGTAAAAGACCGACCAGCGCATGGGGTCGAGCCGAGCGCTTTCCTCAAGCAGCTTCAAGACCGCCTCCGCCGGTGACCCGCTGGCCTCGAGGACCAAGGCCTTTTTGTGGAGCAAACGCGCCTTTACCCGGGCGTCCTTGGCCGCGGCCAACGAGCGGTCGAGCTCTCGAATCGCCCGGTCGGGGAGGCCCTGCGAGAGGTAGACATCGGCCAAAAGCCCGGTCGCAGTGGGGTCCTGGCGTTCCCTGGCCAAGACTTTGTACAGATAGGGGATGGCTTCATCCCCCTGACCGGACCGAACCAGCGCCCGGGCCAGGCGCAGAGCGACCTCGAGGTCCTCCGGCAGCAGCTTGGCGGCCTGGCGAAGAACCTCGGCCGCTTTTTTCTCGTTCCCCAGGGCTTCATAGGCGGCAGCGAGCCCCAAGTAGGCCGGTTTGAGATCCTCCGGGGCCAGCTTGAGCTTCAACCCCACGGCCAACGCCTGGGCGAAGGCCTTCGCCGCCTCCTGCCAGTCGCCCATCCGGGTGTGGACCACCGCCAGGTTGTACCAACCTTCGTAGCGTTCGGGAAAGAGTTTGGTCAGCTGGCGGAACTCAAAGAGCGCATCCCGGAGGTTGCCGAGGCGGTAGTCCGCAAGCCCCAGCCCGAAGTGGGCCTCGAAGTTCTCATAATCGAGGGCGACGACGTCTTCAAAGAGCTGGATCGCCAGGTCGTAGCGTCCGGCGTTGAGAGCGTCATAGGCCGACTGAATGCGTGCTGAAAGATCGGTGGGTTGCGTACCGGCGCTTTGCTCCCCCTGAGCCCAGGCGAGGACCCAAAGCGTCAGCAGCAACCCCACGAAGACCCTTTTCATAACTCCTCCTCCCGCACCCTTAAGGGCATTGTAAGCCACCCACGGTTCCTTGACAAAAAGGGCACGAGATCATAAACTTATCGTTGCGACGCGGGGTGGAGCAGCCTGGTAGCTCGCCGGGCTCATAACCCGGAGGTCGCGGGTTCAAATCCCGCCCCCGCAACCAAAGCCGCGCGGGCCGAAAGGCCCGCGCTCCTTCTTTTGCACCGATCCCAAAGAACGTCACGCGCCCCAAACGCCCAGAATGAGATAGACCGCCCAACCGGTGATCGCGACCAAAATCCAGTTCCAAAATGTCACCCGTGCCCATGGCTTATGGCGATCAAACCGGGACGTAAAGGCGAAATACAGGGTGACCAAAGCCAGGGGCAGGTTGAGTGCGGCGATGACACTATGGAAAAAGAGGAGCGCCAGGTAGGCTGAGCGGAAACCCTCGGGACCGGCGTAGCTCCGCCCCCCAAAGAGCGCGACGCGGGCGAGGTAAAACACCAAAAATAAAGCCGCGAGCAAGGCCGCGATGAGCATGCGGCGGTGGTGGATCTCCCTCTCGCCGCCCCGAATCGCACGGTAGCCAAGCACCAGCACCACGGCGCTAGCGCCGATGCTTACGACGCTGAGCAACGCGAGTATTTCTGGCAAGCGAACGCACCTCCCTAAGCGACAGCGCCCAGGCAAAGGCCTCGCTGTCCCTGGCCGTTCGGGCGTAACTGTAACCGGTCAACCACGCCCGCTCGGCCTCGCGAACCTTCCCCGCCTTGAGCGCCGCCTCGGCCAGGGCCAAAAAGAGCCAGGCGAATCCCGATTCGCGGGCCCGGCTCGGGGGTTCGCCCTCGAGCTGGGCAATCATCCGTGAGATCCGCGCGATCGCCCGGGGCGGCGGTTCCTCCCGCTGCGCCCGGACGAAATCCTTCACCGACGCATCCATGGCCTCCGAGTATAACCGGAGACAAATCCTCAAGCCAGCGTGCGCGTTTTGTAGCGCTCGTAGGCGCGAGCCAGCCGGCGGATGCCCTCTTCGATCTGGTCTTCGGCAACGCTGGCAAAGGTCAAACGCGCCGCGGGATAGGGCGTGTGAGCGAAGAAAGGTTCGCCGGGGACGAACGCAACGCCGGCCTCCAGGGCCAAATCCAGCAGTGCCCTGGTGTCGGTCCCTTCCGGAAAACGCAGCCAGAAAAACATGCCACCCTGGGGCACGTCGAAGGCGACCTCCGGATCCAAATGGGCCCTCAACGCCTCGGCCATACGGTCCCGCCGCCGCCGATAAAGCACCCGGACCCGCTCCGCCTGCGCCTCCATCAACCCCATATCGATGAGCTCGGCGAGGATTACCTGACCGAGGATGTTGCTGTGGAGATCGGTGGCCTGCTTGGCCTGGATGATTGCGGCCAGGATCCCTGGATCCGCCACCACATAGCCAAGACGCAACCCCGGGGCGATCAGCTTGGAAAAGGTCCCGGCGTAGATCACCCGGGCCTTGGCGTGGGTAAAGATCGGGGGCGGTGGCGGGGCGTCGAAGTAGATATGACCGTAGGGATCATCCTCCAGGACGACCACGCCCGCGCGTTCGGCCCATTGGGCCACCGCCCGGCGACGTGGCGCGTCCATCAGCGCGCCGGTGGGGTTTTGGAAGCTGGGCAAGATGTAGGCCAGCTTGGCCTTTTCCGGGAGCGCTTCCGGCTTTGCCCCTTGGGCGTCGGTCTCCACGGTGAGATACCGGGGGGCGTAGGGGTTGAGGGCCAGCAAACCGCCCATGTAAGTGGGCGACTCAACCACCACCGGGTCGCCCTCGTCGATGAAGACCCGACCGACCAGGTCAATGGCCTGCTGGCTGCCCGAGGTGATGAGGACCCAATCCGCCTCGACCCCCAGCCGGGCGGCGATCCACTCACGGAGCGGGCGAAACCCCTCCGTGGGGCTGTACTGCAGGGCTTTGGCCCCGTAGCGCTGGAGAACCTCAGCCGTGGCCCGCTGAATCTCCTCCATGGGGAAGAGCTCCGCGGCGGGAACCCCGCCGGCGAGGCTGAGCACCCCCGGCCGGGAAGCGAGCTTGAGCAGCTCGCGGATCAGGGAGCTCTGCATACGCTTTCTTCTCTCAGCAAAAGGATAGTCCATCCCGCCCTCCTTTAAAGGTCCAGCTCCGCGACCACCGGCACGTGGTCCGAGGCTTGGGTTTCGTAGAAAATATACGCTTTTTTGAGCCGGGGCAAGAGATCCTCGGAGAGGACCACATAATCCACCCGCCACCCGATGTTCTTCTCCCGCGCCCGAAAACGATAGCTCCACCAGGTATAAGCTCCTTGCAAGTCAGGGTGGAGGTGGCGAAAGGCATCCACCCAGCCCCGGCTCAAAAAGTCATCCATCCAAGCGCGCTCCTGGGGTGTAAAGCCAGCGTTTTTCACGTTGGCCTTGGGGCGGGCGAGGTCGATCTCCCGGTGCGCCACGTTGAGGTCGCCGACCAGGATGACCCCCTTCGACCGCCGGAGGCCCTCGAGGTAATCGGCGATGGCCTCGTCAAAGGCCAGCTTGAACTCGAGGCGGGCGAGTTCGCGGCCAGCGTTTGGGAAATAGGCGTTGACCAGGTAAAACTCGCCGTAATCGAGCGTCTGCACCCGCCCCTCGGCGTCGAAGTCCTCGCGGCCGAGTCCGGTCCAAGCGCGTTCGGGCTTACGGCGGGCGAGCACAGCGGTCCCGGCATAGCCTTTCCTCGAGGCCGCGTTCCAAAACCAGCGATAGCCAGAGAAATCCTCGGGCAGCGGCAGGGGCTCGCTGGCCTTGATCTCCTGAAGTCCGAGGGCGTCGGGGTCGAGCTGGCGCACCGCCTGCCAAAACCCCTTCCTTTCGGCCGCCCGTATGCCGTTGACGTTCCAACTCGCCACCCGGAACATGCCATCACTATACGGATGGCGCGCCGTCTGGCTCCGACGTGATAGCCTCAAGGGCGATGAGCGAGTCTGTCACCGTGGTCGATCACCCGCTGGTCCAGCACAAGCTCGCCCTGCTGCGGGACAAGCGCACGGGGAGCAAGGATTTCCGAGAACTCATGGCCGAGGTCAGCATGCTCATGGCCTACGAGGCCACCCGCGATCTCGAACTCCAGGAGGTCACCGTCGAAACCCCCGTCTCCCCGGCCCGGGTCCGGATCCTGGCGGGCAAGAAGCTCGCGCTGGTCGCGATCCTCCGGGCCGGGTTGGTCATGGTCGATGGCATTTTGCGCCTGATCCCGGCGGCCAAGGTGGGGCACATCGGCCTCTACCGCGATCCGAAGAGCCTGAACCCGGTGGAGTACTACGCCAAGCTCCCCGAAGACATCGGCTTCCGGAGAACTTTCCTCACCGACCCGATGCTGGCCACCGGCGGTTCGGCGGTCAAGGCCATCGAAATCCTCAAAGCGCACGGCGCGGGCCAGATCAAACTCATGAACATCATCGCCGCCCCTGAGGGCATCGAACGCGTGCAAAAGGCCCATCCCGACGTCGAGATCGTGGTGGGCGCCATCGACGAGCGGCTGAACGAAAAGGGTTACATCGTCCCCGGTCTGGGCGACGCCGGCGACCGCATTTACGGAACCAAGTGACCGTGCCATGCCCCAGGCCCTGGCCGAGTTACTGCACGCAATCGGCATCGCCGACCCCCAGGGCTGGGGGTGGCGCAGCGTGGTCCTGACCTTTCTCATCGCGGCCACGGTGACCTGGCGCTTCACGCCGACCGTCCGCAGGTTTGCCCTCAAAGCCGGTTGGGCCGATGCCCCCGGCGGCCGGCGCCGCCATCAGGGACCGCTCCCCAACGCCGGGGGTCTTGCGGTGTATGCCGGGGTGGTGCTGGCCCTCATCGCCGCCTTTTTGCTCCGGCCCACCCTGCTCGACGACGTCCTGGTGAAGATCCTCAGCATCCTCCTGGGCGGTTCGCTCCTGGTCTTGGTCGGCTTCATCGATGACCAGTTCGAACTCACCCCGCGGTTCCGGCTCGTGGCCCAAACGGTCGCCGCCCTCGTTCTCTACGCCGCCGGGGTACGCATCGAGGCCGCGTTCAGCTACCCCATCGACCCCGTGCTCTCGCTTTTGCTGACCCTTTTTTGGGTGGTGGGCATCACCAACGCCATGAACCTGATCGACGGCGTGGATGGGCTCGCGGGCGGGGTCGCGTTCATCGCCGCGATGGGGCTTTTGGCCGCGAGCGCCCAGTTCGAGTCCCGGGCAGCGGCAACGCTGATCCTCGCCGGCCTGGCGGGGGCCGCGCTCGGCTTTTTGCGCCACAACCTCCCGCCCTCGAAGATCATTATGGGCGACGCCGGGGCCTATTTCTTCGGCTACACGCTCGCGGCAGCGAGCATCATGGGCAACGTCAAGATCACCACCGCCTTCGCCCTGGTGCCGGTCGCCCTCTTCCTCCTCGTCCCCATCGCCGACACCACCTGGGTCGTGATCCGCAGGGTGCGGCGGGGGCAAAACCCCCTCGCCACCCCCGGCCGCGACCACATTCACCACTGGCTCCTCGATCACGGCCTTTCGAATTTGGCGGTGGTCATCGTTCTTTGGAGTGTTACCCTGGCGGCCAGCCTGCTGGCCCTTTGGCTGCAAAAAATCCCGTCGGCGGCGATCGCGGCCACGCTACTCGCGAGCGTGCTGGCGCTCGGCTTCGTACTGTGGCGGCGGAAGTTGGGGGAAAAAAGGTGAATCGGGAGAAGAAACGCATCGTGCTGGCCTTCGGTACCCGACCCGAGGCGATCAAAATGGCCCCGGTCTACCTCGCCATGCGCCAACACCCCCATCTTTCACCAACGATTCTCCTCACCGGCCAGCACCGTGAGCAGCTCGACCAGGCCATGGCCTTTTTCGGGCTGCAGGCGGCGGACGACCTCGAGGTCATGACCGACCTCCCCGACCTCCCCCTTCTGGCGGGAAGGATCATCCCCGCAGCCGCTAAGGCCCTGCGACGCCTTGAGCCCGATTATTTGCTGGTCCACGGCGATACCTTGAGCACCTTTGCCCTGGCCTGGACAGCCTTTTTGGAAGGCCTCCCCTTCGGGCACGTGGAAGCCGGGCTTCGCAGCCACGACCTCGACCAGCCCTTCCCCGAGGAAGCCAACCGGCGGCTCACCGCGACCCTCAGCGACCTCGACCTGGCTCCAACCGAAGCGGCAAAGGCCAACCTGCTCAGGGAAGGAAAAACGCCGGAACGTATCGTGGTCACCGGGCAAACCGGAATCGACGCCATCCGCTTCGCCGCCGAGCATGGAACGCTTCCCCCTTCCCTGCCCCCGGGCCCATACGTGACGGTCACCCTCCACCGCCGCGAAAACTGGCCCCACCTCCGGGCGCTGGCCGAGGGGCTCGCGGCGCTGGCCGGGGAATTCTCCGGGCACACCTTCGTCTTCCCACTCCACAAAAATCCCCTGGTCCGGGAGGCGATCACGCCGGTGCTCGAAAAGATCGAGAACTTCGTTCTGACCGAACCACTGGGCTACGGCTCGATGGCGGCGCTCCTGGCCAGGAGCGACCTCATCATCACCGACTCCGGTGGCATCCAGGAGGAAGGCGCTGCCCTCGGGGTACCGGTGGTCGTGGTGCGCGAGGTCACCGAGCGCCCGGAAGGGCTGGCTCTCGGGTTCCTCCACCTGGCCGGCACCGACCCCGTCCGCGTCGCTCGCGTCTCGAGTGCACTGCTCAAAGACCCGGCTCTGAAAAACAAACTCGCAAAGACGCCGAACCCCTATGGCGACGGCCGGGCGGGACAGCGCATCGCGGAAGCCGTCGCCTGGCGGCTCGGCCTTGGAACGCGCCCCGCGGACTGGCACTTCACACCGGGGTCACCCGTTTAGGCCAGGGCAAGAGCGCGTGCCCCAGCGCCGCCAGCAGCGCGACCAGACCCATCGCCAGGGTGGCGTAACGGCCAAAGGCATCAAAGGCAAGGCCGGTAAGGTACATCCCGGGCGGCCCCGACCCCATCAGAACCAGCGAGTAAAGCGCGACCACCCGCCCACGGAGCAGATCGGGAACCAGCGCCTGGACCGTCGAGTTGGCGCTGATCAACGTAACCACCATGGCGAAGCCGGAAAAGGCGAAGAGGATCGCGGCCCCAAGCGTCCCCACCGGCAAAGCCAGGAGAATCTGGGCGATGGCGAGGACGAAGGAGCCGAAAAGAATCCACCGGGGCCGAACCCGGGAGGAAATCACCGTGAGCAGGGCGCCGAAAAGGGCGCCCACCCCCATCGCACTCATCAGCAGGCCGTACCCCTCGGCGCCGAGGTCCAGGACCATGCGAGCATAGGCGGGGATGAGGGCTTGGAAGTTCATGGCGAAGGTCGCCACCAAAAACACCAGCAGGAGCGTCCAGCGCATCACCGGCGTCCGCTTAACGTAGGCGAGACCTTGGCGAAGCGCGAAGAGAAAGCTTTCCTTTTGCACCGTCGGCGGCTGCGAGGGGTAGCGTACCAAGAAGAGCAGCATGGGAAAGAACGAAAGGCCATTGATGAGAAACGCCACCGCGGTGCCCCACTTGGCGATGATCAAGCCCGCGACCGCGGGCGCCGCCAGGCGGGAGACGTTGAAGGAGAACGAGTTCAGGCCAATGGCGCCGGCAATTCGCGACTTTCCCGCCAGCTCGACGTTGAACGCCTGGCGCGTAGGAACCTCGAAGGCCCCCATGGTGCCGTACAAAAGAGCAAACACCACCAGGTGACCGAACCCGGCCGCGCCTTGGGCGATCAATACGCCCATCCAAAGGGCCAGGATCGCCATTCCCCCCTGGAAGACCAGAAGCAGCCGGGCCCGGGGCAGCCGGTCGGCCAGCGCGCCCGCAGGCATGGTAAAGAGCAGCGAGGGGGCGAACAGCAAGGCCAGCACGAGCCCCAACCGCTCGGCCTGGCCGGTGAGCTCCAGGACCACCCAGCCGAGCGCCGTAGCCTGCATCCAGGTGCCAAGCTGGCTTAGGAAGAGGAAAATCCAGTAACGGCGGTACGCCGGGTCTTTGAGCAGCTCCCAAGCCACGACCCCGAGTCTACACGAATGACCGACCGGTCAGCCAGTGCCTTTTTGCCCCCGCAACCCCTGGAGCACGAGCAGGATGACGAGCAGAGCACCGATGGCCTCGAGGCCCAACGAGGGGAAGAAGATCAGCACCCCGCCCAGCGCGAGGCCGAGCCTTGCCCAGGCCTTGAGGGGAACGACCAAAAAGCCCTCCAAAGCCCCCACGAAGGCCGCCAGCGCGAGCAGCGAGAGCACCACATCCTTGCCCACCAAAGCCGCGCCGCCCTCGAGCATCACCCCGCTGCGGTAGACCATCAGCAAGGGGATCAAATACAGTCCCTTGGCGAACTTCCAGGCCATGAAGCCGGTCTTCATGGGATCGGCCCCGGCCATCCCCGAGGCTGCGTAGGCAGCGAGCGCCACCGGAGGGGTGACGTTGGAGTCCTGACTGAGCCAAAACACGACCAGGTGCGCCACGATCAGGGGAATGCCCAGGTCCTGGAGCGCGGGACCAGCAAGGATGACCAGGACGATGTAGGAGGCGGTGACGGGTAACCCCATGCCCAGCACCAGGCTGGCCAGAGCGACCAGAACCAGGGCCAGGAAGATGTAGCCTCCCGAAGCCGAGATGACGAGTCCGGAGAACTTGAGCCCCACCCCGGTGAGCCCGACCACCCCCACCACGATGCCGGCGGCCGCCGTGGCCACCGAGACCGGCAGCGCCGATTTGGCGCCGTGAATGAGCGCCTCGATCAGCGCCGAAAGCCCGAGCGGTGAATAGGGCGAGAGCGTGCTCACGAAAATGCCACCGATCAGGGCGTAAAACTGAATCAAGCTGATTCCCTGCCGGCTTTGCACGCCCACGTAGAGGAGGAAGCCGAGCATCAGGAGGTGGTAGGCGTAGTGGAGGGCCCGGGGCCAAAAGGGGCCCGGCTTGGCCCGCAGGTTCGCGGCGATGACCACGGAAAGCACGCCGATGAACCCCACCTTCATCGCCGAGACGCCCTTGACCAGGTAATAGACCAGAATCGCCAGCGGGAGCAAATAGTGCCACCCCTCAAGGAGCACCGTACCGAGGCGCGGGAGCTGGTCCCGGGGCAGGCCCTTCATGCCCCGCTTGGCCGCGATGCCGTCGACGAAGAGGTATACGGTGAGGAAGTACAGGATGGCGGGGATGATCGAGAGCTTGACGATCTCGAGGTAGGGCACTCCGGTGTACTCGGCGATCAGGAACGCCCCGGCGCCCATGATGGGGGGCATGATCTGGCCCCCGGTGCTGGCCGCCGCTTCAACGCCCGCCGCCTCTTCCGGCCGGTAGCCGAGGCGCCGCATCAGGGGAATGGTGAAGGCGCCGGTGGTCACCACGTTGGCGATGGCCGAGCCGGAGAGGCTGCCCATAAACGCCGAGCTCACCACGCTGGCCTTGGCCGGGCCACCCCGGCTGCGCCCAGCGAGGGCGTAGGCCAGATCGATGAAAAACTTGCCGGCGCCGGTGGCCTCGAGCAATGCCCCAAAGAGGATGAAGATGAACACGAAGGTCGAGGCCACGCCCAGCGGAAGCCCGAAGATCCCCTCGGTGGTGAGGTAGAGCTGGGTGGCGAGACGCTCAAGCCCGTAGCCCTTATGGGCGAAAACGCCCGGCATGTACGGCCCCAAAAACGCGTAGGCGATGAAAAAGGCGGCGATGATGGTCATCGGCCAGCCGATGGTGCGGCGCGTGGCCTCGAGCACCAGCAACGTGGTCACCACGCCCATCCACACGTCGCTCGGCTCCCACCAGCCAAAGCGATCCATGATCTGGTCGTACTGGGTGTAGATGTAGGCGACGAAGGCGAAGGTGGCGAGGAGCAAAAGACCATCGACGAGCCAGCGAAGGCCCGGCGAGGCCCGCTTGGAAACGGGCACGGTCAGGAAAAGGATGGCGAGGACGAAGCCGAGGTGAATCGACCGCTGAAAGATCGCGGTCATCGGGGCATAGCCCGCCGTATACACCTGAAAGGCCACCAGCCCCAGCGCCAGGGCAGCGGTGAGGGTGGAAATCACGGCCGATCGCTTCATAGGCACGGATCCTTCGTGGGGAAAAGGGTGAGAAGCCAGGGGCGGGCCTCGAGCGACCAGGTCAGGCGACGGTGGGGAAAACAGGCCGAGAGATCATAGCTCCGCCCCCGAACCCAAAGGGTGTGGTGAATCTCCGGACGGCCAATCCGCAGCTTCAGATCGTCCGCCGGCTCGTGAATATCGACGATGGCCACGGCATGGTTGGCTTCGGCGACGATGCGCCCGCGCCCCTCGACCTCCCCCAGCCCGGCGGCGAACCAGGGGTTGTGGGTCTCCTCGAGGTCAATGCCCCCGTCTTCAACCGCGAACACGTCGCGAACCACGATCCCGGAGACCGAATGGCGCCAGCTCAGCTCGAAACGCTGGCCTTCGCCCGCCGGAAACCAAAGCACCGGGCGCCCGTCGACCCGGACCGAAACCCCCTCGCGCGGCCAGAGAAGGAGGCCCGTTCCCAAAAGCACGAGGATGAGAACGGGCCACCGCATCGTGACTTATCGAACGATCACTGCCGGCCGGCGAGTTTGCCCAAAGCCAAACCAACCTCGAGCCATCGGGCGCTCACTTCTTGGGGCGCAGACTGTCCGGAACCTGGTAGCCCGCTTCCTCGAAGTAGCGAATCGCCCCCGGATGCAAGGGGATGAGCGTCGCCTGGAGCACGTAATCGGGGCTGATGGTCTTGGCCGCCGGATGAATCTTCGCCAGGTCCTCGGTGTGCTCGAAGAGGGCTTTCGTCAGCTGGTAGACGAGTTCGGGATCGGCGTCCGCCTTCACAAAGAGGACGTTTGGCGTGCCCACCGTCAGGCAGTCCTCGGTCTGGCCGTTATAGGTGCCGGCGGGAATGGTGAAGGGCTTGTAGTAGGCGTGGGCCGCGGAAACCTTCTTCTGTTCCTCGGGCGTCATGCAGACCAGGACCATCTTCCGGGTGGTGGCGAGATCAATCAGGGAGCCCGGCCCGAGCCCCACCGACCAGGCACCCACGTCGATGGTGCCGTCTTTGAGCGCCGAGACCTGCTCGGCGAACGAGAGCCGGAACTCCTTGAAGGCCTTGCCCGGTTCGTAGCCAAGCGTCTTGAGAATGGCCCGGGTCATCACCGCGGTGCCCGAGCCCGGCGAGCCGGTGGAGACCCGCTTGCCCTGGATGTCGGCGATGCGGCGGATGCCGGTCTCGGCCACGGTCACGAACTGCCAGGCGTTCGGGTACATGGCCCCGATGGCGAGGATCGGCTGCGGCCGGCCCTTGAACTTCCCCGACCCCTCAAAAGCCTGGACCACGACCCCGCTGGTCCCGAGCGCCACCTGAGCCTCGCCGGAGACCACGAGCCGGACGTTCTCCACCGAAGCGCCGGTGACCTCGGCGCTGGCTTCCACCCCGGGGACGTACTTGCTCCACACCTCGGCCATGCCGCCGCCGAGGGGGTAATAAACGCCGCCCGTACCCCCGGTGGCGATCGAGATGCGGTTCACCTGCGCCATCGAAAGCCCGAGCAGGAGCATAAAGGCGATGAAGGCATACGACCGTCTCTTCATAATCCACACACCTCCCTCTGTGCCTCAGGCTCCATCGTAGGGTGTCGAATGCAACTTTGTCAAAGCCCATGGATGAAAATCCGTAACACAGCGCTTATGCTGGGAGCATGCTGGATTTTTACCACCTCAGCGAGCTCCTGACCGAGGAGGAGCGGCAGATTCAGGCCGCCGCCAGGCGTTTCCTCGAGGCCGAGGCCCTTCCCCACATCCGAGAATGGTGGGAAGCGGGGACCTTCCCCCAGCACTTGGTCAAAGCCTTCGGCGCCATGGGGTTTTTGGGCGCCAACCTCCCGGAGGACTACGGCGCGGCCGGCGTCTCCAACGTGGCCTACGGTCTGATCATGTACGAACTCGAACGCATCGACTCCGGCCTCAGGAGCTTTGCCAGCGTCCAGGGGGCGCTGGTCATGTACCCGATCTTCGCCTACGGCTCAGAAGAGCAAAAAAGGCGCTTCCTGCCGGAACTGGCGGCAGGAAACATGATCGGCGCCTTCGGACTGACCGAGCCGGACGGGGGCTCGGACCCCTCGGGCAACATGAAGACCCGCGCGGTCAAGAAGGGCGACCACTACATCCTGAATGGCACCAAGATGTGGATCACCAACGGTACCATCGCCGACATTGCCATCGTGTGGGCCAAGGACGAGGACGGCGAGGTGCGGGGGTTCATCGTGCCCACGGACACGCCGGGATTTTCTGCCCCTGAAGTGAAGCACAAGATGAGCCTCCGGGCGAGCGTGACCAGCGAGCTGGTCCTCGAGGACGTCCGAGTTCCCGCCGAGCTCATGCTGCCCAAGGCCAAGGGGCTCAAAGCCCCCCTCGCCTGCCTCACCCAGGCCCGTTACGGCATCGCCTGGGGGGTGCTCGGGGCCCTTGAAGCCGTCTACGAGGAAGCCCGGACCTTCGCCGAAAGCCGCACCACCTTTGGCAAACCCCTGGCCGCGCGCCAGCTGGTTCAGGAAAAACTGGTCTGGATGGTGGCCGAGCACACCAAAGGCCTCCTGCTCGCCTGGCGGCTTGGCCGCCTGAAGGACGCCGGCCAGCTGCACCATGCCCAGGTGTCTTTAGCCAAACGCGACAACACCTACGCAGCGCTCCAGGCTGCGCGCATGGCCCGCGACATCCTCGGCGCGAGCGGCATCACCCTCGAATACCATGCCATCCGCCACATGCTCAATCTGGAAACGGTCTACACCTACGAGGGCACCCACGATATCCACACCCTGATCCTGGGGCGGACGCTCACCGGCCACAACGCTCTGGTCTAAGTTCGCCACCGCAGGTGCCCAGGAAAACGCGAACGATCGCCAATCGTGCATCGAGCCCGCCCGCGCTCACCTGGCGTCCCGGACAAACCTTCCAAGCGGCGGACGTTCCAGCGAATCTAAAAAGACGCGCACCGCCTCGGGATCCAGCGCGCGACCGGACTCGCGCTTAAGCTCACGGATCGCACGCTCAAGCGGCCAGGCCGCCTTGTACGGCCGGTCGCTCACCAGGGCATCGAACACGTCGACCACGGCGAAAAGGCGGGCCTCGAGGGGAATGGCCCGCCCGGCGAGTCCTTCCGGATAGCCCCCGCCGTCCCAGCGCTCGTGATGCAACCGGACCACGTTGATCGCAATCTCGGGGAGAAAATCGAGCGAGCGGAGCATATTCGCCGCCAGCGTCGGGTGATCCCGCATCACCGTTCGCTCCCCATCCTCCAAGGCGCCGGGCTTGAGCAAGATGGCATCGCCCACCGCCAGCTTGCCGATGTCGTGTAGGTAGGCCCCCCAGCGCAAGGCCTGGAGGCGATCGCCGCGAAAGCCAAAACACCGTCCCAGGGCTTCAACCATGGCCACCACCCGCTCCGAGTGGCCCTGGGTTTCCAGGTCGCGGTAGACCAAAAAGCTTCCGAACGCCCTGAGCATGGACTCTCGGGTCCGGTTCAGCTCGGCAAGAGAAGAAAGCCGCTCGAGGACCTTTTCCAGCCGACGCGAAGCGATTCCAAAGACCTCCAAAGAGCGGGGAGTCAGGCGTCCCCTCCGCCGGGAGACGAGTTCGAGCACCCCGTAGGTCACACCCTGCAAGCGGAGGGGCACCGCGGCGACCTGGACGATCCCCAGCGACACGAACGCCGGCAGCGCCGCGGGCCACCCCGGGTAGTCGAAAAGGCCCAGCGGCTTCCCGCGCGCCGCGGCCAGTCCCACCGCCCCCTCCCCCAGCGCCGGGTGGTTGCGGTCGTAGGCCTCGAGCATGGCCTCGGTTAGCCGCCCGGCGGAGAGCACCGGGGTGAGGTGTCCGTCCTCGAGGCGGGTGAAAACCGCGGCATCCATGCGAGTCACCGTGAGCAGGAACTCGAGGGTCGCCGTGATCACCCGTTCGGGGCTGGTTTCGGTTTCGATCGAATCGCCAAACTCGAGGAGTTGACGGTAGGCCCGGCCCCGGTCGAAGGCCCGGCTCCAAAAGTCGCCGTACCCCGGGCCGGGGCCCAACCCCGCGGGAAGCGCCCACGCCTCGGCACCGGCGACGGGTACCGCCATCACCACGCCAAAGACGCGCAACGGGTCGCGGTCGATCACGAACGCGGTGAGCGTGTACGCCCGGCCCCTCCAGCCAAAAGACGTTTCTAGCGACGCCTGCCACCCCGCCCCCAGCGCTTCAAGGAGCAAGGTTTCAAGGGGAGAAGCCGAAAGGCGCTCCGTCTCCATCCAGTCGCGGAAAACGTCGTTCACCGAAAGAAAATCCACGCCCGAATCCGTCACCTCGGCCAGGAAATGACCGATGGGCACCCTAAAGGCGTGGTTTGGCATAGACCACCCTACCACGCCCCGGCCCAAAAGCCGTGTCGAAAAGCCCGTGGCGGCTCGCTTAGTCTGTAGGCATGCTGCTGGTGTTCTCCGGGGATCCCTATCTGGCCCGAATCGAGGCGAGCAAGGAGGCCCGTTTCCAAAACCTGCCTCCACGCCTGCTGCCCCCCAGCGAGGAAAACCTCCGGGGACTGCTTTCGCCCGGGCTCTTCGAGACATCCCAGGGCATCCTCGATTTTTCGGCCTTGAGCGACGAAGACTGGCAAAGGGCCAAGGCCTACCTCGAGGCCGTCCCCGAGGATCGGAACGTTTTAATCTACGACCCCAAGCCGACGTCAGGGCGCACCCGCTGGTACAAACGCCGCGCCGAAGTCCGCCAGTTCCCCACCCCGCGCTTCCGCGAACGGGTGATCTTCGTCCAAAACCTCTTCAAGGCCCATGGCATCAAAGCCCCGGCCGCCCTGGCCCACCTCCTCGCGGAAAGCAACGCCGACACCGAGGGCCTGGTCCGGGAGGTGGAAAAGCTCGCCCTCCTCGAGGGCCCCCTGACGCCGGAACGGGTCAAGCCCCTCCTCGGTGCACCGCCAGCATCGAGCGCCTTTGACCTGATGGAAAAGCTCGAACGTGGTGAGCTCGGCGAGGCCCTGGCGCTGGCCGACGAGCTCATGCGGCAGGGCGAAAACCCCTTACGCATCCTGGGGGCGCTGGCCTGGCACTACGCCAAACTCACCGAGCTCGCTCTCTTGCACGAGGAAAACCCGAGACTCTCCGTGGAAGAGGCGGCGCGCGCCCTCGGCGTCGCGCCTTTTTCTGCCCGAAAGCTGGTGAAAAGCCTCCGCCGCACGCCGCCCGAAGCACTCGAAGAAGCGCTCGCCGCCCTGCTCACCGCCGAGCTTCGGGCCAAAACCGGAAGCGATCCCAGGCTCGCCCTCGAGGCGGCGCTGGTGAAGCTTGGGAGAAAATCGAGCACCCCTGCGCCATAAACGGCCGTCGGCACCGGTATAATCGGGCGATGCTCAAAGAAGACGTCGCAGCGAAAGTACTCCAACGTGCCCGCGCCCTCGGCGCCGACTTCGCCGAGATCTACGTGGAGCGGGTCAGAAAACGCAACCTCCGGCTCTTGAACGGGGACCTCAAGGAAGCGAGCAGCGGGCTCGACCTCGGTGCCGGGGTCCGGCTCTTTTTCGGAACCCAGGTCGTCTACGCCTACACCAACGACCTCGAGGAAACCAGCCTGCTCGAGGTCACCGAGACCCTGGCCCGGCTCAAAGGGGAAAAGGGAGAGGTCGACGCGGAAGGGGCCGGCGGACTCGACTTCAGAAAAACGCGCTCCCAGGGCGTACACCGACCCCAGCGCCCCCTCGAGACCCAGGACAAACGACAACGCATCGAGCGCCTGCTCGAGGCCGACGCGGCGGCCAGGATCGATCCGGCCATCCGGAGCGTGGAAACACGCTGGGCCGAGTCAACGCAAGAGGTCTGGATCGCAAACAGCGAGGGGCTTTGGGTGAACGATGCGCGGGTCCGGTCTCGCTATTTCGTGCTCGCCATCGCCCAGGATGGCGACGAGGTGCAAAGCGGGATCTCTGCCCCCGGGAAGAGCGTGGGGCTCGAACTCTTCGACCTCTACCCACCGAGCCAAGCCGGGCGGGAGGCGGCCGAACAAGCCCTCACCCTTCTCAAAGCCCGGCCAGCCCCCAGCGGACCGATGCCGGTGGTCATCGGCAATCGGTTCGGCGGGGTCATCTTCCACGAGGCCCTCGGGCATCTGCTGGAAACCACTTCGGTGGCCCGTAAAACGAGCGTGCTGGCCGACAAGCTCGGCGAGGTCATCGCCAGTCCCGTGGTCACCTACATCGACGACGGCACCCTCCCCCACGGCTGGGGATCTTCTGAGTACGACGACGAAGGTCACCCCACCGAGCGCACCGTCCTCATCGAGCGGGGCGTGCTGAAGAGCTACATGGTGGACCGCTGGGGCGAGCGCGTCACCGGGTACCGCCGCACCGGCTCGGCCAGACGCCAGGATTACACCTTCGCCCCCACCAGCCGCATGCGCAACACCTTCATCGCCCCGGGGGACGAACCGCCCGAAGCGCTGATCCGCCAGGTCGACTACGGGCTCTACGCCAAAGCCATGGGGGGTGGGCAGGTCAAGCCCGGCTCCGGCGAGTACAACTTCTCGGTCCGGGAAGGGTACCTGATCAAAAACGGTCGAATCGAGGCGCCGGTGAGGAACGCGATGCTGGTTGGCAAAGGACCGGAGACGATCCGTCGCGTGGTGGCGGTGGCCAATGACTGGGAAAACGCCCCCGGGATGTGCGGTTCTCTCTCGGGCATGGTCCCGGTCGAGGTCGGGCAGCCCCACGTGCTGGTCGAAGAGATCGTGGTCGGAGGCCAGGGATGACCTTTGAAGCCGCTCAAACGTACCTCCAGGAAAAGGCCAAGTCGCTCGGGGTCGAGATCGAGATCCTCGCCGAGCGGCGCAAAACGCTCGCCTTTAAGGCCCGACAACACCAGATCGAGGAGGCCACCATCTCGCTCCAGGGGGGTCTTGGCGTCCGGGTTGTGGTCGCGGGGCGGGTGGGCTACGCCTACACCGAGGCCCTCGACGAAGCCGCCCTCGAGTGGGTCCTCGACGAAGCCATCGAGAACGCCCGGCTGGCCAGGGACGACTCGGGCTCGCTGCCCCGGGGCCGGCCGCTCGGATCCCACGACCTGCTCGGCGAAGGCCTCTCGGCTCCGGTCGAGGAAAAGCGGGCCCTGGCATTGGCGCTCGAGGACGGCATACGGAAGGACCCGCGGGTCGATCGCGTTGGCGGGGCCAGTTACAGCGAGGCGGAGGTGGAGCACCGTCTGGTCTCCTCAGCCGGAGCCAGGGGCGACTACCGAAGCGGGACCGCCAGCCTCGGCGTCAGCGCGGTGATGCGAGACGGCGAAAGCCTCAAGCAGGGGATCGAGGTCGTCTTCGCCCAGGACGCGTTCGCCCTGGACCCGGCGAGCACGGCGCAAAGCTTCCTGGAAAAAACCGGACGCCTGCTCGGCGCCAAACCCTTGCCCACGGGAACCTACCGCGCCTACCTCGAGCCACGCGCCCTGGCGCAGCTGCTGAGCTTTTTCTGGTCAATGTGGAGCGCAAAAGCGGTCCTCGAGGGCAAGAGCCCCCTCAAAAACAAGCTCGGCCAGCGCATCGCCTCGCCCCTTTTGACCCTCCTCGACGACCCGGCCCACCCCCAGGGCCTCGACAACGCGCCCTTCGACGACGAGGGCGTTCCCGCCGAGAAAACCACCCTCGTCGAAGCCGGCGTGCTGCGGTCGTTCCTGCACAACAGCGAGACGGCCCGAAAACTCGGCCACGAAAACACGGCCAACGGACGCCGTTCGTATAAGAGCGTGGTGGGCGTGATGCCCTTCAACCTCGTCATCGTCCCGGGGCAGGGGGTGGCGATCGAGTCCGGGGTCGTGGTTACCGAGCTCATGGGCGTGCACGCGGGGGCCAACCCCATCACCGGAGACTTCGCGGTGCAGGGCCTCGGGCTGCTGGTCAAAGACGGTGAACCCACGCCAGTGGAAAACTTCGTGCTCGCCGGCAACTTCCTGGACCTTCTCCAGAACATCTCCGCCATTGGCGACCGGCTCTGGTGGAGCAAGATGGGATTTGGCATCGGCGTCCCGCTCGTCGCGGTCGAGGAGGTGCACTTTGCCGGCGCTTGACCCCATCGTCGATGCCCACCTCGACCTGGCCTACGGCGCCCTGGCGCACGGCTGGGATTTGACCCTTCCCCTTGAGACCCTCCGCCAGCGGGTCCAGGGCCCCTACCGGCCCACCGTGACCCTCCCGGCGCTCCGGGATGCCGGTGTGGCGGTGGCCTTCGCCACCATCTTCGTGGATCCCGAGCGCTACCCGGGCCACGAGGAAGCCAAGCAGGCTGCCCTGGCCCAGATCGAACGTTACCGCCGCTGGGAAGCTGCCGGCCATGCCCGCATCATCGAAAACGCTGCCATGCTCCGGGCCCACCTCGAGGCCTGGTCCCGCGACAAAACCCCGGGGCTGGTCTTGCTCATGGAAGGCGCCGAACCCATCGGGTCCCCCGATGAGCTCCCGGAGTGGAAGCGCCGCGGGGTCCGCATCGTCGGCCTCGCCTGGCGAACCACCCGCTACGCCGGGGGGACCGGCGGCGAGGAAGGGCTCTTGCCTCTCGGCCGGGATCTCCTCGCCGCCATGGCCAGCGAGGGCGTGGCCCTCGATCTTTCCCACCTCTCGGAAGCCGCCTTTTTCGAAGCCCTCGAACATTTCCCCGGCCCGGTGGCGGTCAGTCACGCCAACCCCCGGGCCCTGGCCTGGTCGCCGGAATCCCCCGTACCAGCCAACCGCTTCCTGAGCGACGCCGAGCTCCACGCCCTCAAAGGACGCCAAGGCGTCGTCGGCGTGGTCCTCTATAACCGTTTCCTCGAGTCCACCTGGACGCCGGAAAAACCCCGCCCTTCACTCGCACGCGTCGTCCGCCACGCCCACTTCATCGCCGAGCAGCTGGGCTGGGGATCGGTGGGCATTGGATCGGACTTCGACGGGGGATTCGGCGCCGACGCCACCCCCGAGGGGATCGAAAGCCCGCTCGACCTGCGGAAACTCAGCGCCCTCTTGCCCGAAGAACACGCCGCGGGCGTCCTCGGGTCCAACTGGCTCCGCTGGCTTGGAAGCTGGCTTTAAAGCCGGTGGGGGGTCCGGCATCGCCAGCCCCCCACCAGCCAAACGCGACGGAGTCAGCCCCGTTCCTTGCTCTCCATCTTGCTCTTGATCTTTTTGAGGCGGAAGTTGTCCTCCCGCTCCCGCTGCTCGAGGACCTGACGGATATAGCGCACCTGGTCGTCGAGGCGGGGAATGACCACCTGCTCGAGCGCGTTCACCCGGCGCGTGGTCTTTTTGATCTCCTCGCCGATCCGTCGCAGGCGGGTCTCGGTGTTGGCGACGTCGACCAGGGCCTCGGCGAAGTCGCGGAACGCGCGCTGAGCGGCAAGCGTCTGCCCGCCGGTCCCGATGGGGCTGGCTGCCACCTTTTCCGGCCAGCCGACCTGGAATTTGGGGACCTTGGTCCCCCAAACGTTCTCGACCGCGGCCTCGACATCGCGAACCACGGGCACGCCGAGGGACAGTGCCTCGACCTCACCCGGGCCATCGAAGGCCTTGGCCAAAAACAGCGAGAAGTAGGCCTCCTTGGCCGCCTCAGAGAGCCGCTCGCGCGCCTTCAAGGTGTCGCCCACGAGCTGGAAGAACTCGGCGATCAGCGCATCGCGCTTTTTCTTCAGGAGGTCGGCACCCTTCTCCGCCAGCTTTTTCTGATTCCGCTTTTGGAGCAGGGTCATCCGGGTGGGGCTGATCTGTTCCATGGTTAGACGCTCCCCTCCTCAGCGTGCCGACCCTTAGGCCTCGCCGGCGGCAACCGCGAACTCCTCGAGGCTGAACTTTCCGTAGTACTTCTCGATGAGGTTCTTGGAAATACGGCTGAGCGCCGACTGGGGCAGGATCGAGAGCAAGGCCCAGGCCAGGTTCAACGACTCGTCGATGCTGCGGTTGGCGTCGCCCTGGTTGAGGAAGTACTTCTCGAAGGCGTCGGCGAACTCAAGGTAACGCCGGTCGGTCTCGGTCAGGGCATCCTCACCGATGATGGCCACCAGCTGACGAATGTCGACGCCATTGGCGTAGGCGGCGTAGAGCTGGTCGGCGACCTGTTTGTGGTCCTCCCGGGTCTTGCCCTTACCGATACCGTTGTTCATCAACCGGGAGAGCGAAGGAAGCGGGTCGATCGGTGGGTAGATGCCCTTACGGTGCAGCTCACGCGAGAGCTGGATCTGACCCTCGGTGATGTAGCCGGTGAGGTCGGGGATGGGGTGGGTCCGGTCGTCGTCGGGCATGGTGAGGATAGGGAACTGGGTCACCGAACCCTCCTTGCCAACCACCACCCCGGCGCGTTCGTAGATCGTGGCCAGGTCGGTGTACATGTAGCCCGGGTACCCCCGGCGCCCCGGCACCTCCTCGCGTGCGGCCGAGATCTCGCGCAACGCCTCGCAGTAGTTGGTCATGTCGGTGAGGATGACCAGCACGTGGTAGCCATGCTCGAAGGCCAGGTACTCGGCCACGGTGAGCGCCATACGCGGGGTCAGGATTCGCTCGATGGTCGGGTCGTCGGCCTTGTTGAGGAAGATGACGCTGCGCGAAAGCGCCCCGGTGCGCTCGAACTCACTGACGAAGAACGAGAGTTCGCGCTGGGTGATACCCATGGCGGCGAAGACCACCGCGAACTGCACGTCCTCACCCGGCACCGTGGCCTGCCGGGCCACCTGGGCCGCGAGCTCGTTGGCGGGCAGACCGGAGCCGGTGAAGATGGGCAGCTTCTGTCCGCGCACCAGGGTGTTCATCACGTCGATGGCCGAGATGCCGGTCTGGATGAACTCCTCGGGCTTGCGCCGGGCCACGGGGTTGATCGGTTGACCGATGATGGGCAGGCGCTTTTCCGGCGTCACCGGCGGGAGCCCGTCGATGGGCTTGCCGATGCCGTTGAAGCGGCGCCCGAGCATATCCTTCGAAACCCCGAGGCGGGCCACGTCCTCGACCAGGCTCACGCGGCTGGTGGCCAGGTCGAGACCCGTGGTCTCCTCGAACACCTGAATCACCGCGAACTCCTCGCTCACTTCGATGACCTGGCCCCCGCGCCGGTTGCCCTCGCCGTCGACGATCTCGACGATGGCCCCGTACGCCAGATCACGGGCGTTCTGCACGAAGAGCAAGGGGCCGGAGATGTACGTGACCGAGGTGTATTCCTTTTTGAGAAGGTCCATTTTCCCTCCTTATGCCGGCTGCTTGAAGGCGGTGGCGATCTCCTCGAGGACGCTCTCCAGATACCCCTCGAACTCGCCTTCGGGAACGTAGCGCGCCCGGGAAATCTTTTCCATGACCGGGTGGGCGATGACCTCTTCAACCGGCACGCCGGCCTCGATGGCCGCGCCAGCCGCCTTGTAGAGCTCCAGGATCATGCGCATCATGCCGTAGGCCTTCTTCAAAGAGCAGTAGGCGTCGACCTCGTCGAAGGCGTTCTGCTGCAAGAAGCCTTCGCGGATGAGGCGGCCCACTTCGATCACCAGACGCTCGGCATCCTGGAGCGCATCGGGGCCGACGAGCTGCACCACCTCCTGTAAGCTGGCTTCCTTTTGCAGCAGCTCGGAGATGGCGCTCCGCTTTTCCGGGTAGTCCTCGGCCACCTGGGTGCGGTACCAGCGATCGAGAGCGCCGGCAAAGAGCGAGTAGGAGCCGTTCCAGTTGATGGCCGGGAAGTGACGGCGGTACGCGAGCGAGGCGTCGAGACGCCAGAACGCGCCCACGATCCGCAGCGTGGACTGGGTGACCGGCTCCGACATGTCGCCACCCGGGGGGCTCACCGCGCCGACGATGCTCACCGCGCCCTGCTCGCCAGAAAGGCTAATGGCGCGTCCGGCGCGTTCGTAGAAGGCGGCGAGGCGGGCGGCGAGGTACGGCGGGTACCCCTCTTCGGCGGGCATTTCCTCAAGGCGGGAGCTGATTTCACGCAGCGCCTCGGCCCAACGCGAGGTGGAGTCGGCCATCAACGCCACCGCGTAGCCCTGGTCGCGGAAGTACTCGGCGATGGTCACCCCCACGTAGATGCTGGCCTCGCGCGCCGCCACCGGCATGTTGGAGGTGTTGGCGATGAGGATGGTCCGGTGCATCAGGGGGCCGCCGGTCTTGGGGTCCTCGAGCTCGGGGAACTCGACCAGCACGTCGGTCATCTCGTTCCCCCGCTCGCCGCACCCCACGTAGACCACGATGTCGGCGTTCGACCACTTGGCCAGCGATTGCTGGGTCACGGTCTTGCCCGACCCGAACGGTCCCGGGATCGCCGCCGTGCCCCCCATGGCCAGGGGGAAGAGCACGTCCAAAATCCGCATGCCGGTAAGGAAGGGCTCGTCTGGATCCAGAACCTGCTTCACCGGCCTCGCCTTACGCACCGGCCAGGTGTGGTACATCTTGAGCTCGGTGCCGTCCTCGAGGACCACCACCGTTTCCTCAACGGTGTACTCGCCCTCGGGCTTCACCTCTTTGACGCGCCCCTCAACGCCCGGCGGCACCAGGATCTTGTGGGTGAACTGGAACTCGGGCACGGTACCGATCACGTCGCCGCCGCTGATCTCGTCCCCGGGCTTCACCGTTGGCGTCCAGGCCCACTTTTTCTCCCGGTCAAGCGCCGGAACGAAGATCCCGCGGGCGATGAACTCCCCGGCCATGCCCTGGATCTTGTCCAGGGGGCGCTGAATACCGTCGTAGATCGAGTTGAGCATGCCGGGTCCGAGCTCGACCGAGAGCGGAATCCCCATGCTCACCACCGGCTCGCCAACCTGCAAGCCGGAGGTATCCTCGTAAACCTGAACGAACGCCGTGTCCCCATCGAGACGGATGATCTCACCGAGGAGCCCTTCCTTGCCCACCTTGACGATGTCGAACATGCGGGCCCCGTGCATGCCCCCCGCGATCACCGCCGGACCGGCGATTTTTTGAATCACACCTTCCAGCATCGTTCCTCCCATCCTAGAGCTTGACCTCGTACCCGATGGTCGACTTCACCAAACGCCGCATGTAGCCCTTCACGTCCTCGCCCTCTTCCCCGAAAGCAAAGGCGAGCGATGGAAAGGGCAGTACGACGGGCAGATCGCGCCCGCGCATCTCACGCGCCACGTGCACGGCGGGATCCGGGATCAAGCCCTCGTCGACCGCGAGCAGTGCCAGCGAATCGTCGGCGACCAGTTGCTTAAGGAGTGTCTCCGCCTCCTCGCGCCCGTTGGCCACATAGACCTCAAGCCCGGCCAAGCGAAAGCCCGAAGCGCTCTCCGAGTCCGTGAGCACCGCGATCTTCACGCGCAGGTCACCTCCTTCTCAAAAGGCTCGGCGGGAAGCGCGTAGTAGGCCCGGCGGGCGAGAAGGCGAATCCGGGCACCCTCCCACTCCTTTCGCCGCACGTACTCAAGGGCCAGGCCCGGCCCCATGACATCGAGCGCGCCGCGCCCCGCCCTTTCCAAGAGAAGGCAGCGCGCCGCACGCTCCAGGTCGCTCAGCGCCCGCGCCCCGGCGAGCGCGGCGAGCGGCGTCGAGCCCAGTTCATCGACGGCCTCGACCTCGCCGGCAGCGATCCGGCCAAAGAGCGTGGCCGTGACGTACTGCCCGCCGGGAATGAAATAGCGCTCGGGCGAATCGGCCTCGCCGAGGCTCGCGAGCTTGAAGGCGGTGGCCAGGTTGGTGACCTCGAGCTCGGTTTGGAAATAAGCGGCGAACGCGCCCTCAAAGGCCCGCGCCCGCCGGACCAGATCCGCGAGGAAGAGGCGATCGAGCAGCATTTCCACCTCGATCGCATCCGAGCTCGTTCGCGCCGCCTCCCTCAACGCCTTGGCCACCGGATGCCCGGGCAGAACCAGGACCTGGGCCATCGCCGCCGCATCCGGGGCCTCGATCAGGGGCTGGAGCAGGCTTTCTGGCAGGCTCCCGCCAACCAGCTGGGCCTGGACCTCCTCGGAGCTGCGGCCGGTGGCCTTAGCCCTGAGGATCGATTTAATGTTGGCCAGGTCGGCCCGCATGAAAAGAAGGGTCATGGCCTCCCGGGCCTCACCCGAGGCCAGGGTCCGCAGGTCGGCGACCCGCTCGGCGAAATGGCCGGCGACCGCACGGTCAACGTCGGGGAGATTTTCCCCGGCGAGGTGCGCCCCGTACGGGCTCTCGGCCAAAAGGCGCAGGAAGTCCGAGAAATCGACCCGGAGGCCCTCCTTGAAAAAGGATTCGGGGAGGAACTCACCGCGTCGCGCTCGGATCCGCGCATTGAGGTAGCCAAAGTCGTCGGCCACCGCTACCCCCAAAGGATCTCAGACACCCGCGAGGAAAGGGTATCCCAGGTCCGCTCCAGTCGGCCAGGGAGCGTGTTTTCGACGTAGCTGGTTCCCTTTTCGGAATACACCCGAACACCAAGGCGAACCGCCTCTTCGGGCTTGAGCGTGACGCCCTTTTCCGAAGCCCAGGCCTCGAGGTGGGGCAGGTCGTCGGGCGAGAGAGCGACCGTCTTGGCGCCCGGAAGCGCGGCCAGGGCTTCCTCGGCCAACCGCCGCAAAACCTCTGGGTATTCGGGCTTTTTGGGCATGTCCAAGAGCGCGCGCTCCACCTCCACGCGAACGCGCTCGATCATCTCACCCTTAGCCTGCATCCGCGCGGTGGCCACCCGAAGCTCGGCCGCGCTCTCGGCCCTGGCCAGCTCGGCCTGGCGCTCGGCGGCGGCCCGGCGTTTGGCCTGCGCGACGATACGTTCGGCACGCTCCTCGGCCTCTTTCCGAATCGCCTCAACCTTTTGGTCGGCCTCCGCGAGGATCTTGTTGATCTCGCGGAGGACCTCTTCCTGGAGGATATTCTCCAGCTTAGACACCATACACTCCTCTCGAGTGCCGCCGGTGGCGGCGCCCCGATTACATCCGGCCTAGGAGCAAGAACGCGAACAAGAAACCGAAGATGACCAGGGTCTCGGGCAGCAGCAGGAAGATGATCGCGGTACCGAACATCGAGGGCTTCTCAGCCACGGCCCCCACGGCAGCGGCGCCGATCCTCGACTGCGCAAACCCCGTACCCAGCGCGGAAAGACCGATGGCCAAGCCCACGCCGATCGCGACCAGACCGCTCCCGGTACCGCTACCCCCAGCATTCTCAGCCGCAAAAGCCAGTGCCCCTAGAACGAAAACCGCCAACAGCGTACCGATCTTTTTCATCTCAACAACCTCCTCATCACGCACCCGCGTCGTTGCGGACCGATCCAAATGGCCGGTAAGGCCGTCCCGACTCGTCGTAGAAGCCGAACTTGGTGAAGAACTCCACCCAAATCAAACGGATTGGCTGGAGCATGTGCCCGATGGTGGTTAACGCGAGCACCAGCCCGTGTACGGCCAGGCCCACGACGAGCCCCAAGAGTATGCCGATGAGCCCGAGCTTATCGGCGATAGCAAAACCAAGGTCGGTGGAGAGGTTGGCGAGGATCGCCCCCGTCACCCCCACCGCGTAAATACGGATGTAGCTCAGGATGTGGCCGCCCTGCGTGGGAAGCTCCGCCAGCATGAGCGGCATCCTGGACACAACCGCCGCCAGGAGGAAGATCCCAAAGCCTGCCCACATCAGGGCATTGAGCAAGAACACGTTGGCGCCGGTGAAGTAGACCACGGAGAGCACCGTCAGGCCCACCAGACCGCCAATGTAGCCGATGGCCTCCCAGAAATGCCGCATGTGACGGTGCTTGTACCCCAGCCAGGCCTTGATGCCAAGCCCGTAGACCACCAGCAGCAATCCAAACGTCACGCTGACGATGATCAGCATGCTGGCGGTGGCGACCAACGTCCTCGGGATGAGGATCTTAAAGAGCCCGGCCTCGCCCTCGCCCGGGATATAGAAGACCCCGAGGTGTTCGAGGAAGTTCCCGAAGAATTCGCCGTAGGCCAGGCCGAAGACGATGGTCCAAAAGACCATGGGCTTCATGATCTTGACCACGTCGGCCAAGATGGTCGGCGAGAGGGTCATGTCGAAGAGATCGATGACCAACGGTTCCTTGCGCTTGGCGTAACCGTCGAAAAAGCGCGCGAGCAGCCAAAAAAGCATGGCATAGCCCACGTCGCCGACGATCATCCCGAACCAGAGCGGGAAGAACGCGAAGACGACCCAGGTGGGGTCCCAGGTCCCGTATTTCGGGGTATTGAGGAACGAAACCAGCAGTTCGAAGGGGCGCACCACCGGCGGATTGTCCAGCGTCACCGGAACCCGGTCCGCCTCGTGATGCTCATCCACCGGCTCGAAGGCGTACACCACCCGCTCGCGCAGGCGATCGAGCGCCTCTTCGACCTTGGGCTTAGCCTTCACCGGCACCCAGCCGAAGAGCCCGAACGAGAAGCGGCCGCTCGCCAGCTCAGAAAGCGCCCTCAGTCGTGCGAGCTCGTCTTTGGCCCGCGTCCAGATCCCCCGGAGTCGCTCGCCGGATTCCCGCCCCAGCTTTACCAGGGTCTCCTCGATCGACTCGAGCTCGCTGGGCACCACGCGGGCACGTTCGCTCATCTTGAGCTTGGCCTGACGGAGGCTCAGCCCGGCATACGCCCCGGTGAGCTTGAGCTCGGCCAAGCCCAGCCGCCCCAGCGCGCTCAGGGCAACGTCGGCATCGCTGGCCAGCACGACGACGGCGGCGACGAACAAACGGTCCACCGCCTGCCAGACCAGGACGTAACGTTCGGGAAGCGCCTCAGTAAGCTGGGCCTCGAGCTCTTGGAGCTCTTCCTCCTTCTCAGCCACCAAGGGGATAACCCGCAGCCACCGGCTCTCATCGAGCCCCTGCACGAGGTCCGCGAGCACCTCCACGGGGCGGTGGTAGAGTCGGAGCAACTGCAACTCTTCGCGCAGACGATCGCGCTCGGCCACGAGAACGCTCGCCTTTTGCTCGATGGGCTCGAGCTGCGAAGCCACCTCGTCGAGGCTGCCACTCGCCGGCTTGGTGGGCTTGGGTGAAAGCCCCAAAAGCCGCAGCGTCTGCTCAGCGCCCACGACCACCTTGTCCCAGCCGCGCAGGAGCGCTTTTTCCTCGTCGGAGAGCGCGTACGACGCGAGTTCCTCAACGCGCAACGTGTCGAGGTGGACCACCCCGGCCCGCTGCAGCTCGGCGAGAAGCTCTTTCGCCAGACGCTTCGGCCCGGCCACAACGAGCTTCTCCATGGTCGCGATCACGGCAGGACCTCCTCGAGGGCGACGGCCACCGCGTCGGCAAGCTTCGCCTCCGCCCGCTCACGGATCTTCTTCGCCTCCGTGTCGGCGCGGGCCTCGGCCTCGAGTTGAATCCGCTCCACCTCCTTCTCCAACTCTGCGCGCGCCTGAACCAGGAGCTTCTCCGCCTCAGCCTCCCGGCTCGCGACCAGCTTGGCCGCCTCCTCCTCGGCTTGCTTCACCTTGGCCTGTGCCGTACGGCGAGCCTCCTCGAGCTTCTGCGCGAGCTCGCGCTCCCGCTCGGCAAGGCTCTTGATAAGTCCTAGGCCATGCATAGGCTCTCCTTCCTCAAAAACCCCCACAGGGCTCCTCACTCACTCGAAAAACGCGCGTCTGCGACGCGCCCCGGGCATAATACCGGCAGCGAACGCGAAGTGTCAACGCGCCGAGCGCGCCGGTCTTGGTCATTGGTCGCCCCCACACATGAGACCGCTGCCCAATTGGCCACTTTACAACAGCGCCGCGCCCGGCGTAGGGGCTTTCGCCCGTGTCCTCCCGTAGACTGAGGCCGTGACGGTGGAAGTCAGCAAACGTGGCGCCGCGCGGCTTTTTTCCGGACATCCCTGGATCTACCGAAGCGACGTGATTCGAGGCCCCCAAAAAGCGGGCCTCGTTGCCATAACCCACCGGGGTCGCTTCCTCGCCCATGGCCTCTACAACCCCAACTCGGAACTCACCTTGCGCGCTTTCAGCCGAAAAGCCGGCGAGGCCAAAGCGCGCCTGCTGGAAAACCTCGAGGCCGCCATCCAAAGGCGCGAGCCCCTTAAGGCGCATCGGGACAGCGGCGTCCGCCTGGTCCACGCCGAGGGCGACCAGCTGCCCGGGCTCGTCGTCGACCTCTACGGCGACTACGTGGTGATGCAGGTGAACGCGCTGGCGCTGGAGGCCCTCATCCCTGACCTGGTGCAGGCCCTCAACGAGCGACTCTCACCCAAAGGTATCCTTTTGCGGAACGACGCCCGGGGTCGCATCCTCGAAGGCCTCCCCACCTACGTACGCGTCGCCGCGGGGTCGGTCCCGGAAAAAATCTGGCTACACGAAGGGGCGGTCCAATACGCCTCGCTCCCCTACGAAGGGCAAAAGACCGGGGCCTTCCTCGACCAGCGAGACAACCGTCTCTACGCCGAAAGCCTCGCGGCCCGGAAAAAACCCCAGCGCGCCCTCGATGTCTTCTCGTATCACGGCCTCTTCGCCCTGCACATCAGCCAGCACGCCGACGAGGTCATCGCCGTCGACAGCTCGAGGCGCGCCCTCGATCAAGCCAAAGAGAACGCCCGCCAAAGCGGGATCTCGAATATCCGCTTTCTGGAGGCCAACGCCTTTGACCTCCTGAGAAGCCTTGAAAAGGCGCGCGAACGCTTCGACCTGATCGTGCTCGATCCCCCTTCGTTCGCCCGGAAAAAACATGACCTTCCGAAGGCCTTCCGCGCCTACAAGGAGATCAATCTGCGGGCCATGAAGCTCCTCCGGCCCGGCGGGCTGCTCTTGAGCGCCTCCTGCAGCCACCATCTCAGCGAAGCCCACTTCGAAGCGATGCTCAGGGAAGCCGCCGCCGACGTGGGCCGAAGCTTCCAGCTCCTCGCCAAACGATCGCAGAGTTGGGACCACCCCGTTCTCCTCAACGTGCCCGAAACCCACTACCTTAAGTTCGCAGCCCTCGAGGCCTTAACATGAAGGCGATGGAGGAAGAGACCTTAAGCCGCCTCATGGAGCTCGGCCAGCACCTGGTGTGGCGCATCGGCAAGGACGAGCGCGAGGAGGTGCTCGTCGTGCGGGTGGGATTTGCCTCGAAGGTCACCAAGTTCGCCCAGATGCCGAGGCTCCTCGCGTTGACCGACCGCGAAATCGAAACCCTTTCCAAGGCGGGAAAAATCCGCGTGGAATGGGTCGACTGATCGTAAAGGAACGCCATGCGTATCGAGGAAACGCTTCAATTCAAGATCGGCGCCTCGGACCTCGCTGAAGCTCAGAAACTCCTCGCCACCCCCGAGGCAACCTTCGCCCACCTCCCCGGCCTGGAAGCCCTTCGTCGCGACGGCCAGATCCTCAAAGGGAAGCTTTGCGGGCACGCCGCCATCTTCGGGCGGATCTGCTTTCCCTTCGCCAGCCGTCTCGTCCTGGGGGAGGAGACGAAGCTCCTCGCGCTGCCCCTGGAGGAAAGCTTCTGGGCCGAACTCGCGGGGACAGGTCGGGCCCGGCCCGACGGCGTCATCTACCAGGTCAAGCTCACCCTCCACCTCGAACTCCCCCAAGGCGAGAAATGGGGCGGGCAGGCCTTCCGCCGCATGGCCGAGGCCGCGATGCAGCGAACGCTGAGGCGCGCCCTGGCCGCCATGGCTGAAAAGGGGGAGGTTGCGCTTTGATAAAGTAAAGCCGCAGGACGCATCTGGAGGTGGAGGTCATGGTAGAAGTACGTTTCCTCGGGCACGCGACCACGCTGATCACTGGTGGAAAGACCACGATCCTCATCGATCCGTTCCTGAGCGGAAACCCGCTGGCGGCGGCGAGCGCGGATGAGGTCTCCGCCGATCTCATCGTCGTCACCCACGCCCACGGCGATCACTGGGGTGACACGGTGCCAATTGCGAAGCGCACCGGTGCGCTCGTGGTCTCGACCTTTGAAATCGCCAGTCGCGCGAGCCAGGAAGGGGCGAACTCGTGGGCCATGAACATCGGCGGACGTTACGACTTTGACGGCGGCTGGCTCAAGTTCTACCCCGCCTGGCACTCCAGTTCGTTCCCCGACGGCAGCTACGGTGGCATGCCGATGGGCGTGGTCATCGAACTCGACGGCAAAAAGATCTACCATGCCGGTGACACCGCGCTCTTTTCCGACATGGCGCTGATCGGCGAAGCCGGCATCGACCTGGCCTTGCTCCCCATCGGCGACACCTTCACCATGGGCCCGGAAGACGCGCTTAAAGCGCTCGAACTCATCAAGCCCCAAAAAGTGGTCCCCATCCACTACAACACCTTCCCCCCGATCCGCCAAGACGGGGATGCCTTCGTCGCCAGGGCCTCGGCGCTGGGGTTTGACGGCGTCGCGCTGAAACCCGGCGAGTCGGT
>CAZXOY010000001.1:55582-135996 GCA_964642655.1 uncultured bacterium
GGAAGTTGCAAGGAGCCCATCATGGAACCCGTTTGGTATCCCAGCGAGGCCTACACCCGAGGCAGTCATCTCGAAGCCCTGATGCGAAGACTCGGAGTGGGCGACTACGACGCGCTCTACCGGCTCTCCATCGAACAGCCCGACCGATTCTGGGCAGAAACGCTCTCCGAGCTCGGCATCGAGTGGTTCGAGCCCTACCAGGCCTTCGTCGATATGAGCCGGGGACCGGCGTGGCCGAGCTGGTTCGTCGGCGGCAAGCTCAACCTTTCCCACATCGCCGTCACCCAGCACGCGCGGGGCCCTCTGGCCCAGCAGCTCGCGGTGGTCTGGGAAGGCGAGGATGGCCGCATTTCCCGGCTCACCTACCGGGAACTCGAACAGCAGGTGGCCCAGGCGGCCAACGGCCTTTTAAGCCTCGGGATCACGAAAGGGGATCGGGTCGGGCTCTTTCTGCCCATGATCCCCGAAACCGCGGTAGCGGCGCTCGCGCTGGCCAGGATCGGGGCCATCCTGGTGCCGATCTTCTCCGGCTACGGCCCGGAGGCCGCGGCCACCCGCCTCGCCGATGCCGGGGCCAAGCTGCTCATCACCGCCGACGGTTTCTTCCGCCGCGGCCGGGTTGTGGCCATGAAACCGATCGCTGATCAGGCGGCCCGTATCGCCGGCACTCCGAAGATCCTGGTCGTCCAGCGGCTGGGGATGGAGGTGCCCTTCGAGAGCGGCCGGGACGTGTGGTGGCACGAGGCGGTCGGGTCCCAGCCCACCCAGGCGCCGACCGAGGCCATGGAGAGCATGGATCCCTTCATGCTCATCTACACCTCGGGGACCACCGGCCGACCAAAGGGCACCGTCCATTACCACGCGGGCTTCCCGCTCAAGGCGGCCCAGGACATGGCCCACCTCTTCGACCTCAGGCGCGGTGAGGTCATGTTCTGGTTCACCGACATCGGCTGGATGATGGGACCCTGGGCCATCTTCGGCAGCCTCATCCTGGGCGCCACCGTTTTCCTCTACGAGGGCGCCCCCGACTACCCGGGCCCCGACCGCCTGTGGGCCCTGATCGAGCGTCATGGCATCACCCACCTCGGCATCTCCCCCACCCTGGTACGGGCCCTGATGCCCTTCGGGACCGAACCCATCGAGCGCCACGACCTTGGGAGCCTGCGCATCATGGGTTCCACGGGCGAACCGTGGAACCCCGAGCCCTACCTTTGGTTTTTCGAAAACGTCGGCGGTAGACAAAAGCCGATCATCAACTATTCCGGCGGTACCGAGGTCTCGGGCGGGCTGCTCGGGTGCACTGTCTTCCGCCCCATCAAGCCCACCGGCTTCAATACCGCCGTTCCCGGCATCCACGCCGCTGTCTTGGACGAAGAAGGCCAGCCGGTCACGAATCGGGTCGGCGAGCTGGCGGTCCTCGCCCCCTGGCCGGGCATGACCAAGGGTTTTTGGAAGGACCCAGACCGCTACCAAAAAACCTATTGGCACCGCTTCGAGGGCGTTTGGGTCCACGGCGACTGGGCGCTCGTCGACGACGAGGGTCACTGGTTCATCCTCGGGCGGTCCGACGACACGCTGAAAATCGCCGGCAAGCGCGTTGGGCCGGCCGAGGTTGAGTCGGCGGCGGTCGAGCACCCGGCGGTGAAGGAAGCCGGAGCCATCGGCGTGCCCCACCCGGTCAAAGGCGAGACCGTGGTCGTCTTCGCCGTCCTCAACCCGGGGTTTGAGCCGAGCGACACCCTGGCCCAGGAAATTCGGGCCCGCGTGGCCGATGTGCTGGGGAAACCGCTGAAGCCGGAGAAGGTGGTCTTCGTCCCCGATCTCCCGAAGACCCGGAACGCCAAGGTTATGCGGCGATTGATCAAAGCCGCCTACCTGGGCGAGGACACCGGCGACACCTCGGCGCTGGAGAACCCGGAAGCGCTGGACGCGATCCGGGCCGCAAGACCGGCGCAGGACTAACGGGGCATGTTCCCGCCGCCCCCGCCCCTTGGCGGGGGCGCGGCCGTCGGGGGACGTCCCCTTCGGTTAGGCTATGGCCGTGGAGTTTGACCCTGCACTCAAGTCCCAAGCCGACGCCGTACGCGGCTTGCTGGCCGAAGCCCTCGAGGTCCTGGCCGGACTCGGGAGCGATGCCGGCCCGATTCGCCAGGCCCTCCTCGACCTCGAGGGCCCTTTTCTAATCGTGGCCGCGGGCGAGTTCAACTCGGGAAAATCCAGCCTGCTGAACGCCCTTTTGGGGGAGGATATCCTTAAGGAAGGGGTCACCCCGACCACCGATCGCATCCTGCTCCTCGCTTACGGGCCCAGCGAATCCACCTCACCCGAACCCGACCTCGCCGTCGTCACGCACCCCCATCCCCTGCTCAAGATGCTCCGGCTGGTCGATACCCCGGGGACCAACGCCGTCATCGAGCGGCACCAGATCCTCACCGAACGTTTCCTCCCCCGGGCCGACCTCATCCTCTTCGTTACCAGCGCCGACCGCCCCTACACCGACAGCGAGCGCAACTTCCTCAAGCTCATCCGTTCGTGGGGAAAGAAGGTCGTGTTGGTGGTGAATAAGGCCGACCTTTTGAATGAGACCGAGCAGGAGGAGGTCCACCGCTTCGTCGAGACGCAGGCGGAAAGGACCCTCGACCACCGTCCCCCCGTCTTCCTGGTCAGCGCGAAGACCGGCCAGGGCCTCGCCGACCTCGAGGCCCACATCCAGCACGTGCTCCGGCACGAGGCGGCGAGGATCAAACTCGGATCCCCCCTGGGGGTGCTCATCAAGCTGCTCGATGCGGCCCGGGCCGACCTCACATCCCAGGCGGAAGAGGTCCAGGAGGCCCTGAAGCGCTGCCAGGCCCTCAAGGCGCTCCTGGAACGCCACGAGCGGCAGACCCGCGAGGACATCAGGGGGAAGATCGCCGAGCTTTCCCAAGCCTTCCGCGAAGTGGAGGCTCGAGGTGAGCGGTGGTTTCGCGAGACCGTCCGCCTCGGGCGCATCTTCGACCTCCTCAACGCCACTAAGGTGCAAAAGAGCTTCGAGCGCGATGTCCTCGGCGATCTCGAACGCACGCTCGGCACCGCTTTTGCCGAGAGCCAGACCTGGATCGCCCGCCGGGAACGCGACCTCCTGGCCGCCGCGCTCGATCTCCTGCAGGGGACCTCGCCCAAGGCGGAACAAGACCTTTTGGACCTCGAGGCCACGCTCAAAGACGCCTTGGCCGCTTTCTCGCCCGAGGCCGAGTCGGCGCGGGTGCAATCGCAGGTCGAGTCGGCGCTCAGGGCCACAGCGCTCGCCGAAGTCGGTGCCGTGGGCCTCGGCGCCACCATCGCCCTCGCCCTCCACGGGCTGGCCGCCGACATCACCGGCCTCACCGCAGGGGTGGCGGCAGCCATTTTGGGGCTCTCGGTGTTGCCGCGGCGGCGCGAGGCGGCTTTCCAAAAATTCAAAGCCCGCCTCGCCGACCTCGAGCAGAGCGTGACCGAGGCCCTGGAGCAAGCACTGGAATCTGCGATCCGGGAAGCCAGCGAACGCTTCCAAGGGATCTACAGCCCCGCCTGCGCAAAGGCCCAGGCCGAGGCGGAACGCTCCCAACGCCTACGGGCCAAGCTCGCCGAACTGGAAGATCGGGCCCGGGCGCTGCAAGCCGCGCTGTCGCGCTGAGCAAGCGACGGCGGGGCGCCGCAGGGGGCCCCGCCGTTTTTCGCGTTTGCTTCAGGCGATGCGGGCCTCGAGGTATTCGCGCTCGCCCTCGATGATCATCCTGGCTTCTTCGGGATCCTTGGGGTACTCCTTACCTCGGTTGATGAGGTAGGTTTCGTAACGGCCGATTTCAAAGGCTTCCGCCAGCCGGTCCACGGCCTTTTTAATGTCGAAGTCCTTGCAGGAGAAGATGTCAACGCTGATGAAGCGCCGCTCGGGAAAGGTGTGGATCGCGATATGCGATTCGGCGATGATCACCACCCCGGTCAGACCAACGTCCTCAGGACGGCTGCCACGGTAATCAAAAACCGCCGGCGGAAGGACCTTGGTCATACCCATTTCTTCCGGAAGCTCGTCGAGAATCTTGTGAATCAGTTCCTTATCCGCCAGCTTTTGGGGGTTGGCCTGGTAGCCGTCGATCATCAGGTGGGGTCCAAAACCGAAGATTTCCAACTCCCTACCTCCTTTCGCCAAGGCGGGTACCCCCCGCTTCTCTAGGGCATTATGGGGGGGTGGGGTTTCGATGTCAAGATTGGGGCCCGCTTCTGTCCAAATCTGAATAGCAAAGAAGAGGGCAGGGGCCAGGAAACCCCTTCGGATTCGACATTCTCAGAGGCTTTAATCAAGAGGGAGTTTTGGGCCTCCACCAGTCAAAATTTCTCCCGCCAGGGCCGACGCCCGATCGGCTATGCCCCCCAGGGGTATAAATGACCCGGCGGGTCATTCCAAGACGGCGCAGGAGCTCGGGCTGCCGCTCCAGGCCTCAAAACAGTACGCTACCTCCCGGGACAACGCCGGGACCTCGGGTATAAACTGGGTCCGGTAAAAGGAGGGGATATGTACCGCGGGAGAGAAGGTCAGTGGGCTTTTTATCTACACAGGATCTCGGGGATCGCCATTCTGCTCTTCTTGCTCTTGCACGTCACCGAGATCTCCAGCGCGATGTTCGGACCCAAATGGTTCAACGCCCTGCTCGCCTTTGAGGAAAACCCGTTTTTCGGTGTCGGCCTGGTGATCGTGGCCGCACTGGTGCTCTATCACGCTTTGAACGGGCTGCGGATTATCCTCATGGACTTTACGAGCTGGGGTGTGCGCAGCCAGCGTCAGCTCTGGTACGCCGTCTGGACGCTCTATGTGCTCCTCGGGGCACCCCTGTTCTATACCATGCTGAGCCACGTCTTTGGAGGAGGTGAGTGATGGCCCTGCGCGCGCGCCGTTTCGAAGAAGCCAAGCGACTCTCAAGCAACAACCTCGAACTCGCCTGGTGGGTGTTCATGCGGGTTTCGGGGGTTCTCCTCGTCTTTCTCGTCCTCGGGCACCTGTACTTCCGGGCCGTGGCCTTCAACTTCCATCGCGATCTGACCTATGACGTCGTGGCTCAAAACCTCTCGTCGGTGACCTGGAAGTTCTATAACTGGCTGTTGCTCTTCCTCGCGTTCCTCCACGGAACCAACGGACTCCGCTACGTGATCGACGACCACGTAGCCTCAGCACGACTCCGCATCTGGACCAAGACGATCCTTTACACCCTGGTCTTTTTCCTGGTGGTGTTGGGAACGATTTCGCTGTGGGGCTGGGACTACCAGCTTCCTCGCTAGGAGGTCAGGCATGGCGCATCAACACGACGTACTGGTCATCGGTGCTGGCGGCTCGGGACTCACGGCGGCGCTCTATGCCGCGCGCAGAGGCGCGAACGTGGGCGTGATCTCCAAGCTTTACCCCACCCGATCCCACACCGGCGCGGCCCAAGGGGGGATCGGCGCCGCGCTCGGCAACGTCGAGGAAGACCACTGGGAATGGCACATGTTCGACACCGTCAAGGGCGGTGACTACCTGACCGACCAGGACGTGGCCGAAGTCTTCGCCCGTGAAGTCATCGAGGCGGTGATCGATCTCGAGCACATGGGCCTCCCCTTCGACCGTCTGCCCAGCGGCAAGATCGCCCAGCGGAGGTTCGGCGGCCACACCCGTGAGTACGGCAAGGCGCCGGTGCACCGCGCCGCCCACGCCGCGGACCGCACCGGGCACATGATCCTGCAAACCCTCTATCAGCAGTCGGTTAAACACGGCATTACCTTCTACAACGAATTCCACGTCCTCGACGTCATCTTCACCGAGGACGGTCGGGCCATCGGGGTGGTGGCGCTGGAGTTTGCCACCGGCGAGATCCACACCTTCCAGGCCAAGTCGATCGTGATCGCCAGCGGCGGCTTTGGCCGGATGTTCAAAGTCACCTCGAACGCCTTCACCCTGACCGGCGACATGCAGGCCATCCTCTACCGCAAGGGGTGGATCCCCCTCGAGGACATGGAGTTCTACCAGTTCCACCCCACCGGCCTCTACCGGCTGGGGATTTTGGTCACCGAGGGCGCCCGCGGGGAGGGTGGCATTCTCAGGAACGCCAACGGGGAGCGCTTCATGGAGCGCTACGCCCCCACGATCAAGGACCTGGCGCCCCGCGATATGGTGAGCCGGGCCATGTACCTGGAGATCCGCGAGGGGCGTGGCTGCGGCCCCAACAAGGACTACATCTGCCTCGACCTCACCCACCTCGACCCCGAGATCATCGAGAAAAAGCTCCCCGATATCGCCGAGTTCTCGCGGACCTACCTGGGGGTGGACCCGGTCAAGGAACCGATTCCCGTCGTGCCCACCGCCCACTACGCCATGGGCGGCATCCCCACCACCATTAACGGCGAGGTCATCAAGGACGAGAACAACACCCCGATCCCGGGGCTCTTCGCCGCCGGCGAATCGGCCTGCGTCAGCCTCCACGGAGCGAACCGCCTCGGCACCAACTCCCTTGGCGAGCTCGTGGTCTTCGGCCGCCGGGCCGGCATCGCCGCCGCTCGCTTCGCCCAGCGTGAAACCTTCGTCGACCTGCCGCCGAACGCTACCGAAGCCGCCCGGGAGCTCATCAGCCGCCTCAAGGCCAACGCCAAGGGCGAACCCGCGGCTGCCATCCGCCGCGATCTCCAGGAAACCATGATGGAAAACGCCTCGGTGTTCCGGACCGAGGAACTCCTGGAAAAACAGATCGGCATCCTGAAGGAATTGATGGATCGCTACGAGCGGGTGGTGGTGCAGGACAAGGGCGATCGCTACAACGCCGACCTCATCGACGCCATCGAGCTCGGATTCCTCCTTGACGACGCCGAAGCCGTGGTCCACGCGGCCAAGAACCGAAAAGAGTCGCGTGGGGCCCATGCCCGGGAGGACTACCCCGAACGCGACGACGAGAACTGGCTCAAGCACACCCTGATCTACAAGCGAGGCAAGGGCGAGGTGGAGTTCCGCTACAAGCCGGTGACGATCACCAAGTTCCAGCCCAAGCCGAGAACCTACTGAGGAGGGGGCATGCAGGTCACGCTGAAGATTCTCCGCTACAATCCCGAGAAGGACAGCCGTCCCCACTGGGAAAGCTATCGCCTCGAGGTCGAGCCCATGGACCGCGTGCTCGACCTCCTGCACAAGGTGAAGTGGGAGACCGACGGCACCCTGGCGTTCCGGAAGAGTTGCGGCCACGGCATCTGCGGCTCCGACGCCATGTTGATCAACGGGCGCAACCGCCTGGCCTGTAAGACCCTGGTCCAGGATCTGGGCACCGACACCATCACCGTCGAGCCCATCCGCGGACTCCCGGTCGAAAAAGACCTCATCGTTGACATGCGGCCCTTCTTTGCCGCCTACCGCGCGGTCAAGCCCTGGCTCATCAACGACGAGCCGCCTCCCGAGCGCGAACGCTTGCAAAGCCCCGAGGAGCGGATGCGTTTCGACGAGGGCACCAAGTGTATCCTCTGTGCCGCCTGCACCACCAGCTGCCCGGTCTTTTGGGTCAACGGCACCTACATCGGCCCGGCGGCGGTGGTCCAGGCCCACCGCTTCATCTTCGACTCCCGCGACCAGGGCGCCGCGGAACGCTTCGCCACCTTGGGTTCGACCGGCGGGGTTTGGCGCTGCCGCACCGCCTACAACTGCACCGAAGCCTGCCCCAGGGAAATTCCCGTCACCCAGCTCATCGGTGAGGTCAAGCGGGCCATGATGTTCGGCGAGATGTAAGCGGCGTTCATCGGGAACCCTCAGGCGGGCCCTGCCATGGCAGGGCCCGCCGCTTTCGAAAACGAACGCGAAGCTTCTCCTCCGTCGGCGGCCGCGTTCCCCAGGTCCCGCCTACAAACGGCCCGCCAGGGCGCTCAACGTCCCGTCGATCACGAACTGGACCGCGAGCGCGGCCAGCAGCACGCCCATCACCCGGGTGATCACGTTCACGCCGGTGTGCCCCAAAAGCCGGCTGATCCGGCTGGCGAAGATGAGCGCCACGTAGGCGAGGATCAGCACCACGAAGGCCGCCGCCACAACCACCCAGAGGCCGGCGGCAACGTGACGCCCCTCGCCGATGAGAATCAAAATGCTGGCCATCGCCCCCGGGCCAACCAGGAGGGGGATCGCAAGGGGAAAAACGCTGATGTCCTCGCGTTGCCGGGCCTCTTCCTCCTCCTCCGGTGTCTCGCGGATTCGGCTCGCGAAGACCATCTCCACGGCGATCTTAAAGAGCAACAGCCCGCCCGCGATCCGGAACGCCCCCAGGCTAATCCCCAGGTAGCGCAGGAGCGACTCACCGAAAAGGCCGAAGAAGACCAGGAGCAAGGCGCCGATGCCAACCGCCTTCACCGCGATGCGGGCCTGCTCCCGTTCCGGCCGGTCCCCGGCCAGGGCCACGAAGACCGGAGCCAGTCCGACGGGGTCCATGACCACGAGGAGGGTCATGAAGGCCTTGACCGCCAGGGTTAGAGTGTCCAGAACCGCCTCCCTATCACCCAGAGCGCTAAACGAGGAGTCCCTCGAAGTAGCTGAGGAGGCTCCGGGCCTCGGACGCCCCCCGGGCCACGACCAAGATGGTGTCGTCGCCAGCGAGCGTGCCCACGATGTCGTCGTTTTTGAGTTTGTCGATCAAGAGCGCGATCCCGGCCGCGTGACCGGTCGAGGTCCGAACCACGATGATGTTCTCGCCTCGATCAATGTCCTGGACGAATTCCTTGAACTGACGCCGGAGCTCGGCCTCGACGTCCTCCTCGAGCTCGATCGGCGCCAGCGCGTATTTATGCTTCCCTTTGCCGAGCGGCACCCGGACCAGGCGCAGCTCGCTGATGTCCCGGCTCACCGTCGCCTGGGTCACGTTGAACCCCTCCTGGCGCAACCGCTCCACGAGTTCAGCCTGGGTCGATATCTCTTCTCGGGCAACGATCTCCTGAATCTTCTTGTGACGCATTTCTTTATTGGGCATCAGACATACCTCCTCACGACAGTTCGACGTAAGCCTGACAGGCTTTCTTTCCGAAGATTATACGTGCTGCTGTATAGATCCGCGAACCCGGTCGAGGATCCGGTCCGCGAGTTCTCGCTTCGATGTCAGCCCCAGCGACTCGGTGCGGCCATCGGGGTAGACGACGACGATCCGGTTGGTATCGGCGCCGAAGGCGGTCTCGGGCCGGGTCGGGTGATTGAGGCAGATGAAGTCGAGGTTCTTCCGCCTCACCTTGGCAAAGGCACGGTCCAACCCTTGGCCGGTTTCCATGGCGAAGCCGACCAGCACCCGGCCCCCTTTGCGAGCTCCGAGCTCGGCGAGGATATCCGGGTTCGCCACCAGGTGAAGGGTCTTTTCACGCCCCGACTTGGCCTCTTTCTCCGGAAGTTTCTCGGCCGGACGCCAGTCGGCCACCGCCGCCGCCATGATCACCGCGTCGCTCTGTTCGAAGTGGTCCAGCACGGCCTGGCGCATCTGGAGCGCGCTCTCCACCCGCACCAGGTTCACATCGAAAGGCGCCGGAAGGGCCGTGGGCCCGCTCACCAAAACCACCTTCGCCCCCCGATCCCGGGCCGCCTCCGCCAACGCGAACCCCATCTTTCCCGAGGAGGGGTTGGAAAGAAAACGCACCGGGTCGAGGTGTTCGCGTGTCGGCCCAGCGGTGACGAGGACGCGCAGGCCCTCGAGGTCCTTTGGCGCCAGCGCCCGGCGCACGTGGGCCACGAGGTCCTCGGGCTCGACCATCCGCCCAAGGCCCTCCGCCTCGCCCACCGACGCCATGGCCCCGTGGACGGGGCCGGCAAAGCCATGGCCCATCGCCTCCAACTTGCGGACGTTGGCCTGGGTGGTGGGGTGGTGCCACATCTCGGGGTTCATCGCCGGGGCCCAGAGCACCCGTCGGGCACCGCCCACGATGGTCGCGGTGAGCAAATCCTCGGCCAGTCCAGTGGCGGCGCGTGCCAGAGCCGCCGCCGTCGCCGGAGCGACCAGGACCAAGTCGGCCCAGGCGGCGAGGTCGAGGTGCAACGCCCGGCCGTGGGGTTCAAACCAGCGGGTCTCGGTCGCCACCTCGTTCCCGCTGGCCAGGGCCAGCGCCGCCTCGGTGGTAAAAGCCAGGGCCCTGGGGCTGGCGAGCACCCTGACCGCGTAGCCCGCCTCCAGCAAACGGCGGACGACGAACGGCGACTTCATCGCCGCGGCGCCGCCCCCGACCGCCACCAGGACCCGATGAGCCAAGGTTACCCCTCCTCTGTGACCTCGGGATAGAGCTGGTCGAGGAGCCGGCTGAGCTTATCCTCCGGCACCAGGTTCTCGCCAATGGTGAGCTCGCCGGTCGCCAGCTCTTTAAGCGCCCAGGTCACGGGGTTGGGATCGGGGACCTCGCCCTCGTAGGTGCGCATCTTCGGCCATGCCTTCGGCTCGAGCACGGTGTTCTTAAAGCTGTATTGCAAAAGCTGCCGTGCCCTTTTCGCCACCACGACCGTGAGCCGGTACTTCGAATCAACCAGGCCCAGCAATTGATCAATGCCCGCTTCCGCCATCTTGGATCATCCACCTTTCCATCTCCGCCAGCTCGGCCTCCAGTTCGGGGCTTCGCTCGGCGGCTTTTTCAAGCGCGTTTTCCATTCGCCAGGGTCGGAGCCGCTCGGCACGAATGATTTCAACCAGCCGTTCCACCGCCTCCTCGAGGACGTCGTTGACCACCACATAGTCGAAGCCGACCTCGAGGGCGGTCGTAATCTCCCGCTCGGCACGCGCCAATCGGCGCTCGATCTCCCGAAGCTTTTCCTCGTTCAAGGCCTTGCTGCGAACGATCAACCTTCGGCGCAGTTCGCTCAAGGAAGGGGGGATGATGAAAATGAATACCGCGGGAATCCCCAGCTTGGGGGCCATGGCCTTGACCTGCTTCGCTCCCTCAACCTCGATCTCGAGCAACACGTCCTCGCCTTGCGCCAGGTGCCGCTCAACCGGTGCCCGAGGGGTCCCGTAGTAATTCCCCACGTACTCCGCGCTCTCCAAGAACGCACCCTTGGCGCGCATGTCGAGGAACGTCGATCGATCGACGAACCAGTAATCGACCCCGTGGCGTTCACCGGATCGGGGCGGTCGGGTGGTCATGGAGATGGAGTAATAGAGCTTGACGCGCTCCATCAAACGCTCGCGTAGCGTACCCTTGCCAACCCCAGAAGCCCCAGTCATGACGAACAACGTGCCCTTGGCCACCCTACCTCCAAGCGGAACCATCCTAACAAAGGCCCATTCAAGGCACAACAAGCCTCTGGGATCTCCGAGCAAACTTCCATACCCTTGCACATAAGGTCACCGGGGGTTTAGAATGCAAGAAATCGAAAGCGAGTAACATGAAAGAAAAGAAGCACAAAGTGCCGCTCACGGCACAGCGGCGGCGGATGATTCTCGAACGGCTGCGGGAAGCCGGACAGGTGAAGACCTCGGAACTCTCGGAGCTCTTCGGGGTATCCTCGATGACAATCCGCAACGATCTCAACGCGCTGAGCGCTGCCGGCGCCCTGGTGCGCACCCACGGGGGCGCGGTCACGAATATGCCGCTCGCCAACGAGCCATCGTACAAAGATAAAGAGGCGCGTCACAGCGCAGAAAAAGCACGAATCGGCCGTGCCGCCGCCCGCCATCTCGAGGACGGCATGGTGGTGTTCATCGGCAACGGCACCACCACCATGCAGCTCATTCGCGCCCTGGGGCCGCGCCGACTACGGGTCTTTACCAACGCGATCAACCACGCGGGAGCGCTGCTGGAGAAAGACGGCGTCGAGGTGTACGTTGTGGGCGGTTACCTGAGGAGCGTCTCCCTCGGAATGGTGGGCGGACTGGCCCGTCGGGCCCTCGAGGGCATCTATTTCGACCTGGCCCTGATCGGGGTGAACGGGATCTCGCTCGAGCACGGGTTCACCCTGCCCTCGCTCGAAGAGGCCGAGATCATGGCCGAGGTCGTCCACCGCGCCCAGTCGACGATCGTCCTCGCCGACCATAGCAAGTTCGGGGTCGTCACCCACGGCCGGCTGGCGGGCCTTGAGGATGTTGAGCGGATCATCACCGACCGCGCCCCGCCGCCGCCGCTGAAACGCGCCCTGAACGAGCTCGAGATCGAGCTGGAGATCGTAGGGGGGTGAGAGCGAAAAAACACGGTCGGCCAGAAAGGACTCAGGAACTCGCCTCATTTGAGGAAAGGAGCAAGTGATGCAACGACCCTCGCGCGCGTTTGCGCTCGCGCTCGCCAGCCTGAGCCTCGGATTCGGTCTGGCGCTGGCCCAAAAAGTCGAGATTACCTGGTGGCATGCCATGTCGGGGTCCCGCCTCAAAGTCGTCGAGGCCATCGTCGATGAGTTCAACGCCACCCACCCCAATATCCAACTCAACGCCCTCTACACCGGCAAGTACGCCGAGACCCTCACCAAATACGTCGCCGCCTTTCGCACCGGCAACGCCCCCAACCTGGTCCAGGTCTACGAGGTCGGGACCCAGACCATGCTCGACAGCGGGGCGATCATCCCCGTCTACGAAATTCCAGGCATGCTGGGGGAAACCTGGGACTGGGCCCAGTACGTGATCCCCATTACCAACTACTACTCAACCAACGGAAAGCTCTGGTCAATGCCCTTCAACTCCTCGACCGCGATGCTCTACTACAACAAAGACCTCTTCAAAAAGGCGGGGCTCGACCCGGAAAAACCACCCACCACCTGGAAAGAAGTCGAGGAATACGGCAAGAAGCTGGTCGAGAGTGGGGTGGTCGACCACGCGCTTTCCTTCGGCTGGCCGGGGTGGATCTTCGAACAGATGTTCGCCTACCATAACCAGCTCTTCGCCGACCACGAAAACGGCCGCAATGGCCGGGCGGAAAAGGTGCTCTTCAACGGCCCCTTCGGCCAGATGGTCCTCGAGACCTGGGCCCGCCTGGCGAGGGAAAAGGTCTTCCTCTACGGCGGCCCCGAATACTCGGCCAACACCGCCTTCGTCTCGGGGCAGATCGCGATGCTGATCCAGTCGACGTCGTCGCTCGCCGGCATCGAAAAGGGCGCGAGTTTCGAAGTCGGCACCACCTTCCTGCCGCGATTCGAGGGGTATCCTCGAGGCAACTCGGTCATCGGCGGCGGCAGTCTTTGGGTGACCAAGGGGCAGAGCAAAGAGGAGCTCGCCGCGGTCTGGGCCTTCCTCAAGTTCCTGGCCAAAAAGGAGATCGCCGTCAAATGGCATAAGGGCACCGGTTATTTCCCCACGATCAACGCCGCGGTCCAGGAGCTCCTCAACGAAGGGTGGTTCAGCAAGGATCAAAACTACCTCACCGCCTTCTTGCAAATCCTCTCCGGCCGCCGCGACACCCCAGCCGCCACCGGGGTCCGCCTCGGCCCCTTCGTGCAAATCCGCGAAATCGAACGGGCCGCCATCGAGAAAGCGGTCTCGGGCGTCCTCTCACCCAAAGCCGCCCTCGACGAAGCCGCCCAGAAGGCCAATCAGCTACTCAAGCAGTACAACGAGCTGCACTAGCCCCTTTGCCTGGCGCCGCGAGCGGCGCCAGGCAAAGAAAGGAACGTCATGCAGGACGAGCGATTCCCGGGTCATCCGCTTTTGCCCTACCTCCTCATCCTGCCCTCGGTGGCAGTGATCGTGGTCTTTCTCATCGTCCCCTTCGCCCAAAGCGTATGGGGTTCGTTTTTTGTCACCTCTCCCTTTGGAACCAAGACCATCTACGTGGGCCTGCGCAACTACCTCGAGCTCTTTCAATCCAGCGACTACATGAAAAGCGTGGTCGTCACCCTCTACTTTTCCGCCTTCGTGGTCGTGGTCGGACTGGGCGCGTCGTTGGCCATCGCCCTCCTCCTCAACCAGAAAATCCAGGGGGTAGGGTTTTACCAGATCGCACTGATCTGGACCTACGCGCTCTCCCCTGCCGTTGCCGGAACCATCTGGGCGCTGCTCTTTGCCCCCGCCACCGGGCTCGTGCCCTACCTCGTAGGCCGGATCATACCCGGCTACACCCTCAACTGGATGACCAACGGTACCTTAGCCCTTCTCGTGGTCTCCGCCGCCGCGACCTGGAAGATGCTCGGCTACAACATCGTCTTTTTCCTGGCAGGATTGCAGAACATCCCCGAGGAATTGCTCGACGCGGCGCGGGTTGACGGGGCCGGACCGTGGCTGACCTTCCGCCACATCACCTTCCCCCTTTTGAGCCCGACCACCACCTTTCTGCTCTTCATGAACATGCTCTACGCGTTTTTCCAGGTCTTCGGGCTCATCGACATCATGACCCAGGGCGGGCCGGGTGACGCCACCAACCTGCTGGTCTATAACCTCTACCGCGACGCCTTCATCCACCTCCAGTCGGGAAGAGCCGATGCCCAGTCGGTCATCATCTTCGTGGTCATCGCCGTGGCCGCCACCCTCCAGCTCCGAGCGGCGACCAAGAAGGCGGCCTACGCCCGCTAAGGAGGCAGCGTGACACGGAAACGCACCCTCACCATGCTGACCCACGCCGCCCTCATCCTGCTGGTGGCGGTGCTGGCCTTCCCGGTTTTCTACGCCATCGTGACCAGCACCCTCAGCTTCCGGGAAGCCTACCAGTATCCGCCGCGCCTCGTACCCGGGACCCAGTTCCTGGAAAACGTGCGTGAGGCCTGGGTCAGGGCCAGCTTCGGACGGCTCTTTTTCAACAGCGTGTTCATTTCCCTCGTGGTCTCGGTGGTCAAGATCATCCTCTCGCTCCTCGCCGCCTTTGCCTACACCCACTTTCGCTTCCGGGGCAGGGGGTTGCTCTTTGGCATGAGCATGATCACCCAGATGCTGCCCCTGCCGGTGCGAATCCTGCCCACCTACGAGCTGATGGCGGACTTCCGCTGGATCAACACCTACTGGGCGCTGACGGTGCCCTTTTTCGCCAGCACCACCGGCATCCTCCTCTTCCGGCAGTTCTTCCTCACCGTCCCTCGCGAACTCAGCGACGCCGCTCGCGTGGACGGGGCCACGCCGATGCGCTATTTTTGGCAGATCCTGGTGCCGATCTCCCGCACCAACATCGCCGCGCTCTTCGTCATCGAGTTTGTTTTCATGTGGAGTCAGTACCTCTGGCCGCTCATCGTCACCACCACCAAGGAGATGCGCGTGGTTCAGATCGGCCTCAAGATGCTCATCGCCAGCGAGCAGATTGCCCCGGAGTGGAACGTGATCATGGCCGGTACCGTGATCGCCATGCTGCCGCCGCTCGTCGTCCTCCTCGCGCTTCGCAAGAGTTTTGCCCAGGGCATCGCCATGCAATCGGAGAAGTAGGTGGTTATGGGCATACGCGGCTATCTGATCGATCTCGATGGCACCGTTTACCTGGGCGACCGGCTGATTCCCGGGGCGAGGGAAGCGCTCGCTCAGCTGCGCATGCGGGGAAGGCGTTTGGTTTTTCTCTCCAATAAACCCCTGGCGTCACGCGCCGCCTACGCGGAAAAGCTCGAGCGGCTGGGGATCGAGGCGCAGGCATCCGACATCATCCACTCTTCCTACGTCATGGCGCGCTACCTGGCAAAACGCGCCCCTGGCGCCAAGGTCTTCGCCATCGGCGAACCACCACTTATCCGGGAACTTTGCGAGGCGGGGCTCTACCCCTGCAACGACCCGGAGGCGATCGAGTATGTGATCGCCGCCTTCGACCGGACCTTCAATTATGAAAAGCTCAACATCGCTTTCCAGGCGATCCGCCGCGGTGCCCACTTCGTCGCAACCAACCCCGACCCCACCTGCCCGGTGGAAGGGGGCGAAATCCCCGATGCCGCCGCGGTGATCGCGGCCCTCGAGGCCACCACGGGCAAGCGCGTCGAAGCCGTGGTCGGGAAGCCTTCGATCCACACCGCACAGGTCGCGCTGGAGCGCCTCGGTCTCACCGCCGACGAAACCGCCATGGTCGGCGACCGGCTCGCCACCGACATCGCCCTGGCCAAAAAGGCGGGGATGCTGGGCATTCTCACGCTCAGCGGCGTCACCACCCCCGAGGCGCTCTCAACGGCCGAACCCCGCCCCGACCACGTCATTGAAAGCATCGCCCAGCTGCCCGAGCTCGACCTCGAGTTGGCGGAAAAGTCTATCCCTCCAGGCGCGCCTTGAAGAGCGACTGGACCTTTTGGGGATCCGCCCGCCCCTTCGTCCTTTGCATCACCTGGCCCACGAAGAATCCGAGCAATCCGGTCTTGCCCGCTTTGTAAGCGGCCACCTTTTCGGGAAAAGCACGCAGCACATCATCCACCAGGGGCGAAAGCGTCGCCTCGTCGGTGATCACGGTCAGCCCCTCTTCGGCGACGATGGCCGCCGGCTTCCGGCCGCTTTCCTGGGCCTTTTGCAAGGCCTCTTTCACGATACGGGCGCTCACTTGGCCCTCGGCCAGCAAGCGCAGAATCTCCGCCAGATCCTCCGGCCGGACCCGGTTTTCGCCCCGGCGCAAGAAGGGGCCGATCTCGTGGACCACCCAGGGGGCGACGGTCTTTCGCGGAAGGTCAAAGACGGCCTCGAGGTACCGGCCCAGTTCCGTCTCCCGGGCCAGGATCAGCGCCTCCTGCTCGCCGACCCCCTGGGCCAGGTAGCGCTCGAATCGAACCCGTGCCTCCGGGGTGAGTTCGGGCGGGCGCTTCGCCTCCGGACCCGCTTTTTTGACCGTGGTTTTCCTGGGCCTTTCTGCCCTTTCGCGCCGGGCCCAGGTATCCTTGAGGGTCACGATACGGTTAAAGACCAGCCGGGCGTCGGTCGAGTCCACCGGATCCCGCCAGAAATACCCCAGGCGCTCAAACTGATAGCGGGTGTCGGGTGGATCGTCCTTCACGCTCGGTTCAATAAAGCCCTGTTTGACCTCGAGGGATTCGGGGTTGTAGGCGGCGAGGAAGTCGGGCAGCTCGTCGGGATGGGGCACCCGGAAGAGGCGGTCCACGAGGCGAAACTCGGCCGGCAAGCCATAACGCGCGCTCACCCAGTGAATGGCCCCCCGCACCTTGATCCCCGCGGGGTTTTTCCCGAGCGTGTCTTTGAGCACGCGGCCTTTCAGGGCGACGACCTCGCCGCGATCATCCCGCACCGCCTCGTCCACCACCACCACGTAGGCGTGGCGGAGCCGGGTGGCCCAGCCCAGGGCCAAACGCTTCCACCCCTTGGGCGGCTCGAGGGCAAAATCGCCCCGTTCAACGTAGATCTCCCGGGTCAGGGGGATCCTCCGCGAACCTTCCTTCCCCACATCCGGGGGAAAGTAAGGTGCCTCGATCCACTCCTCGCCTTCGACGTTGGTCAGAACGAGTTTAAGCGGCTCGAGCACGGCCATAACCCGGGGTGCCACCGCGTTCAGGTCGTCGCGGATCGCCCACTCCAGGAGCGCGATGTCGACGGTCCGGTCGGTGCGGCTGATGCCCACCTTCTGGACGAAACGCCGGATGGCCTGGGGGCGAACGCCGCGCCGCCGCAACCCGGAAAGGGTGGGCATGCGGGGATCGTCCCAGCCCGAAACCAACCCGCCCTCGACGAGCTTCGCCAGCTTGCGCTTGGAGACCACGGTGTACTCAAGACTGCGGCGGCCGAACTCGATCTGCTTGGGGCGGGGCCACTCGGGCAAACCGCAGCAACCGGCCAGGGTTTCGACCAGCCAGTCGTAGACGGCTCGGTTCTCGATGAACTCCGACGAACAAAGCGAGTGGGTCACGCCCTCGATGTAGTCGGAAAGGGGGTGGGCAAAGTCGTACATGGGGTAGATGCACCACTTCGCACCGGTGCGGTAGTGTTCGGCGTGAATGATGCGGTAGAGGATGGGGTCCCGGAGCTTCATGTTGGGTGAGGCCATGTCGATCTTGGCCCTGAGGACGTGGGCCCCCTCCTCGAATTCCCCGTCCCTCATCCGCCGGAAGAGGTCGAGGTTCTCCTCCACGCTGCGGTCGCGGTAGGGGCTGGGGATGCCCGGGCGGTCAGGCGTCCCCCTGTATTCGCGGATCTTTTCCTCGGGAAGCGAGTCCACGTAGGCCTTCCCCATCTTGATCAACGCCTCGGCCATCTCATAGAGCCGGTCGAAGTGATCGGAGGCGTAATAGAGGTGCGTGCCCCAATCCCAACCCAACCAGCGCATATCGCTGACGATCGCTTCCACGTACTGGGCCCGCTCGGTCAATGGGTTGGTGTCGTCCAGGCGAAGGTGGCAGCGCCCCTGGTAGTCGGCGGCGATGCCGAAATCGATGAAGCTGGCAATGGCATGCCCGATGTGGGGATACCCATTGGGCTCGGGTGGAAAACGGGTGACGATGAGGTCGTACCTCCCGCTTTTAAGGTCCTCGTCGATGATCTCGGTGATGAAGTTAGGCGGAACCAGTCGCGCCTCGTCACTTGGAATCCCCGAACGCGGCATGGGACTATGTTAAGCGAAGGGCCGGGCGCGCGCCCGGCCCTTCGCTGAATCACCGCTTTGACCGCGGTGGAAGCTTTACCCGCACTTGCTCCAACCGCAGACCTCGCAGGTGAGGCAGCCATCCTCGACCTTGACCGGCCCCCCGCACTCGGGGCAGGCACGCCCGTGGTGAACCTGATCCTGAACCACGCCCACCTCGACCTTGAGGGGCTTTTGAACGACCCTGGCCACCGCCTGCTTCAGGGGATGGCGGTCGCCGTTCATGATCTTGAGGCTCTGCTCGAGGGCCAAAGCGATGAGATCGCCTTTCGAGGCCACGAACTTCTTGTAATAGCTCCCGTAGAGCCCGCCGTTGATGCCCCGCAAGGTATGGATGATGGCCTCGGGTGGAACCCCGTACTGCAGGGCGATTGAGACCACCCGGCCGAGCGCCTCGGCGTCGGCGTTCTGCTCGTCGCCGGCCTTGCCGGTGGTCAGAATGACCTCGATGGGATGCGACCCCTCCATATTGACCGTCACCAAATAGGAATAGCGCGTCCCATCGGAGGCCGTGAGCTTGACCATGTCGGTAAAACCGAAAAGCCGACCCGTCCGCTCGAAAACGGGTTTGCCAAACGCCCGGGTGGGAACGCCACCGCTCGTCTTCGCTACGTCGGCTTCTTTGCCCTCGTCCTTCTTGCTGGTGCTGATCACCTGGTGTTCGCGGCTGCCGTCGCGGTACACGGTGATCCCTTTGCACCCGGTCCGCCAGGCCTCGGTGTAAGCCGCTTCCACGTCCTCAACGCTCGCCTCGCGCGGGAGGTTGATGGTCTTGGAAAGCGAGTTGCCGGCGTAGTCGGCCTCATCAAACGCGCGCTGCACCACGCCCTGCATACGCACGTGGTCGAGCGGGTGAACGTCGTGGGCGCATTTGAAGACCTTCTGCAGTTCTTCGGGAACGAAAAAGAGCCCCTGTACCGAGCCGTGATTTTCCTGGATGGCCTCGGTCACCTTGTCCCAGTCCCATCCCCCCTCCCCGTCGCTCAAGTCGGGGTGAGGCGGGTGCTTTTCGAGGAGCTCTTTGAACAGCGGGTGGATAAGGGCTTTGTACTCCCCACCGATCCGTCGCCACACAAAAGGCGCGAACACCGGCTCGATGCCCGAAGAAACCCCCATCAACATGCTGGTGGTCCCGGTGGGCGCCACGGTCAGCAGCGCGACGTTGCGCCGGGGCCGGACCCCGAGCTTTTGAAAATACGGCTCGTGTTCCTGGTAGAGGGGGAAGACGCCCCGCTCCTCGGCCAGAGCCTCCGAGGCCTTCACCGCCTCCTCCCGCATCGCGCTCATGATCTCGTACACCCGGTCGCGAGCCGCCTGGGTATCGTAGGCCAGCCCCATCTTGATGAGGGCGTCGGCAAGGCCCATGACCCCAAGGCCGAGCCGGCGCAAGCGCTGGGATGCCTGGCGGTTATCCTCGAGGGCGAACCTGTTGACCTCGAGGACGTTGTCCAAAAACCGCACCGCGGTGTGGACGTCCCGCCGGAAGCTGGCCATATCGAAACGCCCTTCCTCGTCCACGTAGGCGGCCAGGTTCATGGCCCCGAGGTCGCAGGGCTCGCCAACGGTGAGGGGAATCTCACCGCAAGGGTTGGTGGCCCGAATCTGCCAGCGCTGACCCAGCCCTTTGAGCGCCGACTTCTCGTTGACCCGGTCGATGAAGATGAGGCCGGGCTCACCGGTTGCCCAGGCATGCCAGGCGATCTCGTGCCAGATCCAGCGGGCGGGAACGCCACCCTCATACACGGGAATCGGCCTGGCCCCGTCCTCGCGCTCGCCAAGCTCGGGCACCCGGCCTTGGTAGGGGCCCTCGAGGCGGACCGGGTAGTACTTCCCCGGCACCTCGCGGGGCTCGATCGGCCACAGCCCGTCCTCCTCAAGGACCTTCACAAAGGCGTTGCTGACCAATACCGAAATGTTGAAGGTCGAGATGTCGCCCTCGGCCGCCTCGCGGTCGAGGTCTTTGGCGGTCAGGAAATCGAAGAGGTCGGGGTGCCCAACGTCCAGCGTGGCCATCCCCGCACCCCGGCGCGTCCCCCCCTGGCGAACCACCCGTAGCACCGGCGCGTAAACGTAGCGCAGCGTCGCCACCGGCCCGGCCTCGGGCCCGCCCCGGTTCGCCCACTCGAGGAAGTTGTCGTAGATCTCGACCAGGTAGCTGGTGGGGCCGCTGGCGGTGCCGCCCGAGCTTTTCACGGGCGCCCCCTCGTGCCGGAGTCGAGAAAAGTCCACATGGGGCTCCTCACCGCGCAACGCCAGGCGCGCGGCCTCCGCTGCCACGTCCATGATGCTCCCCATGTCGTCGTCGATCTCGATCACCGCTTCCGGGCGTTCCCGCACGGTCCGGACCCCATATTCCCGGGCCATGGCCGCGAGCTCGGGGGAGACCTGCCCGTAGATCACCCGCGTCCAGTTGCGCACGGCGTGCGGCATCTTCTCGCCGTCGGGGTTGCTGCTCGGGCGCATGAGCCCCTTGATGAAGTCCTCGACGTCGCTATGATCGGCCCGCATGTAGGCAAACCCGCGGACCATCCCCCAGCGCTTGTCTTCCGATGCCGAGCGGTGCGGGTCGAGGTTGACCCCGTTCCCCCCACCCACTTTGGTCACCAAAGCCAGCTTCTTGGCGACCTCCATGATGCCTTCCAGGCTCTCCGGAGGGTGATCGGTCGCGCCTTGGACGAAACAGTTGAGCACGTTGCCGTGCGGCGTCGCCGCCCCCGCCAGCACACGCCCGCCCGGACAAAAACGCTTCGAACGCATCAGCGCTTCAAAGGCGCGGGTCCAACGCTCGCGCTCGTCCTCACGTTCTGGCGTGGCCACCCACGCCGCCACGCGGTGGAACATTCCGTAGATGTCGCCATCACCTGGCTGCATGTACTGACGTTTGGCGATGGCCTGGGCGTGTTCGTCGAATGGGGTGTCGCGCATGCCTCTCAGCCTCCTCTTGCTGACGGGCGTCAGCTTAGGCACAACATATAGTTGTGCTCGCTGCTTAGTCTACTATATCTAGTGCCTGCCGGTGTGTGCGCAACCTACAATATCACGGCCAGGGCCAGCCTATGCCCTCCCCCGGGGCACCCGTCACCTCCCCGCGCCCCAGGTGCGGCCTAGAATAGGCATTGGATATCCAATTTGAGCCGGGTGCAGAAGGGAGACCTATGCCGGGCGATACCTGGGAAAGAATCTGGGCGACATGGCTTCTCAGTTTGGTGTTGATCTTTGCCGGCTCTGGCCTTTGGTTTTTGAACACCGCTGGCCTGAACCCAAACCCGCCGGGCCCACAAGTGGTGACCCTGGCCCAATCCACCGCGCCCGGCCTCAAAACCAACATCGTGCGCCTGGGCTGCGGCCTGGTGGCTGTTTTGGCCTTGCTCGGGCTCTATGCCATCTTCTCCGGAACCGAACCCAAAGCCACCGCGTTCGCCGTCGTCGTTTCCGCCCTGGGCGTCATCCTCCTGGAGCACATCCTCACGACCGTGGCCCCGCCCGGATAAGGGGGCGGCCCGCCCCGGGAACGCTGGACAAACGGACGAATTGGCGCTAGCATAATCGCGGGCGCGTGGGGCCGTAGCTCAGCTGGGAGAGCGCCTGAATCGCACTCAGGAGGTCAGGGGTTCAAGTCCCCTCGGCTCCACCAGGAAGCCCGGTGGTCGCAGAGACCACCGGGCATTTCGATTGGCAAGCGACCGGACCCCTTGTTGCTCAAACACGCCCCCTGGCCATGCCAGGGGGCTCGCCTTTGGGAGGGGAAGGACTCACTCGCCGAGGAAGACGCCGTGCCAGGTGTGTACCCAGACCTCGCCGCTGTAGGCGTTCACCGAGAGCATGCCTTCGATCTTGCCCCGACCGAAGTCGAAGGTGTAGTAACCGTCGAAGGCCTGGGCCTCGAGGATCTCCGCGCCCGGCAGGTAGCCGGCGAGGAAGCGCTTGGCGAGATCCTTCGCCGCCTCGAGGTCATAGCGCGGGTTGGTGCGGAAGTAACGCGAGGCGCCATTCCACATCATGTTGGGCCCGGGCTCGGGGTAGACCACGCCGGTGTAACGGTCCACGATCACCTCGCCGAGCCCCCGGCCCTTGTCGTCGACGATCTGGGCGTAATAGTTCTGGCTGAAGGCCATGACGTCCTTGACCTTCGCCCCCGGCGTCACCCGAGCCACGAAGTCCTGGATGCGGCGCACAGCCTCGGCCTGGTCAATGGGTCGCGCGTCGGGGAGGTAAACGCCCCCCATCATGCCGGCACCCATCATGCCGGCACCCATCATCCCCGGGCCCATCATGCCGCCGTACCAGCCATCGTAACCGCCCATCATCCCATACCCGTATCCACCGTACCCATAACCGTAGCCATAGCCCCGATCGGGCGGAGCCCCGAACATCCCCTGTGCGAGCACGAACCCAAGAGCCGCTACGCCGAGCAAACCGAGCAGTATCGCGTTGGACTTACGCATTCACCATCACCTCCAGCATCCAGATTGGGGGGTCTTGGTAAAGCTTCAATAAAGGATCGACTCCCGAGTCGAGCTTATACCCCCTGGGGTGTTGGTGGATGGCATCGATTAACCTGAAAAGCGATGCACGATCATGGCTCGCTCGCCCGTCGAAAGCTGCTTTGGGTTCTGGTCCTGACCGGCGGCTTCATGACCGTCGAGTTCACCATCGGCCTCTACACCGGCAGTCTCGCCCTCCTGGCCGACGCCGGCCACATGCTCCGTGACGTCGTGGGGCTGTTCACGGCCTGGGTGGCGTCGAAACTGGCCCAGCGCCCGGCGGACGAGAGCGCGACCTACGGCCACGCCCGCTACGAAATCCTGGGCGGCTTCGCCAACGCCCTGCTGCTGCTCGGGCTTTTGGCCTACATCGCCATCGATGGCGTGCGGCGGCTCTTTCAACCGGAAGCGATTGCCCCCGAAGCCCTGTTCGTCGTGGGCACGCTGGGTCTGCTCGTGAACCTGGTGGGGCTTTGGATCCTTCAATCGGAGGCCACGAACAACCTCAACTTCCGGGGGGCCTACCTCGAGGTCTTCGCCGACGCACTCGGATCGATCGGCGTACTCGCCGCGGCCACGATCATCGCCCTCACCGGCTGGGTGTACGCCGACGCGCTGGTGGCCTTTGGGATCGGGGCTTGGATCCTGCCGCGCACGATTACCTTGCTCCGCGAGGCGCTGGAGATTCTCCTCGAGCGGGCGCCGAAGGGCGTCGACACGGCGAAACTGCGGTCCGAACTCCTGTCGATCCCCGGCGTCGAGGCGGTCCACGATCTGCACGTGTGGGCCCTCAGCGACCGCTACCCCATCCTGACCGTGCACCTCGTCAGCCAGCTGCCGTGCCGCCAGTATCCCGAGCTCATCGAGAGCGCGCGCGAGGTGGCCCGATCCCACGGCATCGAGCACGTCACGGTCCAGATCGAGCCAACCCCGCTTGGCGACGCCCCTCACGAACCGTCCTCGGCCAAAGGGTAGAATGGAGGCGTCACCGGGGGTGCTCCCTGCGGGGAGCTGAGAAGGCGGACGCCTACCCTTGGAACCTGATCCGGGTAATGCCGGCGTAGGGAAGGTGACGGCCCAAAGCCCACCTTCCCCTCCTGGTGACGCAAGGAGGGGTTTTTATGTGGAAGAAACTGTCCACCATTTTGCTCTTGGTCCTCGGACTCGCCTACGCGCAGGAGCTCCGGGTCCTCACCCACAACAGCTTCGCGCTCTCCAAATCGCTCATCCAGGCCTTCGAAAAGGAAAGCGGCATCAAGCTCCGCTTCATCAAGGGGGGCGATGCCGGAGAAACCTTAAACAAAGCCATCCTCACCAAGGACGCGCCCATCGCCGACGTGCTCTACGGGGTTGACAACACCTTCCTTTCCCGGGCCCTCGAGGAAGACCTCTTCATCGCCTACGCCTCGCCGCAGGTGAGAATGCTTCGTTCCGAACTCATCCTCGACCCCAAACTCCGGGTTATCCCGGTGGACTACGGCTACGTCACCATCAACTACGACAAAGAAGCCCTCCAGGGCAGCGCCCTCCCCAAGACCCTCGAGGAGCTGACCAAGCCCGAGTGGGCCAAGCGCCTGGTGGTCGAAAACCCCGCCACCAGCTCTCCCGGCCTCGCCTTCCTGCTCACCACCGTGGCCAACTTCGGCGATCCGGGCTACCTGGATTTCTGGGCCAAGCTCCGCGATGGCGGCGTGAAGGTGGCCAAGGGATGGAGCGAGGCCTATTTCTCCGACTTCACCCGTTACGGGGGCGACCGTTCCCTGGTGGTGAGCTACACCACCAGCCCCGCGGCCGAGGTCTACTTCTCGGAGGGCAAGTACCAAACGCCCCCCACCGGCAACCTCGACATCCCCAAGACCGCCTTCTTCCAGGTCGAATTCGTCGGCATCCTCAAAGGCACCAAAAACCTGAAGGCCGCCCAGAAATTCGTCGACTGGCTGCTTTCGAAAAAGGTCCAGGAGGACATTCCGCTCAACATGTGGGTCTACCCGGCCCGTCGGGACGCCGCGCTGCCTCCGGTGTTTAAGTACGCCCAAATCCCAGCGTATCCCGCGAAACTGGACCCCGACACCATCCGCGAAAAGCGCAGCCGCTGGATTCGCGAGTGGACCAAGGTGGTGCTCCAGGGCCTCAGCCCGGAAGAGGCGCGAACCCAACCATGACCAAGCGCGGATGGACGACCGGCAGCGCCTACGCCCTGCCGGTCTACCTTTTTCTCGCCATCGCCGTGGTCTACCCCCTGGCCAAGGTCCTCGCGCGCGGGGTGTCCCCCGAGGCGCTCTCGGTCTTTTCCGACCGATACTTGTGGGAACGCCTCCTTTGGAGCCTGGAGTACGGGCTCGCGGCCAGCGCCCTGGTGATCCTGCTCGGGGTGCCCCTCGCTTACAGCCTTCGCTACCGCTTTCCCGGGCGGGAGGCCTTTCTCGCGGTCGCCGGCGTTCCTTTCGTGATGCCGACCATCGTGGTCGCCACCGGATTCCTCACCCTGCTCGGACCTCGGGGGATCGTTGGCAGGGATCTCTCGGGAACGGTCTTCGTGCTGCTTTGGGCCGCGGTCTTTTATAACCTCGGCCTCGCCACCAGGATCCTCCACGGCCTGCTGGCCCGCCAGGGCGAGGCCCTCGAGGCCGCGGCGCGAACCCTCGGGGCAAGCCCCCTTCGCGCCTTTTTTCGGGTCACGCTTCCCCTCCTCAAAAGCGGCCTCTGGGCGAGCGGCGGTCTCACCTTCGTCTATACCTTCGCCAGCTTCGGGGTTCCCCTTTTGCTCGGGGGCTACAGGTACGCAACCCTCGAAGTCGAGGTGTACCGGCGCCTCGCCTACGAGCTCGACTTCCCCCGCGCCAGCGCCCTGGTGGTCTGGCAAAGTGCGGTGCTCGCCTTGGTGAGCTTCGCCTATCTCCGTGCCCAGTCGAAACTGGCCCCGAGCCTCGGCGAGCCCCCCGTGCGCACGCTTCCGCCCCGGGCCGCCTGGCTCCTCGCCGCGCTGGTGTGGGGCGGTATGCTGGTCCTCTTCTCCCCCCTCTTGGCCCTGATCGCAAGGAGCTTTTACGGGCCAGAAGGCCTGGGACTCGACAACTACCTCCGCCTGCTCAGGCCCCAGAGCAGCTACTTCTCCCCCGGACTCCTCGAGGCCACCGGCAACACCCTGCGTTTCGGCCTGGCTTCTTTGGCCCTCACCCTGCCGGTCGGGCTCCTCTACGCCCTCGGCGTGGCCCGAAAGAGCCCCGGGCTCGACTTGCTGGGTTTCTTCCCCCTTCTCGTCAGCCCGGTGAGCCTGGGGATCGGCTACCTCCTGGCCTACCCCCACCTCCGGGCCAGCGCCTGGATCCTGGTGCTGGCCTATGCCACCCTCGCCTACCCCCTTCTCGGGCGGACACTCATTCCCGCACTCCGGGGCCTGAAACCCGAGTTCCTCGAGGCGGCCGCCACCCTCGGCGCCGGCGCCTGGCGGCGCTTTTGGCGCGTCGAACTGCCCCTCATCCGCCCGGCGCTGGCCGGGGGCATGGCCCTGGCGCTGGCCAGCGCCATCGGCGAGTTCGGCGCCACCATGATTCTGGTCCGGCCGGAATGGGCCACGCTCACGGTGGCCATCTACGACCGATTGGGGAAACCGGGCATGGCCAACTTCGGCGAAGCGCTGGCACTCTCGGTGATCCTCATGGGGCTTTCGGTGTTCCTTTTCGCCCTGGTCGGGCGCGAGGGGAAACTCGGCTAAGTACCTCGCAAGAGCCAGAAGGAGCGCAGTCGCCTGAAAAAACGCTCGGGCCCTCCAGGCTCCATGGGGCTTATGCCGGGCTGTCCAAACGCCCGTGGGTGCCTGCCGAGGCGCGCCGTGTCAGACTAAAGCAGCGTGGTGGGTCATGCTTCGTCTTGAACGCATTCGAGTGGCAAACGCCGGCTTCGAGCTTTCCATCGACCTCGAGGTGAATTCAGGCGAGACCCTGGCCCTGCTCGGGCCCTCGGGAAGCGGTAAGACCACGGTGCTCCGAGTGATCGCCGGGCTCGCCGCTCCGGACGCGGGACGGGTCTGGATCGGCGAACGCGACGTCACCCGGCTGCCCAGCGAACGGCGCGGCATCGGCTTCCTCTTCCAGGACTACGCCCTCTTTCCTCACCTCTCGGTGTACGACAACGTGGCCTTCGGCCTGGTCGAGCGGCACTGGGCCAGGGCTGAGATCGAGGCCCGGGTCACGGCGCTGCTTGAAAAAACCGGTCTCACCGCTCACCGCAATAAAAAGCCAGCCCAGCTCTCGGGCGGGGAGCAGCAACGGGTGGCCCTGGCCCGGGCGCTGGCCCCAAGGCCGCCGATCCTCCTGCTGGATGAGCCGCTGGGGGCGCTCGACCTCCGACTTCGTGAACACCTGCTCCTGACGCTCAAACGGATCTTGAAAGAAGAGCAAACCACGGCGCTCTACGTGACCCACGACCAGTCCGAGGCCTTCGTCCTGGCCGATCGGGTTGCGATCATGAGAAACGGCCGCATCGTCCAGCTCGGCACGCCAGGCCAGGTCTTCCAAAAACCCAGCAACGTCTGGTGCGCGCGCTTTTTGGGCCACAAGAACGTGCTCGCGCCGGATGAGGCGCGTCGCCTCGGGCTCAGGGAGCGCCACTGGCTGCTCCCGCCCACCGCCATTGCCCTCGGCGGGTCGGAAAAGGCGGAGGTCCTGGAGGCGCTCTTCCTCGGCCCGCGCATCGGACTCTGGCTCAACGTGCGCGGGGTGCGCCTTTACTGGGAAGGACCCCTCGATCCCCTCCCCGAGGAAGGCAAAAGCCTGGGCTTACGGATCGATCTCGAGCGCGCCGTACCCTTAGAACCATGAAGGCCGTCATCCTTCTCGCCGGACCGCTCTTTGCCACCCCCGCGGCGCGAAACGCGGTCGAGGGGGCGCGCTGGGTCATCGCCGCCGACGGCGGGATCCGGCACGCCAAAACCCTCGGCCTCGACGTCGGACTCTGGGTTGGCGACTTTGACTCCAGCACGCCGCAAGACCTCGCCGACTTCTCCGGCGTTCCCCGCCGGACCTACCCCCGGGCCAAGGACGCGACCGACGCCGAGCTTGCGACCCAGGCGGCGCTCGCTTGCGGGGCGAACGAACTCTTGCTCCTGGGGGGTCTGGGGGGCGAGCTGGACCACACCCTGGCCCACCTCACCCTCTCGCTCAAGCTCGCCGAGGCCGGGGTGAGCGCCTCGGTGACCGACGGTCTCCGCTGGGCCTGGCCCCTGGTCCCGCCGGGGCGCGAGCTGGCCCTGGAAGCGGACACCCCCTTCAGCATCGTTCCCATGACCGACCTCGAGGGGCTCACCATCGCGGGCGCCCGCTGGGAGGCGAGTTCACTCTCGCTCGGGCTGGGCAGCACCCGCACCCTGCGCAACGTTGCCCTGGGCCCGCTCCGCCTCGGGCTCAGCCGGGGCCGGGCGGTGGTCTTCGCCGACCGCTCGCCTCGGGCCGCAGAGGCTCCTTAAGCTAAGAGCCATGGACGCCTTGCCCCTCAACGCCTTGATCGAAGAACTCGAGGCCTTCGACCCCTTGATGCGGGCAGAGATCGACCCCTACGGAACCCTCCTCGCCCACCTGGAAGGGGGGTACGGTGGCGAAACCATCCTGCTCTGGGTCCCCTGGGCCGACGCCCCCCAGGCGCTCGGCGCCCTGGGGTCGCTGCGCTTTCGGGGGCGGGTCATCGTCGGCATCGACGTCTCCCCCGGCGATGCCTGGCCGCTCGGGCGCGCGGTCGAGCGCCTCCAGCCCAAACGGGTCCTGATCGTCGCCGAAGGCTCGGGCATCGGGACCAGCTTCCAGGGATTCAAGGAAGTCGAGGCCGAGGGAGAAGTTTCCCGGGTCGCCTTCGACGATCCCAAACCGGCCAGGACGCTCGTCAGGAAAACGCCGACCGGGGTCCACTACCTCGAGGTCCGGGCCTACGCCCCCTGGAAAAGCCCCCTGCCGAGCCAGGCACCGCTCATGAACGGTGCCCCCTCACCCCACCAGGGCGCCTCCGCCCTCGAGGCCGGGGCCACGCCTTACGGTCTCGGGCGGGTTAATCTAGAAGCGAGCCTGAAGGCGTGGCTTTTTGCTTTCGGGCTTTTGAGGGAGGGAGAGCCATGACTTGGATCCTCTTGCTGGCGGGTTTTACGCTCGGCGCGGCCATCGTCTCGTTCATCTTCTACCGCCTTTTTAATCCCAAAACGCTCACCACCGAGGGCGAGGGGTTCGATCTCACCCTGACCTTGGGTCTCGTGGCCATGATCGTCTTCACCGCCGCCGCGGTGAGCTCGATGTTCCTCTTGGGACGGCTATATCTTCCCCTCGAGCTCGGCGGTTAAACCCCGGCCGAAGCCAAAAGCGACGGCAGGGACTCACCCCTCGCTGGGGGCGGTGTCCTGGGCGGGTGAAAAGCGGTTCAGGTAACGGAGGTCGTCTTTCAAGGCCTGGCGGGTGATCGCCAGCACGGGCTTGAACTGAGCCGACCAGCCGGTCTCGAGGGCATCGAGGCAGAGCAGGAGCTCGCGCACACGCTGGGCCTCGGTCCGGCGCCGTTTGAGGCCGCCCTTGCGGGCGCTCTCCGCCAGGTTCTCAAAGCGACGCACCAGGCACACCCGGGGCACCCCGCCCACGTCGCGACAGGTGAGATCGGGATGTCCCGGGCAGGTGGCGTAGACGCTGGGGTAGCGGGTTCCGAGTTCCGGGTGCCCGGCGAGCGCCATGCCGAGCGGGCCCGAAAACACCGCGGCCAGCCACTCATATCGCCGGGATCGCTGCCGCCGTCGATCGCTCTCGGTGATTACCGCTCCCTGGTCCATAAAAAGTCCTTCACCCTCAGTCTACGCCAAAGGCCCCGCGCGGGGCCTTTGGCGCTTTGTTTTGCCTCCGGTGGCGCTTATGCAAAGCCCGGGCTCAGCTTTTGCCCTTCTTCATCATCTTTTCCATCATCGTCTGGAGCTCGGCCTCCTTGGCCTTGGCCTTGTCGAAGGTGCGGGAAACCACGCGCAACAGCTCGAGCAAGAGCCCGAGCCCCTTTTCGATCTCGGGGTCGGAAAGGGCCCTGAGCAGACCGATGACCGTCACCTTGGGGGGGTTTTTGAGCTTTTCCGGGGTGAACACCTCCCGCGCGGCGTCGACGCCGAGGTCGAGCATCATCCCGGCGGCGGTGGGATCGATCCGGCTGAGGAAGTCGAGCGCGTTGCCGGCATGGGAAAGCAGGCGCAACACCTTGGGATCGGCGAGCATGCCGAGGTTTTCCGCAAGCGACTCGGAGAGGCTCCCCAGGATCTCCAACGCCCCGCTCTTGTTGAGCTTTTCCAGCGTGTCCGCGAGCTTCTCAAGCGCCTCGGCCTGCTCGAGGAAACGGGCGAGCACCGAAATGAGGCGCAGGTTGCCCGGCTCCATGATCATGCCGAGGTTTTCCGAGAGCGTGGCCCCAAGCTCCATCTCCCCGAGCAGCCCCAGTCCAGACCCCTCCAGGATCTTTTCGATTCGCTCGAGGCGTTCTTCAACCGTTGGCATCCTCTCCTCCTAACCGATCAAGGTGGCGAACCAATAGCTCTCGAAGAGCATCTTGGTCACCCGGACCCAGCGCCCAACCGCCATCACGCCACACGATGGCATCCCGGTGCCCTCGAGTACCTTTTCGAAGCTGCACTGGGGCAAAAGCGCGTTGTCGCCGAAGTCCATAATGCACATCGCCACCGGGTCGAAGGGCTGGCCGATGTAAGCCCCTTTGAGGTCGGAGGTGATCACGCCGGCGATGTACTCGGCCTGGAAGTGGGCGACGACCCCTGCCGGGGGCAACATCAGCGAAGGGTTCACCGTGTCGCCGATCACGAAGACGTTGGTGTACTTGACGTGACGGAACGTGCGGCGATCTACCGGGGGGAAACCGTTTTCACCGGCCAAAGGCGAGCTCCGGACCACGCGGTTGGGGGCGAACGGCGGGACCAGGATGAGGAGGTCGTAGGCCAGCGTCCGCCCGTCCTTCGCCCGGACCTCGCCACTGCCTGCTTCGGCCAGCTCAAAGCCGCCGTGGAATCCAATGCCCTTCTCCTCGAGGATCCGCATCACCCGCTCGGAGATCACCGGCCCCATGCCCGCGAGCGGCGCCGGGTTCATGTGGAACACGTCCACGCTCGAGCGGTCGCGCACGCCCTTGACCTTGAGGGCGAACTCGGCCATGCCCGCCACCTCGTATGGCGCGGGTGGACAAGGGTAGTAGGGGCTCGACACGCCGATGACCACCCGCCCACCGGGGAAGGCCTTCATGCGTTCCCTCAGCGCCATGGCGCCATCCGGCGACCAGGGCGCGACCGCGTCGGCCGTCGGCTGGGGCTGGGGTTCAGCCCCCAGGGAGACCACGAGGTAGTCGTAGCCGAACGTTCCCTGATCGGTGACAACCCGGTTCGCCTCGGGCTCGATCGCCTCCACCTCGGCCTTGACGTAACGGATGCCGCGCTTTTCCACGTTGGCCAGCGGGCGACGGATATCGTCCACTTCCCGCATCCCGAACGCGACCCAGGGCAGGCCGGGAAGGAAGTAGTGGTAGTCCGAGCGGTCGATGAGCGTAACCTCGACCTCCCGGCCCAGCAAGCCCTTGACCTTATTGGCCGCCACCAAGCCGCCTGAACCTCCGCCCAGTACCAGTACCTTTACCGCCATCTCGAAACCTCCTTTGCCATACCCAATACCCGTTTTTAATGTAGATCCTTTCACAACGAGAAATGTCCCGGCTTAGCCCAATCATAGAGCGATCGCCCCTTCGGCATCGGAACACGTGATCCGGGAGGCAGCCCCTCCTCCCAGAGACTTCAGTCACGCTGTTGGGGGTATAGGATCAGAGCGCCCTCAGGTCTCCGAAGATCAACCAGCCCACGCCTTCCGGCGTCGCCTCGAGCCGGACCTTCAGCCAGGCCGCCATCCGCTCCGCCAGCCGCACCAACGCATCGTCCGGCGACGCGCTCACCACCAGGGCGGTCAGCTGGTAAAAGCGTTGGCTCTCGGTCGGGGTGCCGTCATCGAAGAAAGCAAAGGGAGGGCGGATTGGGTCGGTCGCCAGGTGCACCGTCTCACCCTCGAGCTCGACCTGGGCCGGGAACCAGGAGCCGGGGTCGACCTCGAGGGTCCGGGGGTGCCAGAGATAACCTTGCAGCAAGCGAACGGCGCGCATACCGAGCCGGATTTAGGGCCGCGCAGGCGCGGCGGGGAGACGGATGCCTTCGGCCTTGAGGGCCTTTAGGAAACGCGGGGGGTCGGTGAAGCGGTGGACCTTAAACCCGAGAGCCCGGGCCGCCTCGGTATTGACCTCGTTGTCGTCGACAAAGAGCACCTCAGGTGCCGGCAGCCCCAGGCGTTCGAGCGCCAGCTGAAAGGCCTCGGGCTGAGGTTTTTTGAGGCCTTCTTCGTTCGAAAACACCGCAGCATCGAAGCGATCGAAATACTCCTCGGCCCGCAGAAACCGCGAGATCACCGGATAGTTGTTGGAGAGAAGACCGACGGCGACGCCCTCGGGCATGGCGGCGAGCAGTTCGTACATTTCGGGCCTGGGCGCCACGCTGCCCAAAAAGAGCCGCTGGAAGGTGGCGTAGGGGGCCTCAACCCCCAGCGCCTGCGACAGAACGTCCCAAAACCGCCGCAGCGTCCACTCCCCGAGCTCCAGCCGCTCCACGTGCTCGAAGTAGGCTCGCGACACCCGATCCTCGGGCAGGGCAAAGCGCCGCGCCAAATTGCGGATGACCCGACCGTCAAAGGTCCCGACGGTAAAGACACCGCCCCAATCAAACAGCACCCCGCGGATACCCATGCGCTCCATTTTAGTGAGGCCCAGCTTCAAGAGCCAGCCTCATCCGCGACCCAGGTTCCCGATTTGCCGCCCTCTTTGTACAAAAGACGGATCGGGCCGATCTCGATCCCCTTCGCCGCCGCCTTCAACATGTCGTAGACCGCGAGCGCCGCCACGCTGGCCGCGGTGAGGGCCTCCATCTCAACGCCGGTTTCGGCCTTGGTCTTGACCTCGGTGGTGATCCGCACCTGACGGGTCTCGGCCACGAGCGCCACGTCGACCTTGACCCGGCCGATCGGGAGGGGGTGGCACAGGGGAATGAGGTCGCTCGTGCGCTTTGCAGCGGCGATCCCGGCGATCTGCGCCACCATCAGAGGATCCCCCTTCCCCACGCCCCCCTCCTCGAGGGCGCGCCAGGCCGGTTCGGGGAGGCTGACCACCGCCTCGGCCCGGGCCACCCGAACCGTGGGCACTTTCTGGGTGACATCGACCATCCGCGGCTCGCCGTCTTCGAAGTGGGTCAGTTTGCCCATGAACAACCTCCTCACACATCCTTGTGCTCAAAGAGCAACACCGCCAGGACCGCAAAACCCAGCGTATAGATCACCAGCAGCAATAAGCCCGGCCCCGCTGCCTCCGGCCGCAGGTAGAGATCGAGGTAACGGGTCAGCAACAGCGGCGTGATCGCCGGGAAAACCACCAACAGGCGCATCAGCAACACGGTGGCCAGGGTGGCCAGGGCGCTCGCGGTCGTGGAGAGGAAGACCACCGCGTAGAGGAGCGCGAGCACGGCGATCGGGAGCAGGGTCAGCGCGGCCAGGGCATAGGCGCGAAGAATCTCACCCAGCGCCTCGCCGGCCCCAAGATACCCCATGCCGGCAAACCCACCCTCCCCAAGGCCGGTTCCCCCGAAAAATCCACCGAAACCATGGGGAAGCCCGGCCACGATCCCGGCACCCAGGCTGGCGCCGAGGAAGAGAAAGGGAATGAACAGCACCGCGAGGAGCTTTGCCAGCACGATTCGCGTTCTGGACATCGGTCGCAAGAGCAACGCCTTGAGCGTGCCCATGCTCACTTCGCTCCCGAGCACCTCGGAAGCCGCCATGGCGACCAGGAAGGGGTACAAAAACTCCATTCCCGCCAGCAACGCCAGCGCCGGGACCTGCCATCCCGAGACCAGCTGCAGTCCGTAGACCGCCTTGAGACCGGGCGCGACCGACCAGATGAGGGGCAACACCACCGCGGCGAGCAGCCCGAGCCTGACCGAGCGCAGGTGCCGGAGTTTCTCAATCTCCCACAAAAACAACCTAGCCATGCGCCACCCGCTCCCGATAGTATTCGTAGAGATCGAAGTAATCGCGCGTCACCTCGAAAACCTTGAAGCCCCCGGCAACGAGCGCGTCAACCGCCCCCTCGACGGCGCCCTCCACGATGACCCACTCGCCACGCAAACGAACGTTCTGGAGGGAGGGCAGGGTTCGCAAAAGGGCCGTCGCCCGGGGCGGGTCGTCCACCCGGATGCGGTGGCGCGTTTTCTCAGCGGCCACGCTGACCTCGTCGACCAGCCGGCCACCGCCGAGGATGCCAACCTTGTGGACGTAGGCGCTGACCTCGCGCAGATGATGCGTGGAGATGAGCACCGCGGCCCCCCTCGAGGCCTCCTCGGCGAGGATCTGGTGCACCTTCCCGATCCCGACCGGGTCCAGGCCGCTGGTTGGCTCGTCGAGCACCAACACCTCGGGCCGGGCGAGAATGGCCGCGGCCAACCCCAGGCGTTGCCGCTGCCCCAGCGAGTAGGTGGCGACCCTCTGATCGGCGACCGCCATGAGCTCGAGCTGGGCCAAAACCTCCCGGATCCTCGAGGCCGCCCTTCTTAAGCCTGCCATCCAGGCCAGGCGCTCGAGGTTTTCCCGGCCCGTGAGCTGGGGATAAAAGGCCGCTGGCGCCTCGACCACCGCCCCGAGGTGCCGCCGAAGGGCCCAGCCCCCCTCGTGCACCTTTTGACCCATGAGGCGCACTTCGCCGGCGGAAGGGAAGGCCAAACCGGTGACCAGGCGGATCACCGTGGTCTTCCCCGACCCGTTGGGGCCGGCGAGGGCGTAGACCTCACCCGGCTGGACGCTGAAACTCACCTGCTGTAAGACCCATCGCCGACCGTAGCGCTTGCCAAGCTCAATAGCCTCCAGGGCGGACACGTCTTTGAGTCTAGGAAAAGCCCAAGCTTTTTGCTACACTGTCGCTGCCCCCGGTCCGACGCGGCGACCCGCCGTGAACCGGGTCAGGCCCGGAAGGGAGCAGCCCTAAGCGGTCAGGGTCGGGTGCCGTCGGGGCGCCGGGGGCGCTTCTTTGCATTCTCACCCCGGTGCCGCCTACCCTAACGGACGACAGACCCGACGGCGTTCCCGGTATGCTGGGGACGTTGCCCAAAGAGAGCTTACGGAGGATCTATGGACCCTATCTTTATCGAAATCGGCCCCCTGACGATCCGCTGGTACGGCCTTTTGATCACCGCCGCTATCTTCATCGGTTACACCATCGCCGAACGCATCGTCAAAGCCCGGGGCCACGACGTGGAACTCTTTTCCCAGGCAGCGTTTTGGGCGGTCATCGCCGGGGTCGTGGGCGCTCGCGTGGTGTACGTGCTCACGAGCTGGCAGGACTTCGCCGGCGATCCCGTGCGCGCGCTCTACATCTGGCAGGGCGGGCTCAGCTTTCACGGCGGCATTCTCGGCGGCATCGCCGTGTTTTACTTCTTCGCCAAACGCCACGGCGCACCGGTCTACGACTACCTCGACGCGGCACTCCCCGGGGTCGCGCTGGGGATTATCGCCGGGCGGATCGGCAACCTCATGAACGGATCGGACACCGTGGGTCGCCTGACCACCCTCCCCCTCGGCTTCACCTGGCCGGACTGGGCGGTGGGCTTCCCCGGCATCTGCACATCGACCGGCGATTTGGCTTGGGGCTATTGCGCCGGCGAAATCGTCCGCGGCCCCGTGCACCTCACCCAGATCTACGGGGCGCTGGTGGGGCTTATCCTTTTGGTCCTGGTGTGGCGCTGGCTCAAACGAGGCACGCCGGGCTATGCCTTTTGGAACTTCGTTTTGGCCTACAGCCTGCTCCGCTCGCTGATCGAAGAGCCCTTCCGGCTGAACCCCCTTTGGTGGCCGGTCTATCAAAACGATCAACTGGGCATCGGTCTATTCACCGCCACCCAGCTGGTCTCGATTCCGCTTATCCTAGTGGCTTGGTACATGCTTCGGCGTATGGGGGAGCAAAGGCATGGAACATAGCGTGGTCATTCTGGCGGCCGGTCTTGGAACCCGAATGCGGTCGAAGGTGCCGAAGGTTTTGCACCCGCTCCTGGGGCGTCCGATGCTCCGCTACCCCGTGGAGGCTGCGCGCCAAAGCGGCGCCAGGGAGACGGTGGTGGTCGTGGGGCACGGTGCCGAACGGGTCATGGAAGCCCTGGCGGACCAGGGCGTACGCTTTGCCCACCAAAAAGAGCCTCTGGGCACGGCGCACGCGCTTGCTGCGGCCAAACCTGCCCTCCAAAACTTCACCGGCGCCCTGCTGGTGACCAGCGGTGATACGCCGCTCATTTCCAAGCGCACCCTCCACCGCCTCAAAGAAGCGCTTGGGGCCCAAGGCCGGGGCATGATCGTCCTCACCATGAAGAAGGACGATCCTTATGGCTACGGGCGCATCGTCCGAGGTGCCGATGGCCGGGTGGCCAGAATCGTCGAGGAAAAGGATGCCTCGCCCGAGGAACGGGCGATCACCGAAGTGAACACCGGCGTCTACGCTTTCGACGCCAGGGTGTGGGATCTCTTGGCCAAGGTCAAGAACGATAACCGGGCCGGGGAGTATTACCTCACCGACCTGGTGGCGCGCTACCTCGAGGCCGGCCTCCCCGTCGGCGCGCTCATGGCCGAGGACCAAGAGGAGCTCATCGGGGTGAACACCCGCGCCCAGCTGGCCGAGGTCGAACGCGTCCTGCTCGACCGCCTGCGCGCCGGCTGGATGGAGCGCGGGGTGCGCATGATTCTGCCGGAGACCATCTACCTCGAACCCGAGGTCGAGCTCGCCGCCGACGTGGTCCTCGAGCCGGGGGTCATGCTCAAAGGCACGACCAAAGTCGCCGAAGGCGCGCGCATCGGCGCTTACAGCGTGGTCGAAAACAGCGTGGTCGGCGCCGGGGCCGAGGTCCGACCGCATTCGGTCCTCGAGGGCGCCCGCCTCGAGGCCGGGGCCGTCGTCGGTCCCTTGGCCCGTTTGCGCCCGGGGGCGGTGCTTGAGGAAGGCGCCTTCGTCGGCAACTTCGTGGAGGTCAAAAACAGCGTGCTCGGCCCGGGAACCAAGGCCGGCCACCTGGCCTACCTGGGCGACGCCACCGTGGGAGCCGGTTCAAACATCGGGGCCGGGGTCATCACCGCCAACTACGACGGTAAGAAGAAGCACCCGACGCGCATCGGCCAGCAGGCCTTCGTCGGCTCGAACTCGGTTCTCATCGCTCCCGTCAACATCGGCGATTACGCCTTCGTAGCCGGCGGCAGCGCCATCACCAAGGACGTTCCCGAAGGCGCCCTGGCCATCGGTCGGGGCCAGCAACGCATCATCGAGGGCTGGGTGTGGCGAAAGCGGAAAGGAGTATCCTAGGGGACAGGGAGGTTTGGGGATGAACCTTGGCATGCCGGAAATTCTCGTCATCCTGGTAATCGCGCTCCTGCTCTTTGGTCCGAAGAAGCTCCCTGAGCTCGGGAGAAGCCTGGGACAGTCGATCCGCGAATTCAAAAAGGGCGCTTCCGAGATCAAGGAAGAGCTGGAATCGGCCATGAATGATGAGCCCGCCCAGCCAAAGGCGAAGCCAAAAGCCCAAGAAGACATTCAGGTCGGGGCCAAAGAGAGCTAGGCGATGGCCGAAAATCCATCAAGTGGGGGGCTCAAAGAAGCCCCTCTGGTCGAACATTTGGAGGAACTGCGGGCCCGCATCCTGAGGGCACTTCTGGCCTGGGTGGTCGCTGCGGGCGTGGCCTATGTGTACCGCGTTCCCCTCCTGGCTTGGCTCAAGGTGCCGCTCGACCGCGCCGCGGCTCAAAACGGTACCCCGGTCAACCTCATCGTCCTCGACATCACCGAGCCGTTCATCACCGCGCTCCGGGTGGCCGCTTTTGGCGGTCTGGTGCTGGCCTTGCCCTTCATCATCTACCAGCTCTGGGCCTTCGTCGCCCCCGGGCTCTACCCCCACGAACGTCGCCTCGCCGCTCCCTTCATCGTCGCCGCCGGGTTCTCTTTCGCCGTGGGCGCCGCCTTTGCCTACTACGTCCTGCTGCCCTTCGCCGTTCCCTTCCTGCTGGGCTTTTTGGGCAACGTGGTCACGCCCCAGATCTCGATCGGGCGCTACATCGGACAGATCCTGACCTACATGACAGTTATGGGCATCCTCTTCGAGATGCCCGTCCTTTCGTACTTCCTCTCACGCCTGGGCATTCTCTCGGCCGGCTTTTTGGCCAGGAACTGGCGCATCGCCGTGGTGGCGGTGATCACGCTGGCGGCAATCATCACCCCAACGGTTGACGTGATCAACCTCTCGCTGGTCAGCATTCCCTTGCTGGCACTCTACTGGCTGTCGGTGGTGGTGGCCGGCGTCGGCGAGCGCACGCGTAAGCGCTCGGAGGAGCGTCGTGGAAACGCGGATTAAAGAACTGAGGCGCGAGATCGACCGCATTAACCGGGAACTTCTGGCCCTCCTCTCGGAACGGGGGCGCATCGCGGCCGAGATCGGCCGGATCCAAACCGCCCTCGGACTCCCCCACTACGACCCACTCCGGGAATCCGAGATGCTCGACGCCCTGACCCGGGAAAACCCGGGGCCCTTCCCCGCGGAAACGATCAAGAAGCTCTTCAAAGAAATCTTCAAAGCCAGCCTGGCCCTCGAGGAAGCCGAGGACCAAAAGACCTTCCTTTACTCGCGCCGAAGCCACCCCGAACCCACGGTGGTTCGCGCCGGCCCGGCGGTGTTCGGCGGCGGCGAGAAGCTCATCGTCGCCGGACCCTGCGCCATCGAATCGCCGGCGCAGATGGAGGAAGCGGCGGCGTTCCTCGCCAGCAAGGGGGTCAAGGTGCTCCGCGGAGGCGCTTACAAGCCGCGCACCAGCCCCTACGCCTTCCAGGGACTCGGCAAGGCGGGCCTCGAGATCGGCCGGGAAGTGGCCGATAAGTACGGCATGGCCTTCGTGACCGAGGTCATGGACACGCGCGACGTGGAAACGGTGGCCACCTACGCCGACATTCTCCAGATCGGCGCCCGCAACATGCAAAACTTCGCCCTTTTAAAGGAAGTGGGCCAGGCCAAAAAGCCGGTCTTCCTCAAGCGGGGCATGAGCGCCACCATCGAGGAATGGTTCTACGCCGCCGAGTACATTTTGAGCCAGGGGAACGACCAGGTCGTCCTGGTCGAACGCGGCATCCGCACCTACGAACGGTGGACGAGGAACACCCTCGATCTTTCGGGAGCGGTGCTCGCCAAGCAGGAAACGCACCTGCCGGTGGTGGTCGATGTGACCCACGCTGCCGGGCGCACCGACCTCCTGGCCCCGCTGGCCAAGGCCGCGCTCGCCGCCGGGGCCGACGCGGTCCACGTCGAGGTCCACCCCAACCCGCTGGTGGCGCTTTCGGATAACCAGCAGCAGCTCGACTTCCCCGCCTTCGAACGCTTTCTCGAAGAGATCTCAGCCTTCCTCGGGACAGGGGCGAGTGAGTAGGTCAAAGGCGGCCCGCCAGACCTTTTCCGGATCGTGGTTGTAGTCCCGCGTGAGCGCGGGCCACAGCACGCACTGCACCAAAGCGGTGAGGGCCATCGCCAGCTCCTCGGCCTGGAGATCCTGACGGGCGCTTCCTTGCGATTGCGCCGCGCGCACCGCGCCCAAAAGGGCTTCCCAGCTCTTGGAAAACTGGGCGCGGAGCGCCCTTTTGGCCTCTTCGGGCAGGGCTTTTTCGAACTCCCGGGAAAAGAGCAAACCGAGCCCCGCGTCCTCTAGGAGGGCGCGGCTCCTGGCCTCGACGAACTGATGCAACCACGAGAGGGGATCCGCCTCGGCCGGGAAGGAGGGCAGCGTGGCCTCGAGGCGGGCGCAAAGACGCTCGGCGAGCGCCGAGAGAATGACCTTTTTGCTGGAGAAATGACGGAAGATCCCGCCCGAGCTCAGCCCCACCCGCCGGGCGATCTTCTCGGTGCGAAGCGCCGCAACGCCTTCCTCGAGGCACACCTCGAGCGCGGCATTTAAAATCTCTTCCCTGCGCTCGCTGCCCTTCCGGCGCCGTTTTTGAGGTCCCAATGCGGTGGTCATCGCCCTCCCAGCCATAACCCGCGGGGGCGGGCAACGCCCGCCCCCGCCGAAAGGCCAAATGCCTTCACGACGTCGCCTTGGGCGTCGCAGGAGACGTCGCCGCCCAGATGGCGATGATAACCACTGCCAGCGAAATAATCCAGAAGTTCCACGCCGCGACCGAAGTTCCGAGGAAACCGAACAGCCAGGGGGCCAGGAAACCGATGACCCCGACGGCTGCGTTCCCCCAGTCCTCCCAGCGCTGCTGGTCGGAGATCGAGAGCCCGGAAAGGATGACCACCAGCGCGCCCAAAACCCAGGCGCTCCATGCCGCCGCTGAGGTGCCGGAAAACCCCAGGATCCACGGCGACAGGAACAACCACGCGCCCAACACCAAGTTCGCCCACTCCAGCCGGTTTTTCATCGCTCTCCCCTCCCACCGTCCATTGTATAAGTAAGCGCTCACTTATACAAGCCTGGGTTATGCTGAAAGGGATGGGGCTTTTCGACAACTTCCTCGAGGTCTTCCTCAAGCTCACCGATCCGACCCCGAGTTTCGTCGCCGAACGCTGCCTGCTGGAGCGCTACACCGTAGGCGGGTGCTCGGCCTGTGCCGACGCCTGCCCCCACCAGGCCATCGACCTCAACCACTTCACGGTCCAGATCGAGGAAACCGACTGCACCGGCTGCGGGCTCTGCGTGGGAGTCTGTCCGGGCACGGCCCTCGGCTACCCCCTCGGGCCGCTGCAGGAAGCCCTCACCAAGGGCCGGGGGCAGATCAAGTGCAGCCGGGCCGAAGGTCACGGCGAGGAGACCCTCTGCCTCGGACGCCTCACCCCGGGGGTCCTCGCCGAATCGGGCAGCCGCTTGGGCCGGCTCACGCTGGCCCGCGGGGACTGCCCCACCTGCCCCATCGGGGGCGAGACGGTCATTCCCCACCTAGAGCGAATGATCGAGGAAGCGCGGCGGTATTTCCCGGGCCTCGAGGTCACCGTCACCACCGATCCCCTGCCCGGTCCGCCCCTCGGCCGCCGGGAGATCTTTACCAGCTGGCTGGGAACGGCGCGCCGGGTGGTCGCGGAGGCCTTACCCGAACCGCCCCCCGAACTCCTCCCCGGCGACGACGAGAGCCTGTCCGACGAGCTCCGCCTCAGGTCACTCGCCGCCCGGCGAAGCGATTCAGTGCGCTGGCCAGGGGTGACCGTCGATGAAGACTGCACGCTGTGCCCCGTCTGCACCAACGTGTGTCCCACGGGGGCCATTCACCGCCGGCAGGAAAACGAAGAGACGGTTCTCGAGCTGGAGTTGACACGCTGCACCGGCTGCAACGCCTGCGTCGAAAGCTGTCCGCCCCAGGTGATGGCGCTCGTCGATTTCGATAAGTCAGCGCTCGAGCGCGGTACGATCGAGCTGTTCCGCGGCGTTCCGGTGTTTTGATCAACGCGCCTGGCTCGATCCATCCCCCGCAGCATTCGGGGCACTCGACCAGGCGTAATCTTCACGAAGACGCTGGAGGTCTTTCTCGTCGACGATTCCGTCGCCGTTCAAATCGTGGCTGAGCGGGGCGGCCTTGGTGGCCTTCTTCTTCCACTCGCGGGCCAGGGCCAGCAAATCCGGGTAGCGATAGCGCCCTTTGCCTTCCCGCTTGAGGTTGACGGACCTCGAGGCCAGAAACAGCTCACCCGAGGGATCGTAAAAACGCGCACTGTAGACCACCCTGGGCCGCAGCTCGCGCGAGGGCACCAGGGTCAGGCGCAGCACCTCCTGGTCCGAGACCGGGGCAAGCCAGGCCAGATCAATATCGAGCGCCTCGTCCTTTTCCACCCACCGAACGACGGCCACCGCCTTGTTGCTGATCTGGAGTGTTTTCAGCTCGGGGCGAAGGCCCTTGAGGGAAAAGCGGGCCTGGAACCCAAGCGCACGCCGACCCTCCTCACGCACCACCCAGATGAACGGGGCGCTGGTCGGGCTTTCGGGGAGGAGCATCCGCAACCGGGGCGGCGGGGGGTCGCCGACCAAAAGCTCGTAGCTCGCCTCGCGAACGTTGAGCGCGGCATCGCGCAAGGTCACCGCGAAACGGAAACGCCCTTTCTTCTTCGGGACCCCGATGAGGCGACCGCCCTCAAAGTGCAAGCCCGGGGGCAGTTCGCCCTTGAGTTCATAGGTGTAAGGCCGCACGCCGCCGGCCGCGACCAGCGACCCCTGGTAAGGCTCGCCGACATAGGCGTCGGGCAGACGATCGACCGCAAAGCGTAAGGGCTCACCGGGGCTCTCCGGCAGCTGGGATCCGCAAGCCGTGAGCACGATCAAAAGTACCAGCAAGCCCAGGCGCACGCCTCATTTTATCTGGCCCCACGGTATGCTGATGCGATGAACGACCAGAGGCCCACGCCCCAAAGCGGCGACCGTCTGGCCGCCGTCGTGATCCTGAGCGGCTGGTTCCTGATAATCTGGTTCGCCAGCCGGGGTTCTGTGCTGCAAATCCCCCTATTCTTCGTCGGCTACGCCTGGCTCCCGGGGCTGGTGGCGGTCATCGCCGCCCGGCGGGCCGGCCTTTCCATCCTCGTCTTGGGACGGCCCAACCTCTGGTGGCTCATCGCCTGGTTCAGCCCGCTCGTACTCCTGGCCGCGACCGTCGTTCTCTCGCTTCCGCTCGCCGAGTTTTCCGGACTCACCGAGCTTCGTGCCAAGCTGCCGCCCACCGTGGCCGACGCCAGCGCCCTTTCGCTCGTCGCGCTCTTCATCACCCAAAGCCTCATCGCCGCCGCCACCGCCAACCTCGTCTTCGCCCTGGGTGGGGAACTCTTTTGGCGCGGCTACCTGTGGGCGGCCTACCGGGGACTCGGCTTCTGGCCGGCTTCGCTTCGGATCGGCCTGGCCTGGGGCCTGTGGTATGCGCCGCTGATCCTGCTCACCCCCAACCCAGAGACCCCGGTGTGGGCCTCGATCGCCCTGGCCGTCGCCTTCTCGGTGCTCCTCACCCCGAGCCTGCTCTGGCTGCGGCTGCAAGGCGGTGCGGTCATCGTCCCGGCGCTTTTCCAGGGGAGCGTCACCGCGCTCAGCGGCTTGCTTCCGCTCTTGTTCGTCCATGCCTCGAGCCTGCTGGTGGGCTTTACGGGGCTTTCCGGCCTGGCCGCCCTGGCTGCCGTCAATTTTGCCCTCAGGAGGTGGGCGCGGGATGATCAGGCTACCGCCGGCGTTTGAGACCTCACGTCTGCGCATTCGAACGCCACAGCTCCATGACGCAAACGCCCTCTTTTCCTGGGCCTCGGACCCCGAGGTGACCCGCTTCCTGGGTTTTCGCCCGCACCGCAGCACCGACGACAGCCTGGCGGTCCTCCGCCGCTGGATCAAGGCCTGGGCCCAAAGCCAGGGCCTTGTCGCCCACTGCCGGGATCTGACCTACCTCATCGAATACCGGGGGATACCGATCGGCAGCCTCTCGGTCCACGCCGGACGCCTCGGCCTCGAGATCGGCTACGCGCTCAGTCGCGAGGTTTGGGGAAAGGGGTTCATGCCCGAGGCCGTCGCCACCCTCACCGAAACGCTCCTGGCGCTGGGCGGGGTCCGGGTCATGGCCACCGCCCACGTCGACAACCACCGCTCGCAGCGGGTTCTGGAAAAGACGGGATTCGTGCGGGAGGGCCGCTTAGAGCGCTATTTCTACTTCCCCAACCTCGGCAGCTTCGGCGACGGGTTCCTCTACGCCCGCACCGCCTCAAAAGCTGGGGATTAAACTAAGCGCTATGCGGACCGACCTCACCGTCGAGGAAGCGCTCAATGCGATCACCGAGCGCGTTTTTGAAATTCAAGAGATCGAAGATGTGGCCCTCGAGGCCGCGCTGGGCCGAACCCTGGCCAAAGACCTGGCGGCGCTCGTCGACCACCCCGACGTCGACAACACCGCGGTAGACGGCTACGCCGCCCGGGCGGCGGATACGCTGGGGGCCAGCCCAGAGTCCCCGGTCCGGCTCAAGGTGATCGGCGAAGCCCCGGCCGGACGCCCTTTCGAGGGCCGGGTCGGGCCCGGCCAGGCGGTGGCGATCTACACCGGCGCCCCGCTTCCCCCAGGCGCCGATGCCGTGGTGGCGGTGGAGGACACCCGGCGCGAGGGCGACCAGGTCGTGCTCTTTGCCCCCGCCTCGCCGAAAGACATTCGGCCCAAGGGCGACGACTACAAAAAGGGCGAAGTGCTGCTCAAAAAAGGAACCGTGCTCTCCCCCGGACGGGTCGGCCTCGCCGCGGGGATGGGGCATGCCCGGCTCCCGGTGGTCCGGAAACCGAGGGTGGGCATTCTCTCGACCGGAGACGAGGTGGCGGAGCCAGGTGAGCCGCTGCCCCCCGGAGGCGTCTACAACTCCAACAGCTACGCCCTGGCGGCCATGGTCGCGGAAGCCGGTGGCGAACCCGTTTTGCTCGGGCGGGTCGACGACCGCCTCGAGGACCTCAAAAAACGCATCGGTACCGCGGGCAGGCTCGACCTGCTGCTCACCTCGGGCGGGGTGAGCATGGGCGAATACGACCTGGTACGCAAGCTCCTCGAGCGCGAGGGGGAAATCCACTTCTGGAAGGTGCGACTGCGCCCCGGGGGTCCGCTCCTCTTCGCCCATTGGCAACGCCTCCCGCTCCTCGGCCTGCCCGGAAACCCGGTGAGCGCCATGGTCACCTTCTTCCTCTTCGGGCGGCCGGCACTCTACAAGATGCTCGGCCGCACCGACCCCCCTTACCGAAAGGTCAGGGCTCTGGCCGAGGAACGCTTTAAGGGCGCGGGGCACAAAGTGGCCTTCCGCCGGGCGATTTTGAGCTATGACCCCGAATCCCCCGGGGGGTTTCGTGCCCGCAGCACGGGCAGCCAGTCCTCGGGGGTGCTCAGGTCCATGGCCATCGGGAACGCGCTGGTGGTGGTTCCGCCGAACACCCAGGTGTCGGCCGGCGACGTGGTCGAGGCCATCCTGCTCGCCCCAGAGCAGATCGGAAACGGCTGACCCCACGCGCCTGCGCCCGGGTGATGCTCACCCGGGCGCGGCCCGCTTTGGGAGAAGGTCGTCTTGGCGCCTTAGCGGCCTGAGAAGCTCAATGGGTAGCCCGCGCGCTGCCAGGCGTTCATGCCCCCGGAGACGTTGTACACCCGGGTGTAACCGAGCTCGACCAGGGTTCGCGCCGCGTACTCGCTCATGGCCCCGCTGCGGCAATAGACCACGATCGGCGCGTTCTTATCCTGGGGCAGCTTGTCTTGGAAAGCGGCGATCTGGTTATAGGGAATCTTGAGGTCGGTGCCGGGGATCTCGCCGGCGTAGGGAATGTGGACGTTGATCAAGACGAAGGGCCGATCCTCGGCCTTGAGCAGGGCGCTCAGCGTCTCGACCGAGATATCGGCGTAGCTCCCGGCGGGAACCTCCGGCAAGCTCGCGCTCGCCTTGCTCGAGGAGCGCCCGGCCAGGGCCCACACAGCCAAAACCCCCACCGCGGCGATCAAGAAGAAGTAGGTCCAGCCCCGCTTCATGCCTGCCCCAGCTCCTTTTTCAGGGCGTCGAGCTCGGCCTCAAGGTCATCCCCCTGGAGCTCCTCAAAGGCCTTTTCCAGATCGGCCGCCTCGTCGAGCTCAACCAGCGCCTGGTGACGGTCCTCCATGGCGTTGATCCGGGATTCCATCTCGCGGAAGGCCTCGAGGGCGCTGTCGGCTTCGAGGTGCGCATCGAGCCGGCGGACGGCCTCCGCCGCCTGCACGCTCTTCTTTTTGGCGACAAGGGTCTTCATCTTACCCTCGGCCTCGGAGATCTTGGCCTCGAGGGCCTTGAGGCGAACCTTCAGCCGCTCGACGGCCTCGCGCTGCTGGCCGATCTGATCGGCGAAACCACGGGCGAGGGCTTCGGCCTGCTTGGCTTCTTTGAGCGCCTCGCGGGCCAGGTCCTCTCGCCCGGCTTTGAGCGCGTCCTTGGCCCGGTTACGCCATGACTCGGCCATCTCCAGGTAAGCCTGCTCCTCGCGCTCGAGCTGCCGCAATTCGGCGATCGCCGAGGCCACCTCGCTCTTGGCCGAACGATAGGCCGCTTTCATGTCCAAAAGCGCCTGGCGCAAGACCTTCTCCGGATCCTCTGCACGGCGCAGAAGGTCGTTTAAATTGGCGCGGATCAGCCGACCCACACGATCGAACAGGTTCATCGCATTCCCCCTTTCAGCCGGGCCACCCGCTCGGCCCAGGCGTCCACCTTGGCCTCGAGGCGCTCGGCCTCGAGCTCCTGAAAGAGCGCCTCGAGTTTTTCGAGCGAAGCGCCCAGTCGCGCAATCTCGGTTTCCAACCGCCGCAGGCGCTCCTCCTTGGCCACCTTGTCCTTGAAGAGGTCGTGGGCCTCAAGGCCCGAATCCTCCAACGCACCCTCGGCCCGTGAGGACGCCCGCTCGAGCTCGGCCAGAAGCCGGGCCCGCTCCTCACGCAGGGCGGAAACGCGGTTCCGCACCCCGATGATCTCCTCGGAAAGGGCCTTGAGCTCGGCCTCGAGCCCGGGATCCCCGGAGGTGGTCGCGGGCAGCTTGCCCTCGCGGAGGGCACGGATGTCCTCCATACTCAAGCGGCCATCCTCGCCGAGCTCGCGATAGCGCAGGAAGGTATCTCGGTCGATCCTTCCCTTGGCGTAGAGCGTGGCCAGCTCCTCGAGGGGATCCGGTTCCGCCCGGCGCGCCGGCGCTTCTTCCCGGATCTCGACCAGGTCGATGATGCGCGTGTGGTGCCTTCGGCTACGGCTCGATCCGCATCCCATGGCTAACCCTCCAGATCCTTAAGTTGCTGCAGGTAGGCCTCGCGGCTCAGCTCGCCGCGGGCGTAGCGCTCCCGGAGCACGTCCTTGGGACGCTCTCCCCCGGCCTGGGCCGGCGCCCGCTCGGGCCCGCGCAAGAGCGCGAAGAGCAAAAAGAGGCCCAGGAAGAAGAGCAGGAGCATCCACAGCCCGCCGAAACCGAATCCCATCATGCCGGCACCTCGATCGCCTGCAGCACCCGTTCAAGGCGCGCCTCAACCTCGCGCCCGATCGTGGCCAGCGCCTCAGGCACCTCTTCCGAAACGAGGCCGAAGGCCGGTTCCGGACGCAAAAAGCCAACCTCCACCGCGTCCCCGACCTGCCTCAGGTAGACCGCGCAGGGAAGCAGGATGCCCACCGCCCGGTTGATCTCGAGAGCCTGGTGGGCGAAGCCGGGATTGCACACGCCGAGCCGGATGTAGGGCTCGATCTCGACGCCGATCTTCTCCTTGAGCACTTCGTGGAAGGCGTTGCGGCTCAGGATCCCGAAGCCTTCGTTCTTCAACAGCTCGGTCAACCGCGCCTCGACGGCCTCGATGTTTCCTTGAATCTGGATCTTGCGAATTGTCTTTTCCATCTCCAACCTCCTAGGGGTATTACAAGGGGCTTTTGTTAAGGCCGTGTTAAGGTACCCCTCCGAGGTACCCGGGCTCAGGCGAGGCGGACCCGCCGGAGCAGCATCGCGTTCACGGCCACGATGATCGTGGAGAGGCTCATAAAGACCGCCGCGACCGCTGGGGAAAGGAGAATGCCCCAGGGGATGGCCACGCCCGCCGCCAGGGGTATCGCCACCACGTTGTAGCCGGTCGCCCAGGCGAGGTTTTGCACCATCTTCCCGTAGGTGGCCTTGGCAAGGCGCAGCGCCCGGACCACGTCGAGGGGATCGTTTTCCACCAGTACCAGATCGGCCGATTCGATGGCCACGTTGGTGCCGGCGCCAATGGCGATGCCGAGATCGGCCTCGACCAGCGCCGGCGCGTCGTTGATACCGTCCCCGACGAAGGCGACCCGGCCCTGGCCGGCGAACTGCTGCTTCAGCTCGCGAACGATGCGAGCCTTATCCTGAGGCAAGACCCGGGCGAAGTAGCGTTTGATCCCCAGGTCGGAGGCCACGGTCTTGGCCACGGCCTCGGCGTCGCCGGTGACCATCACCGGCTCCACGCCCATCGCCTGGAGCTGGCGGACCGCCTCGCGGGCGCTCTCGCGGACCTGGTCGGCGAGCGAAAGCACGCCCAGGACCTTCGACTCGGTGAAGGTCACGATCGCGCTCTCACCACGGGATTCGGCCTCATCGAGCACCTTCTTGAGCTCGCCGAGGTCCAGCGAGAACTCGCGCAGCCACTCGGGCCGGCCGACGTAGACCTTCTGCCCGTCGACATTGCCCACGATCCCCTGCCCCGGGACCGCCTGGGCGTCGGCCACCTGCGGCAGCTCGAGGCCCCGCTCCTTGGCCGCCTCGACGATGGCCTCGGCCAGCGGGTGACTGCTGGTCGCCTCAAGCGCCGCGGTCAGGCGCAACAGCGCTTCCTCCGAGAGCCCCTGCCCGGCCACGCGACGCACTGCGAAGCGCCCCTCGGTCAGGGTGCCGGTCTTGTCGAAGGCCACCGCCTTGACGTTCCAGGCCCGCTCGAAGGCCTCCCTGTTCTTCACCAGGATCCCGTTTTGGGCGGCCATCGCGGTGGCGTTCGAGGTCACCAGGGGAATCGCCAGGCCGAGGGCGTGGGGGCAGGCGATGACCAGGGTGGTCACGGCGATGGCGAGCGCGAAGTTGAAGTTCTCCCCCAGCAGAATCCAAGTCACGAAGGCCACGGTGCCGACCACCAGCGCGATGTAGAAGAGCCAGGACGCCGCCCGGTCGGCGAGCGCCTGGAAGCGACTGCGGGCGCTCTGGGCCTCGCGCACCAAGCGCACGATCTGGGAGAGGGTGGTGGCTTCACCGGTCCGCAAAACCCGCACCTTGAGCACGCCCTCGTTGTTGATGGCGCCGGCCACCACCTCGTCGCCCTCGGCCTTGGTCACCGGCTTCGACTCACCGGTCAGGAAGGCCTCGTTGACGCTGCTCGTTCCCTCGACGACCACGCCGTCCACCGGGATCTGCTCGCCGGGGAGGACCATGATCAGATCGCCCTCGCGGAGCTCCTCCACCGACACGTCGCGGACCTCGCCGTCCTCGACCCGGTGGGCCTTGGTGGGCACCAGCTCGGCCAGGGCCTCGAGGGCCCGGCTGGCCTGCTGCACGCTGGTCATCTCCACCCAGTGCCCGAGGAGCATGATGTCGATCAGCGTCGAGAGCTCCCAGTAGAAGGGCTTGCCCGGGAAGCCGAGGGACACCAGCAGGCTGTAAATGTAGGCCACGCTGATCGCCAGCGCGATCAGACTCATCATCCCCGGCTGCCGGTGGCGGAACTCGGCGATCGCGCCCTTGAGGAAGGGGCTCCCGCCGTAGAAGTAAAGGATCGTGCCCAGCACCGGCCCCACCCAGGGGGTCCATGGCGCCGAGTAGGCGGTGTAGCCCAGCCATTCCTGCATCTGGGAGGAGAAATAGAGAATCGGCAGGGTCAGGATCGCGCTGAGCCAGAAACGGCGCAGGAAATCTTTGGGGTCGTGCCCCGCGTGTTTGTCGTGGCCCTCGTGACCTCCGGCTCCGCCGTGGTCGTGGTGGGCCCCGCCACCGTGGCCGCCGTGGCTGTCGTGGGCCCCGGCGCCGCCATGGTCATGCCCTTTGTGGTCGTGAGCCCCGTGACTTTCGTGAGCGTGGGATTGATGGTCGTGCTTGTGCGAACCGTGATTCATACCCTTTTCCTTCTCATCCACCTGCGATCACCTCCAAAACACATATCTATCGAGACGAGCTCCCGCAGGAACCCGCTGCCGGTGCATCCTTGCCCTCCCTCGCTATCACTCTACGACGTCCAGGCAGATCATTTCGTGCAAGGCGGCAGCCGAATGTCCTGCTTCCCCTTTTAACCCCCCCCGGGGGGGGTGGGCTATGGATAGGATAGCACGACCCTAGAGCACGTGCAAACAGCGAGAGGCAGGCCAACGGGCCTGCCTCTCTCCCCTGCCGCCATCGCCTCACCTCACCTGCCGTTCCGGACCCCGACCCCGGTAGCGATCGATGAACGCCGCCGCCGCTGCGGGGTCGAAGGGGTCGAGGTCGAGCCGCCTTCGCCAGGCAGTAAGCACGACTTTCGGTCCCAGCCCCGGCAAGGGAACGACGATCACGCCCTGGAATGGCTCCTGGAATTCAGCCCCCCAGCGCCGGAGGTAAGCGAGCGCCGCCTTGCCAGGCTGGTCGTAATAGATCACGACCTCGCCGTGCTCGAGGCTGTGCACCAGACGGACGGCGGGTTGGGGTTTGGTGTAAAACCCCGGATTCACGTCAAAGGGACTGTGGATCCCGGAGGTAGGGGTTGGGGTCGCGTAGCGGATCTCCTTTCCCGGCGGCAGGTGCCGGCTCCCCAGATCCGGCTCTTCCACCACCTGGGCCAAGGCGCTCTGCCCCTCGGCGACCAGGGCGTCGAAATCGTCGGTCTTGGGCTGGAGCAAAACGTAGCCTACAATCCCGGCCGCGGCCAAAAGTAAAACGCCCCAGAGCACCGCCCCCCGCCCTTTCGGCTTCGGGCGCTGCCTGGGGCTGATGCCACGGCGCGCCATTACACGCCTCCCTCACCGAACTCGATGATGCCCATCATGCCCAGATCTTCATGGTCAAGGATGTGGCAGTGGTAAACGGTCTTCCCCGGGAAGTCCTTGAAGGCGACCCGGATGCGCACCCGCTCACCGCGCCGCACCAGGACCACATCCTTCCAGGCCCGCACCTTCTCCGGATACCCGTTTCGGCTGACGATCTGGAAGGGATTGGTGTGCAGGTGGAAGGGATGGTCCATGACCCCGGCGTTGACGATCTCCCACTCCTCGACCTCACCCAGCCTGACACTGGTGTCCACGCGCCGGGGGTTAAAGATCCGGCCGTTGATCATGAACACCATCCCCCGTCCCATCTGCATGCCGTGGCCGAGCACGAAGCGGCGGGTGCGGACCGGGTTTTCCAGGGGTACGACGGGCAAAAGACGCTCGGGGAGTGGCAGAGCCGGCCGCCGTGCTTCCCCGTAGACCACCTCGGCCAAAACCCGCGTTCCCGTGCCACGGGCACTGCCGAACGCCCCCATACCGGCGACACCCCGGTCATAGCCCAGATCGAGCAGACGATAGCTCCCGGGATTGCGGTCGCCGCGTATGAGGACCTCGGCCCGCTCGCCCGGGGCCAGGAGGAGGGTGTCGAGCTCCACCGGCTCCGAGAGCGCCCCCCCGTCGGTGGCGATGAGGTAAAGGGGGTGGTTTTCCAGACGGAGGTGATAAAACCGGCTGCTCGAGGCGTTGAGCAATCGCAGACGCAGGAGGCCACCCCGGGGCACCACGAAGCGCTCCTTCGCCTTGCCGTTCACCGTCACCACCGGACCTTCCCGACCCTGGACCGTGTCCATGGGCGCGGGCGGCGGGACCCGACCGCCTTGAATCGCAAAGTCCTTCAGCACCGCGAAGGCCTCGCTGGCGGCGGCGATTTCAGGAATTTCGTCGAGCGGCCCCCGCACGATCAAAAGGCCCGAAAGCCCGAGGAACACCTGCTTGGCCACCAGACCGTGGAGGTGCGGGTGATACCAGAAGGTTCCCGCCGGGTGATCGGCCGGAATCTCGAACTCGTAATCCTGGATTTCCCCGGGAGGGACCTCGAGGAAGATGTTGTCGGCGTTACCGCTTGGCGACACGTGCAGGCCATGGAAATGGAGGTTCGTCGGTTCCTTCAGACGGTTTACGAACCTCAACCGGAGTGTGTCCCCGGCTTTGAGCTCCAGCCGGGGCCCGGGGACCCGCCCTCCGTAAGCGAAGAGCTCAACCCTCTGTCCCGCGACCGTGACCGGGCGGAGGCTGGCGTCGAGCTCAACCGAGAGCAATCCCGCCTGGCTTTTGACCACCCCGGAAAGCGTGCCCAGACCCTGGGCCCGGGCGCCCCGTCCCCAAAAACCGGCGCCGGCCAATGCCGCCGCCGCGCCGATCACCGCGCGGCGGGAGAGCTTCCCGCCGCTCATACCCTTACGTTCACTCTGTTCCTCAGGCATCGTTCCCCCGCTTTTCAAGTCTCAGGTTGGTAATGCAGGTCGGCGCGTTCCCCTCGGTGGTAATGGGGACCGTTCCTATGTAATCGCCCTGCTTGACCTCGAGGCGGTAATTCTTCCCCCTCGGCAACCACAGTTCAAAAAATCCATTCGCCATTGTCTTGACCTTTCCTTCCCAGAATACATTGCCGTTTTCGTCGATCACCTTCACGGCAAAGGTTTGTTCTGCGAGCTCGCCCCGGCAGCTGGACATGAAATGCACTTCGCATGGGTGGGTGTAGCGAACGTAGGGCGCGACGGCGAGGGCCATCTCGTCCTTCGGCAAAGGCACGCGCTTCGTTTTCTTATCCGAGAAGACGAACACTATCTCCTTCGCGGTGAGGTAGCTCTGGACCCCCTTCGCCTCTTCGGCCCACTGGTTGGCGAGCGCCAGCGCCTCTTTCGGGGAAAGGCCCTCGAGCTCGCCTCCCTGATCACGTCCGAACCCGCCGAGCCCGAGCCAAAGGCCCGCGCCAACCGCCAAAACACCGAGAACGATCCATGAGAACCGTCGCATACCTAAAAGCTAACCCCACCCTGTAAAGCCCCTGTAAAAACCGGACTCGCCTTCGGCAAAGGGCAGCGTGAAACAAAAGGTGGTGCCCTTTCCCACTTCGGAAGTGAGCCAGATCCGACCCCCCATCGCCTCGACCAGTCCTTTGGCAACGGTCAAGCCCACGCCGGTGCCTCCCTGGGCCCGGCTGCGCGCGGGGTCGAGGCGAAAAAAGCGCTCAAAAACGCGCTCCTGGAACTCGCGGGGGATGCCGGGGCCGGTGTCGGAAACGCAAAAGCGGGCTCCGGCTTCGTCGGCGCCGAGCGAAAGGATGACCCGCCCCCCAGCAGGGGTGTGACGCAGGGCATTCCGGATCAAATTGGCGAGCACCTGCCCCACCCGCTCGGGGTCGGCCCGAACCGGCGGTAGCGGCTTTTCGGGCATCTGGAGGTCGAGTTCGACCCCCTTGGCCTCGAAGGCGGGCAGGAAGCGTTCGTAGGCCGCGCGAAGCAAAGCGTCGGCCTCGTAGGCCCGGAGCTCCATCGGCACCGCCCCCGCCTCGACCCGGGACACCATGGAGAGGTCCTCGACCAACCGGCGCATGGCCTGCACCTCCCGGGTGATCGCCCGCGCCGCCGCATCCGCCGGCATCACCCCGTCGGCCATCGCCTCGGCATACCCCTGCAGGGCCGCGAGCGGCGTGCGCAACTCGTGGGCCACGTTCCCGATGAGCTCTACCCGGGTCCGTTCGATCTTCTCCAGCGCCTCGGCCAGGCGGTTGAAGTGAAGGGCGAGTTCTGAGAGCTCGTCGTTGCCGAGCACCGGCAGCCGGACGCTGTAGTCCCCCTCCGCCACCTTTCGACTGGCCGTAGCCAGCATCACCGCGGTCTGGGTCAGCTTGCGGCTGACGAAGAACGCGATGCCTCCGGCGACCAGCGTGGCCACGGGGAGCGATGCCAAAAACGCCGAGTTGAGCGTACTCCTAAGCGCCCACTCCAAGTCCTTCCTCAACGCCTCGGCCATCGGCCCCATGCCCATCATCGCCGATGCCCCGAGCATGTGGGCCACGTGCCCCCGAAAAAACTCCGGCGCGAAGACCTCCACCAAAAAGGCGAGCGCCAGCTCGGCCAGGACCACCACCAGCAGGTAGCTCAAAAGGAGTTTGACGAAGAGTCGCATCAGGTCTCTTTAAAACGATACCCGACGCCCCGGACGGTTTCGATATAGCGCGGATGCTCAGGATCGTCGCCGAGCTTTTTCCTGAGCGCGGCCACGTGGACGTCCACCACTCGATCGACGCCGAAGAAATCCTCCCCCCACACCCGCTCAAGCAGCCGGTCCCGGGAAAAGACCATGCCCGGGTGACGGGCGAGCAAGAGGAGGAGGTCGAACTCAAGGCGCGAGAGGTGCAGGGGTTCACCGTGCAAAAAGACCTCCCGCGTGTGGGGCCGAATCACCAGCTCGCCGTAGCGCAGTTCTTCCTTGAGACCGACCCGTCGCAAAAGGGCCTTCACCCGGGCCACGAGTTCTCGGGGCGAAAACGGCTTGGTCACGTAGTCATCGGCGCCGAGCTCGAGGCCCCGAACCCGCTCCTCTTCCTCGCCTCGGGCGGTCAGCATCAGCACCGGAAGCTCGGGGCGCAGCTCGCGCAAGCGCTCGGCCACCGCCCAGCCGTCGAGCTTTGGCAGCATCAAGTCCAGGACCACCAGGTCGGCCTGGGGCGCGAGTTCGAGCGCCGCTTCACCGTCGTCGGCCTCGAGGAGCTCGTAGCCCTCCCGACTCAAGTAGGCCCGGAGAATCTCGCGGATCGCGGGATCGTCGTCAACGACCAGGACTTTCGCCATTTCGCCCCCTTTGCAAAATGCCCCGGCGCCCCCCGAGGGGGGTGCCGGGGGAAACTCAAGACTCCAAATCGCGCTTCATGCGCTCGTAAGTCTCTTTATCGATCTCGCCCCGGGCATAACGCTCGCGCAGGACCTCGAGGGCGCGATCGCTGCCGCCCCGGCCTCCGCCACCGCCCCCGCCATCACCTCGGGTCATGGCGCGGACCACGGCGTAGACCAGCCAGGCGATCAGGACGAACCACAAAATTCCGAACAAGAGTCCCCAACCTCCCATTCCGTAACCCCATCCACACCAGGGACAACCCCACATCACCACCATCACCTCCGACCATTACTTTCGGCCCTCACCGTAAAGATATCGTAAACATGAGGTAGGATACCGGGGTAACTGAACAGGACGGTTCCCCAGGTGCCTTTTCTTGGAATGACTTTCGTTTTAACGTAGGAGGGCCATGCCCTCGGGTAAGGTGCACGAAACCATCAACACCGGATTCCTCGTCGCCCAGGCCGCCGCCTGGCTGGGGGGCGCCCTCGCCCTTCCAGCCCAGGGGGTTTGGAGCTATTTGGCTGGATTCGCACTCGGTACCTATTTGATCACCCCCGACCTCGACCTCGCGGAGCGCCAGGAGCCGAGACCGCTCAAATGGTGGGGGCCGCTCAAGGTGCTGTGGTGGCCCTACGGAATGATCTTCAAACATCGAGGCCTCTCCCATTCCTGGGTTTTGGGGCCTTTGAGTCGCATCGCCTACTTGGCGATCCTGGCCGCGAGCGCTGGTCTCCTGGCCAGGTTTGATCTCCGGACCCTCATCCTCGAGCATCCCCTCGAGGCCAGCCTTTTTACCCTCGGCTATCTGCTCTCGCAGTGGATCCATCTGGTCCTCGACCTCTGGACCCAGGAAACGCCCCGGGGCGGCCGGCGAAAAAGGGCCCGCAAGAAGTCATCACTCGGCATCTAAACGACCCCCGCCGTGGCTTTCGCCACGGCGGGTTCCCGGCAAACGACTGCAGACGCTGAAAGAGCCCGTGGTGCCCACCTAGGCACCGAATTTTTGCAGCTTGCCGGCATGCGCGAGCAGCAAGGGCAGGAGCTCGGTGCCCCGGAGCTGGCCTAAAACGCCCTTTTGCGCCTCATCCTCGGTGAAGCGACGGGCCGCGTCGTTGCGGAGATGGGGGCCGAAGATGAGCAGGGGGACCGGGTGCCACGAGTGGGCCTTGAGTACCGCCGGCGTCGAGTGATCCCCGGTAATGGCCACCACGTCGGGGCCGAGATCGAGGAGCTCGGGCAGGAGGCGGTCGAACATCTCGATGCGCGCCACCTTACCCTCGAAGTCACCGTCCTCGCCCTTGGAATCGGTCTTTTTGAAGTGGAGGTAGAAGAAGTCGAAGGCCTGCCAGTTGGACCGGATCGCCTCGAGCTTGGCCCTGGGCCGGTCGGGGTCATCCTCCGAAGCATCGAGGTCAAGGGCGCGCATGCCGACGAGCTCCGCCACGCCACGGTACATGGGGTAGCTGGCGATCGCGGCCGGGGTGACCGAGGCGACCTCACCCAGGGCGGGAAAGTTGGGCCGCTTCGAGATGCCGCGCAAAAGCACGCCGTTGATGACCGGCTCATCGGCGAGGATCTGCCGAGCCTGGCGCACGAACGCGTTGAGGATGGCGGCGGTCCGCCTCGAGGGCCCATCACCGCTGATCGCCTCGGCCTCTTTGGCCGGCACTCCGGTAACCTGGGGATCGGTGTCGGAGACCGCATCCCCCAGACCCTCTCCGCGGAGCACGACGACGAAACGATGCTCGCTCTCGGTGTGGATCTCGACCTCGACCCCGTCGATCTCGCGAATCGCCTCGCGGAGCCTCGCCACCACCCGACGGTTCTCCTCGGTACTCGGACGCCCGGCCCGGCGGTCCAGTACCCTTCCCTCCGGGTCGAAGGTGGCGAAGTTGCCCCGAGCGGCGACGTCTTGGGGTCCGAGCGGAATACCGAGGCCGAGCGCCGAGAGGACGCCCCGGCCCACCTGGTATTTCAGAGGGTCGTACCCGAAAAGCGCCAGATGGCCGGGCCCCGACCCCGGTGCGAGGCCCGGAAAGACCGGCGTATACAGACCAAGGGCGCTCTCTTGGGCCAGCCGGTCCAGGTTCGGGGTGCTGGCCGCGGCGAGTTCGGTAGGACCACCGGGCTCACGCGGCAAACCTCCGACGCCGTCGAGCACGACGAGGAGGATCTTCGAGGGTGTTTTTTTGCTGATCTCCTTGAGATAGGGCAGGATGTCCATGCCTCCATTATGCGAAAATAAAGCATGCGCCCGCGCGCAAAGTTCTGGCTGGAAAGCGAAGACGGAACCTACCTCATGGGCCCGCGGACACTCAGGCTTTTGCTCGCGATCAAGGAAACGGGGAGCCTCAAGGCCGCCTCCGCCAAAGCCGGATTTTCCTACCGCGCGGCCTGGGCCCGCATCCGGGAGGTCGAAGCAGCGCTTGGCTTTCGCCTGGTCGAAAGCAAAAGCGGCGGCGAGGGCGGCGGCGCCACCCGCCTCACCGAAGAAGGGGAAAACTTCGTCGAGCGCTACCAGGCCTTCCTCGGCGCCGCCGAGGCCGGGCTCCAGACCGCCTTCGAAAAGGCGTTCGGCGTAGACTGACAGCCATGGAGCGAACCCGAGTGCTCTTTGTGTGCCTCGGCAACATCTGTCGCAGCCCGATGGCGGAAGGAATCTTCCGGAAGCTGATCAAAGAACGTGGCCTTCAGAACGCCTTCGAGGTGGACTCGGCCGGGACCGGCCCCTGGCACGTCGGCGAACCCATGGACCCGCGAACCGAGACCGTGCTCAAAAGGCACGGCGCCTATTTTGAACACCGAGCACGCCAGATCACACCGGAAGATTTTCAGCACTACGACCTCATCCTGGCCGCCGACCGTGAGATCGAGCGCGACCTGGTGCGCCTGGCGGGCCCTTTTCGGGACAAGGTGCACCTGATCACCGAACCCTGGGGTCAGGGAGAGATCAACGACCCCTGGGAAGGCGACCTTTGGCTGTTCGAACAAACGTATCTGGAGATCGCCGACCTGGTGGAAAAGTGGCTGGAACGGCTTTGGCCGGGAGACGATGAGGCCGGAAAGGCTCCTTAAGGCCGCGGGCATAAACGCTCCACCCCCCGAACCGATGGGGGGCGGCGATGTGGCGCGTCTTTGGCGCGCCGGTCCCTACGTGATCAAGACCCATCCCGCGCCCCCACCCGGCATGTTCCCGGCGGAAGCCGAAGGCCTCCAGGCCCTTCGTGAGGCGGGTATCCTCACCCCTGACGTTCTCTGGGCCGGCGAGGCGGGGCTCGTCCTCACCTACCTGCCACCCGGCAAGGCGGACTGGCCGGGGCTTGCAAAAATGCTGGCCCGCCTTCACAAAACCCGAAGAGAACGTTACGGGTGGTCCAAACCGGTGTATCTGGGCACCTTCCCGCTTTCCCAGGGCGAGCACGGGGCGTGGGACGAGTTCTTCGTAAACTTTCGCCTTGCCCCCCTGCTCGAGGCCACCTGGAACCAGCTCGGGCCCACCGGAAAGGACGTCGAACGCCTCCTCGCCCGCTACACGCCCCCGGCCGAAGGCCCGACCCTGATTCACGGCGACCTCTGGCACGGCAACGTGCTGATGAGCCAGCAAGGACCGGCCCTCATCGATCCCTCGGTCTGGGTCGGGGAACGGGGCGTCGATCTGGCGATGATGCGCCTCTTTGGCGGCTTCCCGCCGACCTTTTGGGACCATTACGAAGCGATCTACCCCGTCCCCGACGAAGTGCGTGACGCCCTGCCCTATTACCAGCTCTATTTCCTCCTGGTTCACGTCCATTTCTTCGGCCCCGCCTACCTCTCGGGCATCCAAAGGGTCTTGCGCATCTACGGGTAAAGCCCGGCCCGCGCGGGCCGGGCTTTGAGAGGGCCTTCCCTTTAGAAGCTCACGTTGATGTTGGCCTGGCCGCAATCCTGGTAGATAACGGTGATGGTCTTGGTCACCTGTCCGTTCGTGGTGTAGGTGTAGACCACCATCCCGCGGTCAAACCCCGGGAAGTTGTCCTGCTGCTGGGCGCAGCTCTTCGACCAGTGCAAGGGGTCGCCCGGGTCGGTGGCCACGTTGAACACGAAATTGGTCCCGTCGCGGGTCATGTCGACGGTGCCGGTGACCTCGAGCGTACCCGCGTCTCGGGGGCTTGCCGGGTCGTCGGGCGTGTAGGTGGTGGTGCGATCGATGGCGGTCGCGGTCTCGTGCACCACCTGGCCATCGCGGGACACCGTGATGTTCACGGTCATGTTCTTGGTAATGGTCACGGCTCCCCCAGCGCCCTCGTCCACGGTCACGCTGCCGTCCCAGGTCCGGCTGCGGCTGAAGGCCTCGCCACGGGCGTTGGTGCCGCTGATGGTGGCCTGGAAGTTGGTGAAGATCATGGTCCGGCCCTTGACGTTGCTGTCATTATCATTGGTGTCACTGTAGGTGAGCGTTCCGGCAAACGTGGCGGTGTGGCCATCATCAGTCGTAGCGGAACAATTGGTAAAGGTCATCGAGAATCCGCTGACGATCCCGTCACCATCAGCGTCCGTACCCGATTTGATCTCCGCCTGGCACTGCCCGGTGCCAGTTCCAAAGTCCAAGCTCGCGAGCCTAATCCGCCAATGCCGGAGCAAGCGGGCCACCGGACGGGGAAAGCCGGGAAGGAGGGCCTGGGTATCCACTCCCTGAGCGCCAGCGCTCAGCGTCCCCGCCGCCAGATCCTCTAAAAGCGCCCCATCCAGCGCCAGCTCATCCGCCACCACCGCCTGGGCGTCGCTGCTGTCCGCCTGGGGCGTGGCCAACGAGCTGCAGGCCGAGAGCACGACCACACCGAGGACACCCAAAACCCCAACCAACCACCGTCTGCTTTTCATTGCCATCACCTCGAGGCCAGCCTAAGAAGGCCGGGCCCGGGGCGGCTTAGGGGCCTCTTAACAAACGTTCATACAGGCGGCCTATTTGGCCTGGTTGGCGGCGATCAAGAGCGGGTCCCACACCGGGCTGAAGGGCGGGGCGTAGGCCAGGTCGAGCCGGCGCAGATCCTCAACCGTCGCCCCCTGGTGGATGAGCGTTGCCACCACATCGACCCGCAGCGCATCGCTGCCCCCGCCCACGATCTGGGCCCCGAGCAACCGGCCCGAATTCCCCTCGTAAACGAGCTTGACGAAAAGCGGGTGGCCACCGGGCATGTAGTGCGCCCGGTCTCGGGACTTGATCATCACCGATCGAACGTCAAAACCCGCCTGACGCGCCCTTTCCTCGGTGAGGCCGGTCACCGCAACCGCGAGATCGAAGACCTTGCTGATCGCGCTGCCCACCACCCCCTTGAACGTCACGTCCTCACCGGCGATCACCGCGCCCGCGGTGCGGCCGTGCTTATTCGCCACATCGCCAAGGGGCAGCCAGTAAGGCTCGCCGGTCACCAGGTGCACGCTCTCGGCCACGTCCCCGGCCGCCCAAACGCCGGGGAGGTTGGTGCGAAGCTTCTCGTCGACGGCGATGGCACCGGTGGGGCCGAGCCGGACGCCCATTTGCTCCGCCAACGCCACGTTCGGCCGGATGCCGACCGAAACCAGGGCCAGATCGGCGTCGATCGTCCCCTGGCTGGTCACCACCGCGCCGAGCGCGCCCTCACCGGTGAATCCCTCAACCCGAGCCCCGGTAACGACCTCGACCCCGCTCCGAACCAACGCCTCGCCGACGATCTCGCTGATCTCCGGATCGAGCTGGGGCATGACCCGGTCCCTGGCCTCAACCACGGTCACCGCAAGGCCCCGCTTGCGGAAGGCCTCGGCCATCTCGAGGCCCACGTACCCACCGCCAACAACCACCGCTCGACGGGCGCGATTCAACCACTCGCGAATCGCGAGCCCGTCCTCCGGCGTGCGCAGGGTAAAAACCCCCGGCAGATCGGCACCGGGAAGGGCCAGCCGCACCGGGCTGGCGCCGGTGCTGATCACCAGGTAGTCAAAGCGCTCCTTTCGCGTTTCTCCCCCCTCGAGGTCGCGCACCAAAACTTCGCGATTTTCGTAGTCCACACCGACCACTTCGTGGCGGGTGAGCGCGGCAATGCCCTGCTTTTTGAACTGTTCGGGGGTCCGGGCGACCAGATCCTCGACCCGCTCGATCTCGCCCGCGATGAAATAGGGCAACCCGCAGGCCCCGTAAGACACGTAATGCGTTTTTTCAAAGGCGATGACCTCGAGATCAGGACGGCTCCTCTTTGCCTTGGCCGCGGCGCTCATTCCCGCAGCCACGCCACCGATGATCACAAGACGCTCGTTCATACCTCTTTTATACCCCCAAGAGGTATAACCTCGCCCACCCCGTATATTGGACGCATGGCAAACGACGTTCAATCATGGCGCTGGGACCTCACCGACCTCTTCCCAGACGTGGCCGCGTACGAAACCGAGCTCAAAGCCCTAACGGCGAAAGCCGAGCACTTCGGACGCTGGCGGGAAAAGCTGAACGACCTCGATCGCGACGGCTTCATGGAGCTGCTCCGGGAGTTTGAAGAACTCTCCCTCCTGGCCCACAGGCTCGTCGCCTACGCCGCGCTCGAGTTCTATGCCGACAGCCGCTCCGAAGCGGCCCAGGCCCGCTTCGCCCACGCCCAAAGCCAGCTCGGCGAACTCTCGGCCAAGACCCTCTTTTTCGAGGTGTGGTGGAAGCACCTCGAGGACGCCAAGGCCAAGGCCTTGATCGAGGCCGCGGGGCCCCGCTATGCCTACTGGCTCTCGGAAATGCGCTCGTGGCGCCCTTTCACCCTCGGCGAGGAGGCCGAGCGAGCCATCACCCTCAAGAACACGGTGGCCCGGGCTCAGGGCAAGATCTACGAAACGATTAACGACCGCTACACCTTCGCTTTCGAAGCCGAGGGCACGCGCGTCGAGGCCAAAAAGAGTGAGCTCTCACGCTACACCCGCCATCAAAACCCCGCCGTCCGCAAGGCCGCCTACGACGCCATGCTCGAGCGCTACCGCGAAGAGGCGATGATCCTTGGGGAGCTCTACCGGTTGGTGGCCGAGGACTGGAAGAACGAATACGTCAAACTCCGGGGCTTCCCAACCCCGATCTCGGCCAGGAACAAGATGAACGATCTCCCCGATGCCGTGGTCGAGGCTTTGCTGAAAGCCACGGAAGAGGGGAGCCAAACCTTCCAGGCCTATTTCCGCCTCAAGGCCCGGGCGCTCGGCATGAAGCGGCTTTCCCGCTACGACCTCTACGCCCCGGTCGGGGAAAGCGAGCGCCAGTACACCTTCGACGAAGCGGTGGCGCTGGTCAGCGAGGCTTTCAGGCAGTTCGACCCCGAGTTCGAAGCGCTGATGCACCAGGTCATCGAGGCCCGGCACATCGATGTCTTCCCCCGCGACGGGAAACGCTCGGGCGCCTTTTCCTACGGCCCCGTGCCCGGTATGACCCCCTACGTGCTCCTCAACTTCCAGGGTCAAGCCCGTGACGTGGCCACGCTGGCCCACGAACTCGGGCACTCGGTCCACAGCCTGCTCGCGGCCTCCCATCCGGTCTTCACCTTCCACCCACCCCTCCCCCTGGCGGAGTCGGCCTCAACCTTCGGCGAAATGCTGCTCGTCGACCGGCTGCTGGCGACCGAGCAGGATCCCAGGCTGCGAAAGAGCATCCTCTTTCACCAGCTCGATGGCTTCTACGGCACCATCCTCCGCCAGGCCTACTTCGCTCGCTTCGAGATCGAGGCCCACGACCTGCTCACCGGCGGCGCGCCCCTCGAGGCGGTCCACTCGGCCTACCTCAAAACGCTCAAGGACCAGTTCGGCGACGCGGTCGAGGTCCCCGAGCACTTCCAGTACGAGTGGCTGATGGTGCCCCACTTCTACCACACGCCCTTCTACGTCTATGCCTACGCCTTCGGCCAGCTGCTGGTGCTTTCGCTCTACCGGCGCTACCAGACCGAGGGCCAGGCGTTCGTTCCCAAGCTGAAACGCATCCTGGCCGCCGGGGGGTCCCAAAACCCCGCCGAGCTCCTGCAAAAGGAAGGCTTCGACATCGAGGACCCCGGGTTTTGGCTCTCGGGCTTCGAGCTCATCGGCGAGCACGTCGCGCGGCTGGAAGCCGAAATGCGCCGCGAATCGAACTGAGACTCCGAAGGGGGCGGTTCTCGCCTCACCGCTGGGTCGTTTCCCGGGCCTCGAGGCGCCTCAGTCCCACCAGAAACGCCGCCGCCGACAATCCGGCGGCGGCGAAGACCATCAACATGACCAGGATCTGATACCGCGCCGCCACCAAGGGATCAACACCGGCCAGGATCTGCCCCGTCATCAACCCAGGAATTGAGACCAGCCCCACGGCATAGAGAGCGTTGGTCGCCGGGATCAGCCCCGCCCGGTAGGCCCTGGCCCTGGCCCGAGCGAAGTCGAGGCCCAAGGCGCGCTCGGCGAAGTAGCGCTCGGCCGCCAGGCTCACGGCGTTCATCGCATTCGAAAAGGCCATCCCTCCCAGAGGAATGAGCACCGAGGGCGCGTACCAGGGGTGGGGTCGAAGGACGAGCTCGGTCGCCACCAAAAGCGCCAACCCGCCCCCGCCCAAGACGCCGGCGAGGGCGTAGGGGAAAAGCCGCCGCCGCCGCTCGAGCACGGTGCGAAGGGCGATCCATCCCGCGACCATTGCCATGGCGGTGAGCACGGCGAACACCACCAGGGGATGGCGGGTGAGGAACACGTAAGCCAGAGCGTAGCCCACGAGCAGGAGCTGGGCGAGCATCCTGCCTAAGGCAATCCAAGGGGTTTTCGAGTCCTCGCTCCAGACGGCATAGAGGTAGGCCACGATCAAGGCCAGCAGCAGGGCGTAAAGGAGCCGGGCCAGGGGGATCGTTGCCATCTCGCCTCAGCTTACGCCTTAGGATGGCTTTGGCATGACCGTCCTCGCCAACGCCGTGGCCCTCTTTGCCTTCGTGGTCAAAGGCCTGGCCGGATTCGGCCCCGCGCTCTTCATCGTCCCCACCCTGAGCCTGGTCAGCCCTCTCAAGACCGTCGTCCCCTACACCGCCTTCCTCCTCTTTCTGGCCAACCTCCCCATGCTCTACCTGGTTCGCCGCCACCTCAACGTGCGACGCGATCTGCCAGCGGCGCTGGCGTATGCCCTCGGCATCGCCCTCGGCACCCACGCCCTGATCGCGCTTCCGGAAACGCTGCTGAAAAAAGCGTTGGGGCTCGTCCTCCTCGGCTTCGCCCTTTGGATCTTCTTCCGGCCCAGCGAACCGTCCGCTCCGCCGGAAGAGACCCTCGGGGAAACCCTCCGGCTCGGGCTCGCGAGCTTTGGCGGTGGCTTTCTGGTCGGCATGGTCGGGGCCGGTGCCCTGCCCTTTTTAATTTACGTTCCCCTGCGTTATCCAAAAAACGAGGCCCGGGCGCTGTTCACTGCGGTCTTCGCCCTGGGAACCCTGGCCTGGACGCTCTCTTACGCCGCCACCGGACTTTTGCGCCTCGAGCAGGTCAAACTGGCTTTCTTCACCCTCCCCGGCGTCCTCCTGGGGCTGGGCCTTGGCAACACCCTGGCCAGCACCCTCTCCCAACGAGCCTTCGCCCGGGCGCTGGGCGGTCTATTGGTACTCCCTGCACTAAAGTTGCTCGGCCTGTTCTGATATCCTCACATCGTGCGGACCCTCCTGCTCTCCGATATCCACGGCAACCTCCCCGCCTTCAAGGCCGTGATGTCGCACGCCTCGAAACAGGGGTTCGATCGCGTTTTCTTCCTCGGCGACGCCGTGGGGTACTACCCCGACGGCGACGCGGTGGTCGGCGCTTTGCGAAAACTCAACGCCCAGGGGGTCCTCGGCAATCACGATGCCTGGATGCTGGCCCCAGAGTGGCAGACGTCCTCGGGCTACATCTTCGACATTCTCAACTGGCAGCGGGCACACATGCGCCCGGAAAACACCGACTACCTGCTCCGCCTGCCCTGGCACCACGAAGGCGAGCGCCACCACATGGTCCACGGCAGCCCTTGCGACCCCATGACCTACATCGACGAGCTCGAGGTCGCCCGTCAGGCCTTCACCTGCACCGCCAAGACCTGGATCTTCCACGGCCACACCCATCTGGCCGGCGCGTTTTTGGCCCTGGAAGGGCCGAACGGCCCCTGGATTCGCTACCGTCCGTTCACCAAGGAGAAAACCGTGCTCGCCCTACCGCCCCGGGGCCGGATCCTCGTCAACCCGGGCTCGGTGGGGCAGCCCCGGGATGGCCTTCCGCTTGCCGCCTACGCGATCTGGGATGAGGCGAGTGCCCGTATCGAGGCCTACCGGGTTGCTTACGACCTGGAGGCCGTGCGGCGGCGCCTGGCCGATGCCGGGTTTCCCCTGCAGCTCTACGAGCGACTCAAGGTGGGACGATGATCGAGGTCATAGGTCACGAGAACGCTCGAGACCTCCTCGCCCAGTCGCGGCCCCAGAGCCTTCTGCTCAGCGGGCCTGAGGGCGTGGGGCGCCGGCATCTGGCCGCCTGGTTCGCCTACGGCCTCAACTGTGAACAGGGCTTTCCCCCGTGCGGCCAGTGCGCGAGCTGCCGCCAATCCCCGCACCCCGATCACCTCGAACTCGCCCCTAAAACCACCAGCCGTTCGGGCGAGACCGCCCAAAACCCCCAGATCCACATCGACCAGATCGTTCCCCGCTCGGGAGCCGAAGCGCAAAGCCTGCTCGAATGGATCGAGTCCGCGCCCCAGTTCCGGCGCAAGGTGGCGGTCATCGACGGCGCCCACCAGATGACCGAGGCCGCAGCCAACGCCCTGCTCAAGCTGCTTGAAGAACCGCCCGCGTATGCCCACCTGGTGCTCATCGCCCCGAGCAAAGACGCCGTCCTCAAAACGCTCGCTTCCCGCTGCTTCGAGATCCGCCTGGCGCCGCTCCCCCTCGAACGCCTGAAGACCCTGAGCGACGATCCCGACATGCTCGCCTTTGCCCAAGGCGCCCCCGGCCGGCTCCTCTGGGCGCTCGAGCACCCGGCCGAGGTGCGCGACGTGGTCAAGCTGGTGGATGGCCTTTTGCTGCACCTTGACGAGGGACCCCGGGCCCTCGAGCTGGCCAAGGCCCTGTTCAACCAGTTCCTCCGGGAACCCTCGCCACGCCCCTTCCTCGAACGGGCCTTTGCCCGCCTCGAAGCACGCGAGCGACTTGCCGCCCTCAGCCTGTTGCGCGAGATCGAGCGAGCCCGGCGCGCTTACGTTCACACCGATCTTCTCGCCGCCTACCTGGTCCTGAAACTGAGGAGGATCTATGGAAACGTGCGTACCCGTACGCTTTGAAGCCAAACCCAAGCACCACCTGGCCACCTTCCGCGGCCAGCCCCCCGCACCCAACGCTCAGGTGGTGGTGGTTACCCGGGAAGGCCCGAGGCTGGCCGTGGTCCGAGGCAAGCCCCAAAACGGGCAGGCGGAGATGGAAATCCTACGCCTGGCCACGCCCGAAGACCTTTCCCGCCACGCCACGCTCAAGCAACGGGCAGAGGCGCTTCGCTGGCGGATCAAAAGCCTGTTTCGTAGCAAATACCCGGGGGTCAAGATCGTGGGCGTCGAGTACACCCTCGACGGGGCGGTCCTCTTCGTCCGCTACCACGCCGAACGAAAGGTGCGGCTCGGCGCTGAACTCAAGCGCCTGGCCCGGGAATCGGGTGCGCGGATCGAGCTCGTCGCCCTCGGCGCACGCGATGAAGTGGCGGAGCTGGGGGCGATCGGGGCCTGCGGCATGGAGACCTGCTGCAGCACCTGGATGCAGGATTTCGGCCCGACCACCATCCGCATGGCCCGGGACCAACAACTCCCTCTCTCACCGGAAAAAATCTCCGGGCCCTGTGGCCGGCTCCTTTGCTGCATCGCATACGAGCACCCGATCTACAAGGAACTCCTCGAGCAGCTCCCCAAAAAGAACGCCCGGGTCTGCACCAAGTCCGGCGTGTGCGGCAAGGTCGCCAAGCTCCACCCGCTCAGCCTGGAGGTCGAGATTAAGACCACCTCGGGCAGCCTCGTCCGGGCCAAATCGCACGAGATCGAACCCTGGCAGGAGGACAAAGCATGATGCGGGTCTCGGTGATCGAGCGAGCCCTGGACCGATTTTTCCACTTCTACCCCGGCGTGGTGGCCATCGTGGGAGCGAAAGATCCCAGCCACGGGGCCAACTTCATGCCCGCGGTCTGGAACACCGGGCTCTCCTTTGACCCCCCGCTCTTCGGCGTCTCCATCAGCCCCAAGCGCCACACCTACCGGCTGCTGGAAAACGAGGCCCCTTGGAGCGTTTCGTTTCTCTCCTTCGAGCACGCCGAGCTGGCGGCCCGCCTCGGCAGCACCAGCGGGCGGGACCTCAACAAGGTCAAAGCCTTTGACCTCGAGGTCCTCTGGGGGAAGGCGCTCGAGGTGCCGATCCTCAAAAACGCCTTCGCCGCCTACGAACTCGAGCCCGCCGGCCGGGTCAAGACCGGCGACCACGACCTTTTCATCGGGCGGGTGCGCGCCGTGTGGGAAGACGGGGCCGCCTTCAACGAAGAAGGCATTCCCCTGCCTGAGCGCGTCCGGCCGCTCCTCTACTTCGGTCGCTTCCGCTACGGATCGCCGGACGAGGAAACCGTTCGCCTGAAGTTTCGATGACCCACGCGACCAGGATCAAAAAGCGGCTAAGGACCCTGAGAATCAACCGGGCTCGGACCGAAGCCCAGCTGGTCCTGCTCGAGGGCGTGATCCACTTTCGCGCCGACGGTCACGCGCACTGGGCCAAGGCCCGGGGCACCCCCGAGGTCGAAGCCGCCGGACGGGCGATCCTGGCCTTTCGCCTCGAGGGCCGGCGGCTGGTGGTCGAGTTCGACGACGGCAGCGTCCTCGCGGTGCAAAGGGGCTGGCGCGGCACCTGGGCCACGACCGAAACCGCCTTCACTTGACCAGCAACACCGGGCACTTGGAAAGCGCCACCACCTTCTGGCTCTGGCTGCCGAGCAACATGCCCGCCAGGCCGCTGAGCCCCCGGGTGCCCATCACGATGAGGTCGGCCTGTCGCACCTCGGCCACCCGCAAGATGGTCTCCGCCGGCGGGCCCTCGAGGACCTCGATCTCCAGCGACGCCACCTCGCCGACCAAAGCCCGGGCCTCGTCCACGACGGACTCGGCGTGGACGAGGCGGCGGGAGAGCGCCTCTTCGAACAAAGGCTCGCCGAGCCACTCGGGAACCGCGTCATAGGCGTAGACCACCACCACGGTGGCGCCGTGGGCGCGGGCTTCGTCGCCGGCCAAGCGGGCGGCCTTCCGGGCGTGCTCCGATCCGTCGTAAGCCAAAAGAATTGTCTTGTACATACCCCAAGCCTAGCAAGGCGACGCGAGCGCTGAGAAGGCCCGGGAAACTGACCCGCGGGTCAGAAAATGCAGTAGACTCATCGGCGTGAGCCCGGTGGCCTTTCTTCACCTCGTCACCTTCTTTTTCTTCCTCGCCTACGGCCTGACCATCCCTTCGCTCCCGCTCTACCTCGAATCCCTCGGACTCAAGCCCGCCTGGATCGGGTGGGCGGTTTCGCTCATGCCGCTGGCGGGGCTTTTGCTCCGCCCGTTCGGCGGCTGGGCCACCGACGCCTGGAGCCGCCGCCAACCGGCCCTCCTCGGCCTTGTGGCCAGCGCCGCGGCCGGCCTTTTTTACCTGGGCCCCCTCGCCGCCGTGCTGATCGGCCGGTTCCTGCAGGGGGTGGGCATCGCGCTCTTTGCCCCCAGCACCCTGGCCCTCACCTCCGACCTCGCCGAGGAAGAGGTGGTTGGCCGGGTCATGGGCACCCGGAACCTCCTGATCGGCCTCGGGGTCATGCTGGGGACCGCGCTCGGGGGAACGCTGCTTGACCTGGGCGGACCCAAAGCGGTCTTCCTCCTCGTGTTCTTGGTGCAGCTCCCCTGGCTCATCCCCATGGCCAAAACGCCGGAGACCCTCATCGACCCCAAGCCCAGACGTTGGTGGGAGGGCTTCGTCGAGGTCTTCGCCCTGGCACCGCTCAGGGCCTCGACCTGGGCCAACGCCGGGTTTGCCGCAGTTTTCTCTATCCTGCAAGCCTTCTACCCCCTCTTCCTCCTCCGCAACGGCTACCCCGCGAGCTGGGTCGGCGGCTTCCTCGGCTACTACAGCCTGGTCTCGGTGCTGGCCCGGCTGCCCGCGGGAATGCTCGCCGACAAAAAGGACCCGGCGCGGGTGGCGCTCTTTGGCTTCGTGGTGGCCACGCTGGGGTTCTTCCTGCTCTGGGCGTTCCCCCTGCCGCTGGCAGCGTTCGCCGGCGGCACCCTCATGGGCCTCGGCGCCGGGTTTTACCTCCCCGCCAACATCGTGGTGGTCACCAAGGCCGTCCCCTTTCGCCTCCGGGGATCGGCCTTCAGCCTCTTCACCGCCAGCTGGGACGCCGGGGGCCTGCTCGGGCCGCCGCTCGCCGGCATGGTCATCGGCCTCACCGGCGTGAGCGCCATTTTCCCGCTGGCGGCGCTCGGCGCCCTGCTCACCACAGTGGGTTACGTCCTGCTCCTCCCCCGTCGCTAAGCGGGCACTCGCGGCCTCTTTGCGGCGGGGTCTTTGCAGCTTTGGTATAACGGGTAGGCTATGGCGAAGGCGAAGGGTCCAACCCCCCAATCCCAGGATTTCTCAGCCTGGTACCTCGACGTCATCCAGATGGCGGAGCTCGCCGACTACGGCCCGGTCCGGGGCACCATCGTGGTCCGGCCTTACGGCTACGCGCTTTGGGAAAACATCCGGGCCACGCTCGACGAGATGTTCAAGGCCACCGGCCACCAAAACGCCTACTTTCCCCTCTTCATCCCCATGGGGTTTTTGCAAAAGGAAGCCCAGCACGTGGAGGGCTTTTCTCCCGAACTGGCGGTGGTCACCCACGCCGGGGGCGAAGAGCTCGAGGAGCCGCTCGCCGTCCGCCCCACCTCGGAGACCATCATCGGGTACATGTGGTCTCGCTGGATCCGCTCCTGGCGCGACCTTCCCCAGTTGCTCAACCAGTGGAACAACGTGGTGCGCTGGGAGATGCGCACCCGTCCCTTCCTCCGCACCAGCGAGTTCCTCTGGCAGGAAGGCCACACCGCCCACGCCACCAAGGAAGAGGCCGAGGAAGAGACCCGGCGCATGCTCGGCGTCTACGTGAAGTTCGCCACCGAGTACGCCGCGCTGCCGGTGATCGCCGGGCTCAAGACCGAAAAGGAGAAGTTCGCCGGGGCGGTCTACACCACCACCATGGAAGCGATGATGCGGGACGGCCGGGCCCTCCAGTCGGGCACTTCACACTTCTTGGGCCAGAACTTCGCGAAGGCCTTCGACATCACCTTCCAGGACAAGGACCTCGAGGAGAAATACGTCTGGACCACCTCCTGGGGCCTTTCCTGGCGCATCATCGGCGGCATCATCATGACCCACGGCGACGACCGGGGTCTCATCTTCCCCCCCAAACTCGCGCCGATCCAAGTGGTCATCGTCCCCATTTATAAGTCGGAGACCCGCCAGGAGGTCCTCGAGGCCGCCGCAACGCTCCAGGCCGAGCTCAAGGCCCAGGGCGTTCGCGTCCACGTCGATGACCGCGACCAGTACACCCCGGGCTTCAAGTTCAACGACTGGGAGCTCAAAGGCGTTCCCTTCCGCATCGAGCTCGGCCCCCGGGACGTGGCGGCCAAGACCGCGGTTCTGGCCAGCCGTCTGGGTGGCAAGGAAACCCTGCCCCTCGGCGAACTCGCGGCCCAGATCCCGCAAAAGCTCGAGGACTTCCACCAAGCCCTCTTCGAGCGCGCCCGCCTCTTCCGCGACCAGCGCACGCGCGTCGTCGATGACTACGAAAGCTTCAAGAAAGCCGTGGCCGAGGGCTTTGCTCTCGCGTTCCACTGCGGGGACGTGGGCTGCGAAAAGGCGATCCAGGAAGAGACCAAGGCCACTACCCGGGTCATCCCCTTCGACGCCCCGGAGGAAAGCGGAAGCTGCGTCCGCTGCGGGAAACCGGCGGCCTACGGCAAACGGGTGGTCTTTGCCCGCGCCTACTAAGCGAGCGCCCATGAACTTCTCAAGAGCGCATGGCGGCCGTTCACGTTTTTCCGGGCCCCCGCCCTGGCAAGGGCCGCGGCGGGGCACTTAAAGCCATGCCCGCCGCGGCCCCCTGTCCCCAAGAAAGCCGCCAGGCGAGGCGCCGGCGCGCCAGGCATATCCTGGCTGCCCTTGTCGCCACCTACCAGGACGCCAAAACCGAGCTTTACCACGAAAACCCGTTCCAGCTCCTGGTGGCCACCGTACTCTCGGCCCAGTCCACCGACAAGGGCGTCAACCGGGTGACACCCGAGCTCTTCCGTCGCTGGCCCACGCCCGAGGCCTTGGCCAACGCTCGCCCCCAGGCGGTGGAGGAGGTCATCAAGACCCTGGGGCTTTTCCGCACCAAGGCCAGGAATCTGGTCGCCCTGGCCCAGGCGCTCGTCGAGACCTACGGAGGCGAGGTGCCCCCGGACCCCCGCGAGCTGCAAAAGCTCCCGGGCGTAGGTTGGAAGACGGCCACGGTGGTGGCCGGGGCTGCGTTCGGGATACCGGGGATCGCGGTCGACACCCACGTAAGCCGGGTGGCGCGGCGGCTCTGCCTCAGCGAGGCCACATCACCCCCCAAGATCGGTCGGGATCTGGAGACGCTTTTCCCCAAGGAACGCTGGATTTTCGTCCACCACGCCCTGGTCCTCCACGGGCGTTACGTCTGCACCGCGCGCAAACCCAAGTGCGCGCGGTGCCCGCTCGCGCCTCACTGCCCGAGCTACCACTCGTTGGTGAACACCTTGGCCGAAACCGGCTCCACCCGGGCTTCGCCCTCCGCTGGCCCCACCTCCTCGACCTCGGACTCGTCCCAAAAAACCTGACCGTCGGTCACGTAAGCCTCGACGACCTCCCGCAAACGCTCGGGCTCGGCCACGACCGAAAGCAGCTGGAAGTAGTGGTGGGAGCCGGGGCTTTGCCATGGCTTGCCCGACTGGGGAACCACCACCACCATCACACGAAAGGCTCGCATGCCCCTACCCTAACCCGCCAATAGGCCACCAGCGAGCTTTGTCTCAGGGCTTCGCCAGCTTTTGGATGCCGATGCGAGATCGGCGCCCGTTTTCGGGCCCTGCCGTGGCCAAAGCCACGGCAGGGCACTCAGTAGGCGAGCAAATGACGAACGGCACTGGCGACCCGCTCCGGCGTAGGCCGGTAGTGGGGCTCGAGGCGGTAATAAGGGGGGCTCGGGGCATCGAACCCTGCCAGACGCAGCACCGGGGCCTCGAGGTATTCCACCGCTTCCTCGGCGATCCGCGCCGCAACCTCCGCCCCCACGCCGCCGGTCTTCGGCGCCTCGTAGAGCACGAGCGCGCGGCCGGTTTTGGCCACCGAGTTCAGAATGGCCTCGGTATCGAGGGGGTAGAGGGTCTCGAGATCGATGACCTCGAGGGCCACCCCTTCTTTGGCCAGCTGCTCCGCGGCGGAAAGCGCCACCGGGACCATGCCCCCGTAGGCGAAAACCGAGGCTTCCTTCCCTTCGCGCACCACCCGGGCCCGCCCGAGGGGGTGGGTGTAATAGCCCTCCGGCACCGCTTCGCGCAGCGACCGGTAGAGCTTGATCGGCTCGAGGAAAACCACCGGATCGGGATCTTCAATGGCAGCGAGCAACAACCCCTTGGCGCGTTCGGGGCTTGAGGGCACCACCACCTTGATGCCGGGCGCGTGCACCAGGATCGCCTCCGGGCTGTCGGTGTGCTGCTCGGGGGAAGGAATCCCGCCGCCAAAGGGGGCCCGGATCACGAGCGGCAGCGTGAAGCGGCCTCGAGTGCGGTGCCGGTAGCGCCCGAGGTGAGAGAGGATCTGATCCAGCGCCGGGTAGATGAAACCGGCGAACTGAATCTCGGCCACCGGATGCAATCCAGAAAGCGCGAGACCGATGGCGAACCCCACGATGCCCGACTCCGAGATCGGGGCGTCGAAAACGCGCGACTCACCGTGTTTTTCCTGGAGTCCCTCGGTCACCCGGAAGACGCCGCCCATGGCCCCCACGTCCTCACCGAAGAGCAGCATCCGATCGTCGTGAGCCAGGGCGACGTCGAGGGCGTCGCGAAGCGCCTCGACCAGATTGAGCTCAGGCATGGCGACCCTCCCGGAGCGCATTCCAGGCGCGGCGGAGCTCGGGCGGCATCACGGCGAACACCTCCTCGACGATGGTCTCCGGGGCGGGTTCGGTTACCGAATCCGCCTCGGCCACCGCGGCGTCGATCTCGGCGTCAACTTCCTGGAGGTAAGCGTCCTCCCGCGCCTGATCCCAAAGCCCGAGGTTTTCCAGCAGCGACCGCAATCGCCTGACCGGCTCGGCCGCCTCGTGCTCGCGCACCTCTGCCTCATCACGATAGCGACGGGGATCGTCGGAGGTGGTGTGGGGCCCGAGGCGGTAGGTCCGCGCCTCGATGAGGAAAGGGGTGCGCGCCTTTCGGGCGGTGGCGACCGCTTCCCTGGCCACGGCCCACACAGCGACGAGATCGTTCCCGTCAACCACCCTGGCGGGAATGCCATAGCCTTCTGCCCGCAGGGCAACGTAGGGAACGTTCATCTGGCGCCGAGTGGGCACGCTGATGGCCCAGCCGTTGTTTTGCACCATGAGGACCATCGGCGCCCCCATGACCGAGGCCATGTTGAGCCCCTCGTGAAAATCGCCCTCGGAGGTGCCGCCGTCCCCGATGAAGGTGGCCACCACCCAGTCCTCGCCGTGATACCGCCCGGCCGCGGCGAGCCCTGCTGCCTGCGGAATCTGAGTGGCGATGGCGATGTAAAAGGGAAGGATCCGAAGCCCTTCCGGGAAACGCCAGCCCTGGGGGTAGGCCCGCCAAAAGAGCAGGGTGGTGACCAGGGGCAAGCCGAAGGTGATCGCGGCGCCGGTTTCACGGTAGGTCGGCACCATCCAGTCTCCATCCCTTAAAGCCAGCGCCATGCCCACCTGCGCCGCCTCCTGACCCCGGTAGGGGGGATACACGCCGAGCCGGCCCTGGCGCTGCAGGGTCAGCGCGCGTTCGTCGAAACGCCGGGCGCGCAAAAGCGCCCGGTACCCCTGAACGAGCTCGTCTTCGGAGAGTGGAAGCTCGGCAACAGGCTTCCCTCCCTCGTCCACATACCGCAACACTTCCACGTTTTCACCTCACCCCAACCCTATGGGCCAGGGGCGGGCGAGGTCAAGCGAGGGTAGAGCGCCCAGCCGTTGACCACGGCACGGGCACGGTCAGGGAATCTCAACGTTCCATCGACCCAAAGCTGGGCCGAGCCCCCGGAATCCATGCGCAGCGCGCCCCAGGCGCCGAGCCGAGCCAGAGCCCGGGCCAGCACACCAGGCGTGGTCTTCTCGCTGACCACGAACCACACCGCCCCTTCCCGGGTCCAGGCCACCGCCGCCTGGTAGGTAACCTTCTGGATCACGGGGGAACCCGGCTCAAAACGCTCCCTGGACGGCGTATAGGCGTACCGCCCGCCCTGGACCAGCAACGGACCGGCCTCGAGGGCCCAGCGCACCGGCGGGTCGAGCCGGACGCGCAAGTGAATCGCCGTTCCCAGCGGGAGGTGGGCATAAGGCGCCTCGCCCTCGGGGTAAGCCAGCGCCCAGTAGCCGGCGGCAAGCCGGTACGGGGCCTTCCGCCGGGCCACCACCCGCCCACCGCGAACCACCAGGAGCGCCTCGCCACGACGCCCGATCACCCCGGGGACGGTGTAGGCCGTCAGCCGGGCCGGGGTGGCGTTCATCCCCACCGCCACCTGGCGGCCACCGAAACGCACCCAGGCTCTTACCCTGGGAAACACGGCGTCGACGCCGTAACCATCGCTCACCAGGGTCGCCCGCCCGTAGGGATAAGCGATGGTCACCCCATCGGAGACCCAAAGACCGATGGGCGTTCCCGTCGCCGGATCGAAATACCCCCCGTTGATGAGGCCAACCGCCCCGCTGGCCAGGGCGGAAAGATCCTGCCGCTTCCCCGCCACGCCGACCGCCCGGAGCTCGTAGGCGCCGGGCGCCGCACTCAGCCCGTAGAGCTTGAGGGGGTAGGGCACGTAGGCGTAACGCTCCCAGTACACAAACCCCGGGCGCACGACCTCACGCCGCTCGGGCTCACGGGCGTAGAGGTCGACCACATACCTTGGAGGATCGCCAAGGCCAAAGGCATAGAGGAAGGCGACGCGCCCCGGGGGCGGACTGTAGATCAGACGGGTCCCCAAAGGTCCGTAAACGAAACGCAGTCTGGGATCCCGAATGGGGTTCTCAACGTAAAACGGCAGTTCGAGCTCGAAAGGGCCATCCCGCCGGGCCACGGTCGGAAGTGCAACCGGCGCCGGCAGGTCGAAGACCACCCGCCACTTCTCCGGGTAACGGCCAAGCCGCAACCGCACCACCGGCACCGAGGGGTCCCAAAGACCGGCGGCCCGGAGAAGTGAGGGCTCGAGGGCCAGGGCCTCACCCTTTGGCGGGGGCAGGCTGGCCGGGAGCGGGGGCGCCCAGCCAAACCCCGGAATGAAGGTGAGCCGTACCCCACGACCGGCGAAGGTGATGGCCTCGCCGGTCTGGCGGACGGTGAGGCCCAGCCAGCTCGCCGGCACCGCCGCCCAGCCCGGCGAGGCCAGGAGGAGGAAGAGCCCGAAAACCCTAAAGATCCATTTCAAAGCCCCGGCCCGCATAGCGCCAGCCCTCCCACACCCCAAAGGCCAACAACGCCCCGCCCACGATCGCCAAGGCCAGCGTCAGCACCCGTTTGGGCGTGAGCCAGGGCGGCGGCCTCGCCGGGTCCAAAACCCCACTGGTAAAGGCCTCCGCCCCCTGGAGCGTTATGGCATCGAGGGCGCTGGGGCCATCGGTGACCCCGCGGGGCGACCAGATCCCCCCCTGGGGCGTCGCCTTGCGGAAGCCCCAGGGGGCAAAGGGGTCGTAGAGCCCGCTGACCACGAAGTAACGGGCCCGTTTCGCTTCAAGCGGCGTGCGGACGACGATCCACTCTCCCTCGCGGCGGGCCTTTAGGGCGGCGACGCTCTTCCCATCGGGCGTTCGCAGCTCCGCCCCCCAGCCGGTCACAAGGATCACCTCGTCCACCCCCTCGCCCTCAGGGGTGCGGAAACCAGCACCGGGCAAGACCTCGACCCCACCCGGACGGTCGTCCACGTAGGCGGCGAGGACGGCGAGCGAAAATCCGAGGGGAGCGCCGGCGGGGTTAGGGGTTTGCGCGAGCCGGAAGCCCAGCACCAGTTTGCCGCCCTCGTCCCGAGCGAAAAACCCCAGCAGGTCCACGGCGCCGGGCTGCTGCGCGACCTCGACCCGGGGAAAGGCGTACCCCGGCGGCGGAACATCGCCCGAGGGGTCGGACACGAGCAGAGCGGCGGCGAGTGCGAGCGCGATCACTTGAGCAATCCTACCAGGGCCCCGACCACCTTTTCAGGGTCGTGCTGGGCCAGTGGCCCCGCCTCTCGAAAATCCCCGGTGATGACCCGCACGCCCTTGGCCTGAAACGGGCCGGGATCAAAGGCAACCGGGAAGCGGCCCTCCGCCGCATACCTGGCCCGGACCGGCTCGGGGATGGGCTCGGTGTGTACCAAAACCACGTCGGGCCTCCGCCCCAGGTGACGCTCGACCGCAGTCAGGTGATCAAAGGCATCGTAGCCGTCGGTCTCCCCGGGCTCGGTCATGATGTTGGCCACGTAGACCAGAGGAACCGGGCTTTCACGAATCGCCGCCTGGACCGCGGGGGGAAGAAAGCTGGCGATGACGCTGGTGTAAAGACTGCCGGGCCCGAGCACAAGAAGATCGGCCGAACGGATGGCTTCAGCGACCTCGGGCATCACCGAGACCTCGGCGGGATCGAGCCGCACCCGATCGATGCGGCCCGCCGAGGCGCGGAGGGCGCACTCACCCCAGACCACCCGCCCCCCCGAGAGATCGGCGACCAGCGTCGCGGCATCGGGCGTGCTCGGCCACACCGAACCCATGAGGTTCAGGATCCGGTTCGCCTGCCGGGTCGCTTCCGCGAAATCGCCCGTCAACTCGTGCAGGGCCACCAGGAAGAGGTTGCCAAAGGTGTGGCCCTTGAGCCCGCTCCCTTTTTGGAAACGGTACTGCATCAACTCGGGCATGCGCTCGGCCTCGGCCAGCGCTGCCATACAATCGACGAGATCGCCGACGGCAGGCAGCCCAAAATCCATCCGCAAGCGGCCGGTCGAACCCCCATCGTCGGTCGCCGCCACCACCGCCGTGGTGTGGGCGGTATGGCGCCTGAGGCCGGAGAGCACCCGGGAAAGCCCGGTGCCACCCCCGAGCGCCACGATCCTCGGCCCGGCCTCGAGGCGCCGCCGCTGATACACCAGCTCGGCCACCCGGTCGGGGTCGGTGATCGCCGAGAGAACGCTGCGATTCATGGCCCGGATACCGCCCAAAAGCAGCAAGAGCCCGGCCACGAAGATGACCCCACCGGCCACCGACGGCGAAGCCCCGTAGGCTTCAAAAAGCCTTGCCAGATCGTGGATCGGGGCCACCCCGCGCCCGGAAAACCACACCCCGACCCCGACGAGCAACAGCACCAGCCCCAAAGCCGCCAGGGCGGCAAAGCGCTTGACCCGCATCCCGGGAAAGAGCCAGCGGAGGCTAGTTTTTCCCCAGGTCACGGTGCATCACCTCCACCTCGTAGCGGCTCGCGAGGTCCTCGGCCAACCGGAGAACGAGGGCCGCGCTTCGGTGGTAGCCGCCGGTACACCCCACGGCCACGGTGTAGCCCCCCCGCCCCTCGCGCTGAGCGGCCTCGGCGCTGAGACCCACCAGGCGCAGCATGGCCTGGTAGCGATCGTCGGTTCCTGGCGCGAAGACGTAGGCCTGAACCTCGGGCAGGGTCCCGGGCTTTTCCCGCAGCTCGGGTTCGTAGTAGGGATTGGGGAATCCCCGGGCGTCGAGGACCAAATCCGCATCCTGGGGCGGCCCCCACTTGAAGCCGAACGAAACCAGCCGCAGCAAAAAGCCACGTGCCTCGCCCAGGAGATCGAGCAGGCGGGATTTGAGCGCCCTGGGCGCGGTCTCGGAGGTGTCGAGGACAAAATCCGCAATTTCCCGGAGCGGCGCCAGAACCCGGCGCTCCCTGGCGAGCTCGCTCATCAGAGAACCGGTTCCGAGCGGGTGAAGCCGTCGTGTGAGGTTATACCGCCGGAGCAAAACCTCGGGGCGGGCCTCGAGGAACACCACCTCGACCCGGTGGCCCGCCTCGCGCAGAGTCTCAAGCTGGGCCGGAAGCTCCGAGATCCAGGCGGCGCCGCGAACATCGAAGACCACCGCCGCCCGCTCGATGGCCTGGCCTTGCAAATGCTCGAGCAATAAAGCCCAGATCGGCGGCGGGAGGTTATCGACGGTGAAAAACCCGGCGTCCTCGAGGGCAAACCGCGCCGTGGTCTTCCCGGCCCCGGAAAGCCCGGAGAGCAACACGAGTCGCATCGAGGCCAGTGTATACCCAAGTCACGGGGGCTCTGGGTCAAGGTATAATCGCCGCCGGGATGCGGGTACGCGCGGGGGAAATCCACGACGCCAAAAAACTCGAAGCGCTCCTCGAATCGGTGCTCGGCAAGGGACTGGACGCCGAAGAGTCCGCCCAGTTCGCGCGTCACCTGCTTTATTTCCTGGCCTCGGAGGGCAACGCTCTGCTGGTCCTCGAGGACGGCGACGACCTGGTCGGGGCGGTGACGGTCTGGATCCGCCAGGGCCTCTTCGACGACCTGCCCACGGCCCGGGTCGACCGGCTGCTGCTTTCACCCACCCACAACACCGAGGCGGCTGCGCTCATGCTGCTCGAGCAAGCCGCGGCGCTGGCCCGGAGCGTTGGCGCCGGAGACTTTGAAGTCCTCACCGATACCGACCTCCCCCTCGAACCAGGGTTTTTCGAACGGCTCGGCATGACCGCGCTCGGCGCTTACCGGGCACGGATACGCTAGGAGGATCCATGGACGTCTTGGAAAAAGGTGCGCCTGCCCCCGCGATCACGCTGCAGGCTGAAAACGGCGAAACCCTGAACCTCGGCGAACACAAAACGCCGGTGGTCATCGTCTTTTTTCACCCGGTGGTGTTCGCGAGCCGGCACGTGGTCGGCTACCTGAGACGGTTGCCCCAGATCGCCCCCAACGTCCCGGTATGGCTGATCTCCACCGCCACGCCCGAGGAAACCAAAATCTACACCCAGGACTACCTGGAAAACTTCCCCATCGTGCAAAACGGGTGCCAGGCCCTCAAGGCCTTCGGGGGACGCTTCGTCCCCGCCACCTACCTCTTCCACGAAGGGAAGGTCGAGATCGCCTTCACCGGTTTCCACCGCCTGGCGCTCAATACCCTGGGCCGGCGCGCGGCCGAGCTCAGCGGCGGCAAACCCAAGGATCTGGTCACCGACACCGACAACAAGGGCGAATACGAACTGGCGGAAGTCGCCCCCTGCCAATGACCCTCCCCTGACACCCCTCGGCAATCATGGCCGGGTGAAGGTGCGACGGATCCTGATCCTCTGCACCCACAACTCGGCCCGGAGCCAGATGGCCGAGGGGTGGGTGCGACATTACGCCCGGCTGGCCGGGCTCAAGATCGAGGTCGGCTCGGCCGGAATCCAAAAAACTCACGTCAAGCCCGAGGCCATCCGGGTCATGGGCGAACGGGGCATTGACCTCGGCGGCCACCGCTCGAAAACGCTCGAGGCCTTCACCCATTGGGAAAACTTCGACCTGGTCATCACCGTGTGCGACCAGGCGGCCGCCGCCTGCCCCACCCTACCGGCGGGAACCCACCGCCGCCACGTCAGCTTCCCCGACCCGACCGGGAAAAGCCTCGCCGTCTGGCGAGAGGTCCGGGACGCCCTCGAGCGCATGAGCGCGTTCCTCGTCGGTTGCCTGGCGCGGGGCCAGATCCCCAAGGCCGAGGCCCTGCAGCGGGTCGCCTGGCCTCAAGGGCTTGACGCAAGTCATGGCTCACCGGTAAACGCAGGGGTACAATCCGGGACCATGGAAGCCATCGATCCCAAGATCACGGTGAACGAGATCATCGCGCAAAACCCCGAGGCCATGACGGTTCTGGCCCAGCTCGGCATCGACACCTGCTGCGGTGGCAGCGAGCCGCTGGCCAAGGCCGCCCAGGAGGCCGGCGTTTCCCTGGAAGAGGTCGTCGCCGCCCTCGAGGCCCTTAAGGAGGGGAGATGAACCTCCTCGATCTGGCCAGCTACGGCCCGCGGCGCCACGTCCAGCTCATCGCCGATCACCCCGAGGCGCGGCTGGTTCTCTTCAGCCTGAGCCAGGGCCAGGAAGTCTCCGGGAGCGGCGAACCCCGGGTTTTTCTGCTATGCCTGGAGGGCGAGGGCGAGCTCTGGGCCGGGAATGAGCGGCGAAAGGTCGGCCCCGGCGAACTCCTGGCCTGCGAGCCGGGAAAGCCGCACGGGGCCAAGGCGACCGGCGAGCGCTTTTTGGTGCTCGGCATCATCACGCCCAGACCATGATCCTCGCCAGCCGACTCGCCCTTTCGGCCTCGCTCATCTGGTTCGCGCTGGCCAGCGTGCTCGGCCTGCTGATGGGCCTCGACCTCATCCCCCACGCCTGGCGCACCGCCCACGCCCACATGCAGCTCCTCGGCTTTCTCAGCATGATGGTCTACGGGGTCGCCTACCACGCCCTGCCCCGCTTTCGCGGCGTCCCCTTCCGGCGGCCCGGCGTGGCCCTGGCACAGGTCGCCGTGGCCAACGCTGGCCTTTTGGGGATGGCGCTCGGCTGGGGTCTTGACTGGCCGGGATATGTGTGGGGGCTTTTTTCCGGGCTGGAGCTCCTCGCCATCTTTACCTTCGTCGCGCTGATGCTCGAGGTCCTTTGGACCAGGCCCAAGTCGGCGGCGACCTTCCGTGGTCCCCGCTAGGCCCCAAGGCGAAAAGGGAACCCCCGGGGGCATCCCCGGGGGTTTCTTGGTGGAGCCGGTGGGACTTGAACCCACGACCTCCTCAATGCCATTGAGGCGCGCTCCCAGCTGCGCCACGGCCCCAGCCGCACTGGCTATATTAGCGAAGGCCAGGGAATTTGTCAAAAACG
>CAZXOY010000002.1:0-125415 GCA_964642655.1 uncultured bacterium
GGCCTTTGCCCTCGCCTATGGCCTGGCAAGCGCGATCCTGGGACGGCGTTTGCCTTGACGCCCGGGAGTATGCGCGTTAGATTGAGAGTCGGCCTTCGGGCCGTGGGCCCTTAGCTCAATTTGGTAGAGCAACCGACTCTTAATCGGTGGGTTGCAGGTTCGAGTCCTGCAGGGCCCACCATCTTCTTTATGATTGAGGCAATGGCACGTCTGATCCCGATTTCCGAAGAACTCATCAACGCCGACCCGCGCTTGCTCGCGCTCAAAAACGACCTCCCCCACGGTGAACCCTGGGGTTGGGCGCTGGCCCAGGCCATCCTTTCGGCCAAAACCCTGGCCAAAAAGGTCATGTCGCGGGCGCCAGCCGGGCTGCTCTCCTTAATGGACGAGGAGCTGGAAGCGCTGCGGCAGCTCCGGGAAGCCCTGCGGAAAGCCCATCCCCTTTCCGACCTCGGCACCCGGCCGGCGGTGGAAGCCGAGTGGGCGGCGCTTGAGGTCCTCGAAAAGGGCCGCGCCGAGGAACTCGTCACCCTTTACCAGAGCTTCGGCCACGCCCCTTTTGCCACCCGGGGCGCGTTCGTTTGGGACGGCGCCTTGCGAGTGGTGGCCAGACCGGATCCGGCGACGTTCGAGTGTCTCGTTGGTTACGACCAACAAATCAAACGGCTCAGGCACAATGTCGAGCGTTTTCTCTCTGGAAAACCCGGGCTCCAGACCCTGCTCTACGGGGCCCGGGGGACGGGAAAATCCACCGCCGTCCGGGCGCTGAGGACGGTCTACGAAACCTCGGGGCTACGTCTCATCGAGCTGTTCCCGGAAGGCTTCGATTCACTGCCCGAGCTCTTCGAGGCCCTCTATGACCTCCCCCAGCGATTCATCCTCTTCAGCGACGACCTTTCATTCGATCAGGACAGCGTCGTTTTCCGAAAGTTCAAGAGCCTGCTCGAGGGCGCCCTCTTCGAACGCCCGGAAAACGTTCTGCTGATCGCAACCTCCAACCGCCGCAACCTGGTCCGGGAAACCTGGGCAGACCGCGAGGGCCCGGCCCCCTGGGAAAGCAGCGAGGAACTGCACTCGCTGGCCGACCGTTTCGGGCTGGTGCTCACCTTTCCGCCCTTCGACAAACGGCGCTACCTCGAGGCCGTCGCCTGCCACCTCGGCGGCGAACTCGACGAAGCCACGACCCAGGCGGCGCTCCGCTTCGCCCTGGAAGGCCGGGGGTTTTCCGGCCGGAGTGCCAAACAGTTCGCCGACCAATGGCGTTAGGCGACCGCCGTGGCAAATGCCACGGCGGTCGCCCACCAAAAGGCTCGCGGCTGCGCGTTTAGCCGCTCGCCAGAAAGCGTCGCTGCCTTTGGAAATCGAGGGCGGCGGCGATGAAGCTCACGAACGGCGGGCTCGGCCGCATGGGCCGGCTTTTGAATTCGGGGTGCGACTGGACGCCGAGGAAGAAGGGGTGGTCGGGGAGCTCGATCGCCTCCACCAGGCCCTCACCCCGACCCTGAAGCCCTGGCGTAACCCCGGAGACCACGAGCCCCGCCTCTTCCAGGCGCTCGACGTAGGCCGGGTTGACCTCGTAGCGGTGGCGGTGGCGCTCAGAAACCAGCGACTTGCCCCCGTACACCCGCGAGAGGAGGGTCCCCTCGCGCACCCGCATCGGCCAGTCGCCGAGCCGCATCGTCCCGCCGAGCTCCTTGACCTCGAGCTGCTCTGGCATGAGGTCGATGACCGGGTGGGGCGTGTAGGGGTCGAACTCGGTCGAGTTGGCCCGTTCAAGTCCAGCGACGTTGCGGGCGAACTCGATCACCGCCACCTGCATCCCGAGGCAGATCCCCAGGTACGGAATCCTCCGCTCACGGGCGTACTGGGCGGCGCGGATCTTGCCCTCGATGCCGCGCACGCCAAACCCGCCGGGCACCAAAATCGCGTCCACGCCGGAGAAGGCCCGGTCGAGATCCTCATGGGTGGCGAGGTCTTCGACGTCGACCCAAACGATCTCGACGTCGGCCTTATTTTTGATGCCGCCGTGGCGAAGGGCCTCCATGAGGGAGAGGTAGGCATCGGGCATCTTCACGTACTTGCCCGCCACCGCCACCCGCACCCGGTGCTCGGGCGAGCGCAGCGTCTCCACCGCATCGCGCCAGACGCCAAGGTTTGGGATGACCGGCTCCAAACCCAACTTGGCCTCGACCTTCTTGCCCAGGCCCTGTTCCTCGAGGATGAGCGGGACCTCGTAGATGAAGCCCACGTCGTAGCTGGTAAACACCGCATCCACCTCGACGTTGGTGAACAGGGCGACCTTGCGCCTCACTTCCTGGGGCACGTCGCGTTCCGAACGAAGCACGATCAGGTCGGGCTGGATACCGACCGAGCGCAGCATGGCGACCGAGTGCTGGGTCGGTTTGGTCTTGAACTCGCCGCTGGTCTTCAGATATGGCACCAGCGTCAGGTGAATGTAGAGGGTGTTCTCCACCCCCTCGTCGAAGCGCATCTGCCGGATGGCTTCCAAAAAGGGCAGGCTTTCGATGTCACCCACCGTACCCCCCACCTCGACGATGACGATCTCGGCCGCCTGTTCATGAGCCAGCGAGCGGATGCGTTCCTTAATCTCGTCGGTGATGTGGGGGATAACCTGCACCGTCTGCGACAAATAGTCACCGCGGCGCTCCTTTTGGATCACCGAGAGGTAGACCTGCCCGGTGGTGACGTTGTTCATTCGAGCCAGGTCCCGGTCCAGAAAACGCTCGTAGTGGCCGATATCCAAATCGGTCTCGGCACCATCGGCAGTCACGAAGACTTCACCGTGCTCGTAGGGACGCATGGTCCCGGCGTCGAGGTTGACGTAGGGGTCGATCTTGAGCGCACTCACACGGTAACCGCGCCCCCGGAGGATCGCGCCCAGCGAGCTCGTCACGATCCCTTTGCCCAAACTGCTCACCACGCCACCGGTCACAAAAATGTAGCGCATCCTCCTACCTCCGGGACTTCAGCATAACCCGACCACCTGCCGCCGGCACCGCTCGCCGTGCTATGCTACCCGCTGGCATGGATCGCCCACTCAAGGTCTTCTCCGGTCGTTCCAACGAAAAGCTCGCACGATCGATCGCCGAGGCCCTCGGTCTTCCGCTGGGACGGAGCACCACCGAACGTTTCGCCAACGACAACCTCTTCGTGCGCTACGAGGAATCGCTCCGGGAAGCGGACGTCTTCATCGTCCAGTCGCTCACCCCCCCGGTCCAGGACCATCTCTTCGAGCTCCTGATGATGATCGACGCCGCCAAAGGCTCCAGCGCCCACCGGGTAACCGCGGTCATACCGTATTTCTCCTACGCGCGAAGCGACAAGAAGGACGCGCCGCGGATCCCGATCACCGCGCGCCTGGTAGCCGACCTCATCGAAACCGCGGGGGCCGATCGGGTGCTGACCATGACGCTGCACTCGCCCCAGGTGCACGGATTTTTCAAGGTCCCCCTCGATCACCTCTCCGCGGAAACCGTGATCGCCAACCACTTCGCGACCCGGCTCGAGGACCTCGAGCGCGCGGTGGTCGTCGCCACCGACGCGGGCGGGATTAAGCGAGCCAGCGCCGTGGCCAAGCGACTCGACCTGCCCCTGGCCTTCATCGAGAAAGAACGCCTCTCCGACACCCAGGTCACCGCCAGAAGCCTGGTGGGCGAGGTCGAAGGTCGCATCGCCCTGATCATCGACGACGAGATCTCCACCGCCGGGTCGCTGGTGAAGGCCGCCGAGACGGTACTCGAGGCCGGTGCCACCAGCGTGTACGCCGCGGTAACTCACGGGGTCTACGTGGGCCCGGCCATCGAGCGCATTACCGGCTCGCCCATCCTCGAGGTCGCGGCGACCGACACCTGTGCCCCGCCCGAGCCGCTGCCGGAAAAATTCAAGGTGCTCTCGGTGGGACCGCTCTTTGCCGAAGCCATCTGGCGGATCCACCGCGGGGAATCGGTTTCGGAGCTGTTCCGCTGATGCTGGATACCGCCTTTCCCGACCAGGGCAAGAAGAGGGTCAAGAAGGAACGGCGCTACGTTGGCCGGATCCCCCTCATCGTCGCCGAACCGGACCACCCACGGGGCATCGTCGTCTTCTTCCACGGTGCCGGGGCCTCAAAAGAGCGCACCGCCCGCCTCGCCGCGCCTTTCCACGCCACCGGGATGCTGACCATCCACCCCGACGCCCCTTACCACGGGGAACGGCAAGGTGGCGAAGACCCGCTGAAAGCCCGCCACCTCATCGTCAAGGCGATCGAGGAATCGATGAAGGAGTTCCCGGCACTCGCCGCCTGGGCCAGAAAGACCTACGGCCCGTTGCCGCTGGGGGTGGTGGGCGCGAGTATGGGCGGTTACGTGGTCCACGCCCTTTTGGCCAGCGGGTTCAAATTCGAGGCCGCCGCGGTGTTCATCAGCAGCGCCGAGACCCCGGCCTGGCTCCGGGGCCACCTGCCGCCCGACCACGTCGACCCCATCGACCGGGCCGCAAGCTACCCGCCAACCCCCCTTCTTCACGTCCACGGAGCCAAGGACCGGGTGGTCCCGATCGCCTCCATGGAACGCACCATCGAGGCCCTGAAACCGGCCTACGCCGGCGAGCCCGGCAAGCTGGCCAAGGTGATCTTTCCCCACCTCGGGCACGAGGTGGAACCGGAGATGGTGGCGATCGCCGCCGCCTGGTTTTGGACATGGCTGGCCTCAGGATTGGCATGATCGGCTACAAAGGAGCGGGGCCCTGGCGCACAGGGCACCCACCCTCGGCGTGGTTCCGGCGCTACCAGGACTATTTCACCACCGTCGAACTCCCTTCGACCCGGAGGCGCGTCCCCTCCAAGGCCCAGGTCCTGACCTGGAAAAAACGGGCCGGCGAAGGCTTCGTTTACAGTTTTCAGTCGCCACGCTACCTCACCTTCACACCATCGGGCGCCGAACGACGATCGCTCCGGCGCTTCCTCAAACGCCACCGGCTGCTCGGACGCGCCCGGGGCGGGGTTCGCTTCCGGCTCCCCGACGATCTCGACCCCCAGGCCTTTCAGGCCTGGCTGGCAATGCTCCGCGAACTGGACCTCCCCGGGGACTACGCCTTTGAAGGCCCGCCTGGCCTCGAGGTGCTGGCCCTCGAGGCCGGCTACGCCGCCGTCGGCCTCGGCGAGGGGCCGTTTTCCTACCTCATCGACCCGGACCCAAGCGCCCTGCCAGCCGGACCGGGCTACGTCTACTTCTCGACCTGGGAACGAGCGGAAAAGGCCCTCAGGCACGCCCGTGCTAGCGGTAGTTCGGCTTGAGGATGTACCACACACGATACGGGGTGAGGTCCACCGCCTTCCCCTTCTCGTCCCGGAGCTGGAAGCCGCCGGAGCCGAATCGCCACCGGAGCGCCACCTGCTTCCCGGCCAGGTAGAGCGTCGCCGGCCCCTGGCCAAGCTCGAGCGAAAGCCGGCCCTCCGCATCCACCACCCGGGCCCCCACCTCAACCACCACCACCGCGGCCACGAAGGCCCGCGTCCGTTCCCCGGCACGGTACCAGCGGTACCCCCCCTCTTCGAACCGGAACTCGCTCCAGTAGTCGGGCGCGAACTTCACCACCACGCGCTGGCCGGGCCTCGCCCCGGGCCCGGGGCGATACGCCGCGCCCCGGTAGCGCTTTACGCCATCGAGCCCCAGGCGTCCGAGCTCACTCCGGATCGCCCCGGCCTCGGCGTAGGCATTGTGCGGCGGCTTCCGGCGCTCGTCGCGGAAAAAGTGCTTGCGGTCATAAAGGCCATCAAAGGTCACGTAGGCCTTCTCATCCATGATCTTTTGCGCCTTGGGGCTCCCGCCCACGTGCACCAAAAACCCTCCCAGCGCGTCGGCGAGCTGGAGCAGGTAGACCCGGGCGCTCCGCACCGGACCCACGGGCCCCGCCTCGCCGCCGCGGGTTTCCAGGATCAGGCGGGTCACCCCGCCCTCAACCGGAAACTCGTAGATGCGCTGCGCCATCTCGAGCCCAGTTTGGGGAAAGCCCGCCCGGGCGTTGTCCACCGAAATCAAAAGCGGCGAATGCCAGGTAACGTCGTAGTTGCGATTCCCCTCCCCCAAGGCGGCACCCCCCTCGCTTCCGATCTGGGGTGAGGGCGGCGCCGCGCTGGGGGGAATCGGAGCCTTGATTTGGGGCGCGGATTCGGTGGGGAGCGTCCCCGGAGAAGCGGGGACCGAAGGCCCGGGCGGGAGGGGCAGGGCCGAGCGCGGCGCGGGAAGCTCAGGGGGCCGGGCTGCCGGCACGGCCTCGGGGAGCGACGGCGCGGCGGAAGCTGCCGGAGCGCGTTCGACCACAGCGGGCGCCGCTTGGGGAAGGGCAGGCTGGCTCGACGTTGGCGCCGGAGAAGTCTCAGGCTCGGGCGGGGCCTCGGAAGCCGCGGGCAGCGCGGGGGCCGGCTCCGGCTTTTCCGCCGTCGCGGGCGGGGAAGCGGCGGGAGGCGGGCTGGGCGCCGGCCCGGGCCCCACCTTCGCTGGCGGCGGCTGGATCTCCGCCTCCGGTTGTTTCGATGGCGCCTCGGGCAGCGTCGAAACCGGCGGAGAAGGCGCCTTTTCGGTCACCGTGGGGCCGGGCGGAGCAGGCGCGGGCGTTTTGACTGGAACCTCGGTCGGGGCTGTCGGTTCGGGCCGGGTCCCGGTGCTCGGTGCGGGCGTGGGCGGCGGAGCCTTGGCCGCCGTCTGCTTCGGCGCTTTCGGCGACTTGGGCGTCCGGGCGGTTCCCTGACCCGGCTTTGGCGCCTTGGGTGAGGCAACCCTCGGCGGCGCTGGGGTTTGGGCGGGGGTCGGTGACTGGGGCTCAGCCCGGCTCTTCGGCTTGGCCGGGGCCTCCGGCGTCGCCGCTGCCGGGGGCTCGGCGCGCGGGGTTGCCGGAATCTCGGGGAGCTTGGGGGCGCCCTCGAGGGCCGCGGCCGCGGGTCGCACCTCGCCGCCGGGCCCGAACTCCACGACCAGATAGCCGCTCGGTGCCACCGGGACCCGAGGGGCGACCATGGCCAAAAAGAGCAAGACCAAAAGCCCCTCGGAGATGAGTGCCAAAAGAAACGCCCTGCGCTTGACCTTCCGCTCATTCATGGCAATACGGCGATCGCGACCCTCGCAGCGCCCGCCCGGCGCAGGATGTCCAGGACCTGAACCACCCGACCATGAGGAACACGCCGGTCGGCCCGGAGTACGGCCACCTTCTTCGGAGAACGATCGAGCCGGGCCTTGACCTGGGCGAAGAGCGCCGCGTCGCTGAGGCGGCGGTTTCCGAGGTAGGCCTGCCCCTGCTCGTCGAGCACCACCACCGGCACCCCCTGGGGCTCCTCAAGACCGCTCTGCGCACTGGGCAGGTCGATGGGCAGACCGGTCTCCTGGGTGATGAAGGTCGAACTGACCATGAAAAAGATCACCAGTAGAAAGACGATATCCACCAGCGGCGCGAGGTTGATCGCCGGACTAGTGCGTCCCCGACGCCTCATAGCCCACCTCTGCCAGCACGCCCAGGAGCTCCTCCCGGCGTTGCTCGAGCTCCATGAGGATGTCGTCGACCCGCCCGGCCAGGTAGTGGTAGGCCATCAGGGTGGGGATCGCCACCACCAGGCCACCGGCGGTGGTGAAGAGCGCCTGCCCGATCCCGCCGGCGAGCAAACTGGCCGTGGTCTGCCCCTGGGCCGCGAGCACGTTGAAGGCCTGGATCATGCCGGTCACCGTCCCCAAAAGCCCAAAGAGCGGCGCGACCTGGGCGGTCACGCTCAAAACCCCAAGGCCCTTCGAAAGCCGAACCTCCTCCTCCAAGAGCGCTGCCTTGAGCGCCGCGTCCACCGCCGAGACCCCGTAGGGCACGCGGGGCAGCCCGGCGAGCAAGAAGTGGCCAAGCGCTCCACCATGAACGCGCGCGGCCTCGAGCGCGGCCTCGAGTTTTCCCCGCCTGAGCGCTGCCTCCACGTCCCGCATGAGCCGCTCGCCACCGATGCGTTCACGCCTCAACGAGAGGAACCGTTCGAAGAAGACGTAGGCCGCATACAGCGTGAGCAGGAGCAAGACGACGAGGATCCAACCCCCTTGTTGCACCGTGAGCATAGCCATACGATACCCGAGTGGCGTGAGAAGTACGATATGGGCATGAGGTGGATCCGCGACGACGCGCTCAAACCGGTCGCCGAAAAAGTGCTGGCCGGGGAGCGACTCTCCTTTGAAGATGGCCTGCGCCTCTACCAAACCCGGGACCTCACCACGCTGATGCGGCTCGCCAACCGGGTTCGCGAACAACGCCACGGCGACAAGACCTACTTCGTTCACTCGCTGCGCTTTTCGCAAACCAACATCTGCTACGTAGGTTGCACATTTTGCGCCTTTGCCCGGCGCTTTGGGGAAGAGGGTGCCTGGGATTACAGCGTCGATGAGTCCATCGAATGGATCGAAGCGCGCTACCAGCCGGGCATGACCGAGATCCACATCGCCTCCGGCCACCATCCCAAGCGCCCCCTCGACTACTACGTCTCGCTGGTGGCGGCCATTCGCGAACGCTTCCCGACGCTGCAGGTCAAGGCCTTCACCGCCGCCGAGATCAGCCACATCGCCAAGGTGGCGAAGACCGATGTGAAGACCGTGCTCCAGGAACTCAAGGCCGCCGGCCTCGTCGCCCTCCCCGGCGGCGGCGCGGAGATTTTCTCTGAGCGGGTCCGCAAGGAAATCGCCCGCAGCAAGATCCCGGCCGAAACCTGGCTCGAGGTCCACCGCATCGCCCACGAGCTCGGCCTTCCCACCAACGCCACCATGCTCTATGGTCACGTAGAGACGCTCGAGGAACGCCTCGACCACATGGATCGCCTGCGGCGCCTGCAGGACGAGACCGGCGGGTTCGTAAGCTTCATCCCCCTCGCTTTCCAACCCGACGGCAACCCGCTGGCGAAAGCCCTGGGCAAGACCGAAGCCCCAAGCGCCACCGACGACCTCCGAAATCTGGCGGTCGCCCGCCTCTACCTCGATAACTTCCCCCACATCAAGGGCTACTGGGCCACGATCACCCCGGAAGTGACCCAGATCTCCCTCGACTGGGGCGTGAGCGACATCGACGGCACCCTCATCGAGGAGAAGATCGTCCACATGGCCGGGGCCAAGGCCCCCGAAGGCCTGGCCAAGGGGGCTCTGATCGAGCTCATCCAGCGGGCGGGCAGGGTTCCGATCGAGCGGGACGCCCTCTACCGCGAAATTCGCGTCTACGAGCCCGTGCCGTCATGAAACCCCGCGTCGGCCTCCCCCCCTACGCCAACGTCGCGCCGCTCAGGCACTACCTGGCCCCCCACACCTTCCGGCTGATCGAGGCCGTTCCCACCGAGCTCAACCAGGGGTTGCTCTCGGGCGAGATCGACCTTTCGCTGGTTTCGTCGGTTTTTTTCCTCGAACACCAGGATACTCTCGCCGCCCTGCCCGATTTTTCGGTCTCGGTGCTGGGGCGGGTCTACTCGGTGAACGTCTTTTCGCGGGTGCCCTTCGAGGCCATCCGAAGCCTCGCCCTCACCACCGAATCGGCCACCTCGGTCAGACTGCTCAAGCTCTTGCTCGGCCAAAACGCCACCTTCACGTCCGCAAGCGGCGGGCTTGAGCTGCTCGAGGCCTTCGACGGGGTTTTGCTCATCGGCGATCGGGCCATTCAGAGCTACGCCGCGCTGCTCGATCGCCCACCGACCTCGGTCCACGAGGTCCCGGCCCGCCCCGGTGGCGTCTACGTCACCGACCTCGCCGAACGGTGGTACCAAAGGACCAAACTCCCCTTCGTCTTCGCCGTCTGGGCCTTTCGCAAGGACGATCCACCGCCTCTGGCCGTGGTCAAGGAACTCCGCCGGGCCCGGAGCCTGGGCCTTGGCCGCCTGGCCCAGGTGGCGCTCGCCGAAAGCCGCCGCCTGAATGTGAGTCCGAGGCTCCTCCAGCACTACCTCTGGAACTTCCGGTATCACCTCGAGGCCCCCGACCTCGACGGGCTGGCCGAGTTCGCCAGGGCGCTGGGCCTTTCCCTGCCGGCCCAGCTGGGCCAAGATCCCGAGTAAGGACCGGCGCTATAATGCCGGAGAGCCCTTGCACCTCTTAGAAAACGGTGGCCCGCTCGCCGCTTTTCCCTCGTTTTCCGGGGTGCGCTGGGGGGAGGCGTGAAGGTGCGTTTGACAACCCAAGGCATGCTCGCCGGAGCCGCAGCCGGCGGGGGGCTGGCGCTCGCGCTCGAGCTGCTCCGCCGCTTGGGGATTCACCCACCGGCCACCTTCCTGATCCTGGTCATGCTCGCCGCCCTGCTCGCGACCCGCGGCAACGGCGCTGGGCTCGGAGCCGCCCTGGCCACCGTGCTCTTTATGGTCTACGCCGTCTTTATGGGATTTGCCCCCGCGGGGATCAGCCTCAACCCCGTTTACACGGTGCTTTCCGTCGCCATTCTGCTGGCGGTCATCCTCCAAATCGAGCGCCAGGCCCGAAAAAACACCGAGCTCAAGGAAAACGTCATCCGTCAAAAGGCGCTCTTTGAACGGCTCTTTTCCAACGCCCCACTTCCCATCGTGATCGTTGACGCAAAGGGGAACATTCACATGGCGAACCAGGCGAGCGCCGAGGGGTTCGGCTACCGCCCAAAAGCGCTCATCGGCAAGCCGATTGAGGTCCTCCTGCCCGACGACGAAACCCTTCGCAAAGCCCACCGTAAGTACCGGGAAGATTTCATGAAAGCGCCCCAGGCCCGACCGATGGGAAAAGCCAAGCAGCTCCTGGCACGGCGCCAGAGCGGAGAACGTTTTCCGGTCGAGGTCGGGCTGGTTCCACTCGAGATCGAAGGCGAACCCTTCGTCGCCGCCTTCGTCAAGGACCTGAGCGAAATCGACCAGGTTCGGCGCGACCTCGAGGCCACCCTGGCCCAGGCCAAGGCCTTCGGGATTCGCATGCGGACCAGACCGAGCCCGGGCTGGGAGCTCATCGGCCCGGTCGAGTCGGTGACCGGTTATCCCGCCGCCTACTTTCAAAACGACTTGGGCAAGTTCCTGGCCATGGTTGACTCCAGCATCCGCGACGAGATCGAGCGCCACTTCACCGAGATCATCGAAAACGACGGCGACCTCAACCAGTTTTTCCGCTTCCAGCACGCCGACGGCGACTGGCGCTGGCTGCGCACGATCGCGCATTGCGAAAAGGGCGAGCTGGTGGTCTTCGTTCAGGACGTCACCGAGCTGGTTGAGGAGCAAACCAAGGCGCTGGCGGCAAAACGGGCCAGCGAGGAGAAAAACCGTTTCCTTTCCCGCATGAGCCACGAGCTCCGCACCCCGCTGAATGCCATTTTGGGCTTTGCCCAGCTCATGGAGATGGATGGCAAGCTCAGCGAGAGCCAGCTCGAGGCCGTCTCCCACATCCTCAAGGCGGGCAAACACCTGCTCACCCTCATCGACGAGGTCCTGGAAATCGCCAAGGCCGAATCCGGCCACGTCCACCTCTCGCTGGAGCCGGTGCAGATGGCCGAGGTGCTGAACGAAACCGTCGGGCTGGTCAAACCCATCGCGCAGCAGGAGAACATCACCCTCCACCCACCGGCGGCAGAGGCCAGGCGCCACTACGCCTTCGCCGACCGGCAGCGCCTGGTCCAGGTATTGCTCAACCTGCTGGTGAACGCGGTGCGCTACAACCACCCCGGGGGCGCGGTGTGGGTTCGCACCCGGGAAGACGACGACGAGATCGCCATCGAGGTCGAGGACACCGGCATCGGTATTCCGGCCTCGATGCGCGCGCGGGCCTTTGAACCCTTCGACCGCCTGGACCTGCCGACGAGCGAACCCGGCGGGAGCGGCCTGGGCCTCGCCATCTCCAAACGCTTCACCGAGCTCATGGGCGGGTCGCTGAGCTTTTCCAGCAAAGAGGGCCGGGGCTCGACCTTCGTCGTCCGCCTGCCCAAAGCCCAGCCGCCGCCCGAACCGGCCGATGAGCCGGGCGATCCGAACCCGGGGCAGGCGGACGCCAAAACCGTCCTTTACATCGAGGACAACCCCGCCAACCTGAAGCTCATGCAGCGGATCCTAGCGCAGCTGACCTCGATCCGGCTCATCGCCACCACCCAGGGTCGCATGGGCATCACGCTGGCCAGGGAACACAACCCCGACCTGGTCCTTCTCGACCTCGAGCTGCCCGACATGAGCGGACTGGAAGTGCTGGCCCAGCTCAAGGGCCACCCGAAGACCCAGGCGATCCCGGTGGTGATCCTGAGCGCCAGCACCGTTCCCGAGCGCAGCGACCGGGCGCTGGCCAGCGGCGCCTACGCCTTCCTCACCAAGCCCCTCGATGTCCGCCGCTTCATCGAACTGACCAGCCAGATCCTCTCCGACCGGACATGACCTGTGTCATGGCCGACCGGGCCAATGCGCGCTAGGCTCGCTCTTGGAGGTATGGCTATGGAGAACACCCTCGACGTCCGAGACCTGCCGGCTGCATCGCGTCACGCCAAGATCTTCCAGGCCCTCGCCGCGCTCCACCCCGGCGAACGCCTGCTGCTCATCAACGACCACGACCCCAAGCCGCTTTATTACCAGCTCCAGGCGGAACACCCGGGCCAGTTCCTTTGGAGCTACATCGAAAAGGGCCCCGAGACCTGGCGGGTCATGATCGAAAAGGTCGCCCCGGCAGCGTCGGGATCGAAGCTCGGCACCCCCAAACCCGCCTGGCTCTCGTCGCCGGTCGCACACGAACTCGACGTGCGCCCCATCCTGGCCCGAGGCGAGGAACCCTTCGAGACCATCATGCAGCACGCCCGCCAGGTGGAGGCCGGTCAGCGGCTCGTGCTCCTGGCGCCGTTCGAACCCGTTCCCCTCTACCAGGCCCTGGCCCCGCTCGGCTTTGAAGCCTGGTGCGAGCAGGAAGCGGGGCTCTACCGGGTCCACTTCTACCGCAAGGGGTAGCTCGGTAGGACGCCCACCCGGGGCATCAATCGCCGGCCTCGAGGGCCTCGACAAGCTCTTCTAACCCCTCGATGTCGAGCTCGTAGGTGCCTCGGGTGCCCTCGATCAGCCCGCGGTCCCGTAGCTCGCTGAGGATCTGGGTGGTGGTTACGCGCGTGGTTCCGGCGAGCGAGCCGATCTCTTCCTGGGTGAGGTCGAGCCGCAGTGTAACCCAACCTTCTTTCGACTCGCTTCCAAAGCGGCGAGCGAGCACGAGGAGGACGCCCGCGACCCGCACCATCGCCGGCAGGGTGGTGCGCCTGAGCTCCTCTTCCAGCAGCTGGTTGCGCTCGGCGAGCACCGAGGCAAAAGCGAGCGCCGCTTCCGGCACCCGCCGGGCGGCCTCGAGGAACTGGTCACGGTTCACCGGGCAGACGACGGCTCGCTTGCTGATGCACACCGCTTCGCTCTTTCGCTCGCGGGCCTGAGTGAGGAAGGACTCCCCGAAAAAATCGTCGGGTCCGACGACGGCGACGACCCTCTCCCCCGCCGGGCTGGGGAGGCTGATCTTGACCCGGCCCTCGAGGAGGATAAAAAGGCTTTCGGCCGGGTCGCCGGGGCGGTAGATCGCCTCGCCCTTGCGGTAGGGGCGGGGCGGGCAGATCGAGGCAAAACCCGCCATGCTCTCGGGGTCGAGCAGCGTGCGCCAGCCGGTCTCCGGGACCACCCACACCCGACCCCGCGGCTCGGGCGCGGCCGGCTTCCGGCCAAAGGCCATGAGCACCTTGGCGAGCATGGAGGCTTGTGAAGCCATTGGGGTCAGTCTACCCCATGGGGACCTTCGTCACCTGAGACGGCCAAGACCCTGTTCGAGCCGCGCCCGGGAAAGTTCCCCCATGTACTGATCGACGATCTTGCCGCTTTTGGTAACGAAAAAGGTGGTAGGAATCGCGGCGACCCGCATGCGGTGGGCGAGGCGGCCGTCGAGGTCGAGGAGGACCCACTCGAGGTTCAACCCTTCTTTTTGCAAAAAGGCCCGCGCGGTGTCGGGGCGCTCCTGAAGGTTTACGAAGAGGAAGACCACACCCGTCTCCTTCGCCGCGTACTCGGAGAGCAGCGGCATCTCCCGACGGCAGGGGGGACACCAGCTGGCCCAGAAGTTCACCACCAAAGGGGTCCCGCGAAACTCGGCCAGGCGCACCTGCCCCCCATCCAGCCGGGGCAGCGTCCAGTCGGGCAGGGCCCTCTCGCCCTCACCCCCCCGGAACGAAAGGCCAAAAAGCGCCACCGCGACCACGAGCCCAGAAGCCAGCGGCCAAAGCGCAAGGCGCAGCTGCCCGGGCGTCCGGTGGAAAAAGTAAAGCGTGTAGGCCGCGCCCGCAAGCAGCCCCCAAAAGACGTCGAACCCCCCCTGCCAGACGTAAAAGACCGCCAGGGGCTCCTGCAAAAACGCGGCCGCGTTCTCTCCCACATACCCAAGCCGCGCCCCTAAAAGCCCGAGCAAGGCTGCGTTCCAGGCCCAGACCGCGACCCTCGGCTGTCCCTTCCTGGCCACGAGCTCGGCGACGAGCACAAAGGCCGCGATCGACAAGGCCACGTACACCCGGAAAAGCGGAACCACGAAGGGGCCGAGTTGAACGACTTCCACGGGCAAAGGCTACGGGAAAACCATGAAGCCTAGGTGAAGGCCCAGTGGGCCGGCCGAATTCCGGCCTCGACCAGCGCCTGGGCGAGGGCCTCGCGAAGGACGTCCAGGCCTTCGCCGCGGAGCGCGGAGACCGGGATACCGCCGTAGTGCTCCCGGGCCCAGTCGACATCGTAGGGGTCGGCGCGGTCCACCTTGTTGAGCGCGTGCACCAGCGGGGCCTCCACACCCAGCTCGGAAAGCAGCGCTTCCACCGCGCGCTTTCTCGCGTCGTAGCCCTCCTCCGAAACGTCGAGAACGTGCAGGAGAACGTCTGCTTCGGCGAGCTCCTCCAACGTGGCCCGAAACGCCGTAACCAAGGCCTCGGGCATGTTGCGGATGAACCCCACGGTATCGGCAAAGAGCACTTCGCCAATGCTGGGAAGGAACCCCTTTCGCACCAGGGGCTTCAAGGTAGCAAAGAGACGATCTTCGCCGGCCTCGCCCTTTTTCGCCAGGCGGCGCGCCAGCGTGGTCTTGCCGGCGTTGGTGTAACCGACCACCGCCACGACCGGCACCCCCCGGCGGCCCCGGCGCTTCCTCGCCTCCCGCCGCCGCTTGGCGATGCGCTCGATCTCGCCTTTGAGCTGGGCGATTCTCGCCTGCAGCCGCCGGCGATCGACCTCGAGCTTGGTCTCACCCGGCCCCCGGGTCCCGATGCCGCCGCCAAGCCGGCTCATGCGCCTGCCCTGGCCCACCAACCGGGGCAAGAGGTAGCGCAGCTGGGCCAGCTCGACCTGAGCCTTGGCCTCCGGGGTGCGGGCGTTTTGGGCGAAGATGTCGAGGATCAGCTGCGTGCGGTCGAGGACTTTGAGCTGGGTGAGCTTTTCGATCTCCCGGGCCTGCGTTGGCGTGAGGTCGACGCCAAAGATCAACGTCCCGGCGTTGTTGTGATAGGCGAGCGAGACCAGCGACTCGAGCTTGCCCCGCCCCACCAGGGTCTTGGGGTCGAAGTGCGGCCGGTAAACGAGCTCCGAATGCACCACCACGCCGCCGGCGCTCCGGGCGAGCTCGGCGAGCTCAACCAGCCCCACCTCGGCCTCGGGCCCCTCACCCCGGTCGATGCCGACGAGGATCACGCGTTCACCGGCACCATCCTCCAGGGCCTGGAGCCTGGCCTGGCGACCGAGCTCTTCCTCGAGGGCCCGCACCAGCCCGCCCAGGTCGAACTCGAGGTATTGGTGGTAGGCTTTCTGGGGCAGAATGCGCCAGTCTTCCTCTTCCGAGCGGGGCGGCACCAGGTGCGCGAGATGCACCAAGCCCGGCCGGCCATCTTGAACCTCGAGTGCCACCATGGCATCCAGACGGTTGAGAAAGAGCACCGAGAGGTCAGGCCGGCTCAGACCGCCGCCCTCGAGGTGGGTGTGCACCAGGTGATACCCAGCCAGGCGCGTCTCGACCAGCGCGTGTTCGGGAATGGGGAGATCCCGGGCATCCCCGACCGCGACCCGGCGGACGTAGCCCTTCCGGTCGATCAAGAGCCCCAAAGGGCGGCCGGAGAGCTCGGTCAGCTCCGCCATCCGCTGCGCCAGCTCGGCGCTAAAGAGCCGCCCTGGCGGCACGCGCCGCCGGTAGAGCAGCGAGAGCTTTTTCAGGGTGCTTGGTTTGAGGCCTTGCGTCCTTCCGTAAACCTTTTGAATCCTCCTTCACCTCCCGGGGAATCCCCGTCGCTGTTCCTCGGCTCGCTTTATTTTAAGCGCGCCCGTGTGAGCTTTCAATGCGCGATCCAATCGCCATGACAAAGCCACCGTAGCCTCAATACCATAGAGGCATGCGCTGGCTCTGGCTCGCCCTCCTCCTCATTCCTGCCTTTGCCCAAACCCCGAAAGCGATCGTGGTTTTGGGCGCCGCCCAGTATAACGGCAGGCCTTCCCCGGTGTTCGCCGCCCGCCTGGAAGCGGCGCGCGCGCTTTTCGCGTCGGGGGCGGGCCGTCTCATCCTGGTGACCGGCGGCAAGCAAAACGGCGACCGCTATAGCGAGGGCGAAGCCGGGTGCGCCTATCTCGCCCGAAAAGGGGTGCCCAAATCCCAACTGCGCTGCGAAACCAGTAGCCGGAGTACCTGGGAAAACCTCCTGGCGGCGAAGCGGATCCTCCGCGGTTACGAGCTCGTCCTCGTCACCGACGCCCCCCACCTTCCCAGGGCGCTTTTGCTCGCGAGAAAGCTCGGCCTCAAGGTCCGCGGCTACCCGGTCCAGGGGAACTTCTCGTGGCGCTACCGCTTGCGCGAACGCCTTCTCTTCCTGGCCGCCGTCTTCGGCCTCAACCATCTTTGAGTTTGTCGAGTGAGGCCAGGTAGCTCTCCAAAAGCCCGCGAAACTGCTCGACAAAGAGCGACTTTTCCCGTCGCAGCCGCTCCATTTCCCGCTGCAGCTGCTTGAGCTGGTCCATGGCCTCTCGCAAGGCCTTTTCCTTGGCCGCCTTGGCCTCCGAGAGGATGAGCTCGGCTTCGCGCTCGGCCTGGGCCTTGACCTCGCGCGCGATCCGCTCCGCCGCCACCACCGCGCGCTTCAGCTCCGACTCCCCTTCCCTTGCCCGATCGAGTTCGGCCTCGAGCTCGGCGATTCTCTTTCGGCTGGCCTCGAGGGCCTCCTGCAGTTCGGCGACGAAATCCGCCAGGTGACCCAGGTAATCCCGGACCTCGTCGGGGTCATAGCCCCGGAGCTTGCGCTTGAACTCCTGATAGCGAATGTCCAGCGGATTAAGCCCCATCGTCCACCTCGAATACCGCCCGCCCCACCCGCACCAGCGTCGCCCCTTCCTCGACGGCGACCTCGAAGTCTTCGCTCATCCCCATCGAACGCTCGGGCAGGTCGAAGCGGTCGGCCAGAAGGGAGAGCGTTTTAAAGACCCAGCGAACCTCTTCTGGATTGTCCACTCTCGGGGCCACGGTCATCAAGCCCAAAAGCTCGAGTCGCGGCAGATCGCGCACCCGTGCCACGAGCGCGGGCAGATCTTCGGGCAGTACCCCGTGCTTTTGCGGCTCACGGGCGACGTTGACCTCGATCAAGACCGGCTGTACCCTCGTCGCACGGCGGGAGAGCGCCTCCGCGATCCGGGCGGACTCCAGCGAGTGCACCAGGGCAAAATGCCCCATCCACTTGGCCTTGTTGCGCTGCAGGGGACCGATGAAGTGAAACGGCACCTCCGGCAGGGCCTCGATCTTGGGCAGGGCTTCCTGGACCCTCGACTCACCCAGCGGGAAATTCCCAAAGGCGAGCACCCGCTCGCGAATCTCCTCGATCGTCCGCCCTTTGCTCACCACCACCAGTTTCACCCCAGCGGGATTCCGCCCCGCCCGCTTGGCCGCGGCCGCGATACGGTCGAGGACTCCGGCGAGGCTCATCCCAGGGCGGCCAAAAACGCCTTGACGAGCTGGCGGAAACGGGGACCGGTGCGCTCGGCCACGGCCAGCACCTCCGCCTCGCTGGCGTGGTGGTCGCTGTCGGGAATCGCCATGTCGGTAATGGTTGAAACCGCCACCACCCGGGCGCCAAGGTGGCGGAGCGCGATCACCTCGGGCACCGTGCTCATGCCGATGGCATCGGCTCCAAACGAACGGAGCATCCTGAGCTCGGCCCTCGAGGCGAAGCTCGGCCCCGAGATGGCCACGTAGACCCCCTCGCGCAACGGGATCTCCTCGCGAAGGGCCACCTCCCGGAAAAGACGCCTCAGCTCGGGGTCGTAGGCGTCAAACATAACCGGGAAACGCGGCCCGAGCCGCTCGTCGTTCGGACCTTTGAGCGGGTTATCCCCAATGAAGTTGATGTAGTCGGCGTGGAGCATCATATCGCCGGCGGCAAAAAGCGGATTCAGCCCACCAGCCGCCGAGGTCAGCAAGAAGGTCTTCGCCCCCAGGAAATACCCCACCCGGACCGGGAAAACCACTTCGTCCAGAGCGTAGCCCTCGTAGGGGTGCACCCGCCCCTTGTACACCGCCACCTTCCGACCGGCCAGATGTCCGAGGATCAGCTTGCCCTCGTGGCCGGGCGCGGTGGAGACGGGGAAGTTCGGCAGTTCGGCGTAAGGAATCACCGTGTCGACCTCGACCTCGTCCGCCAGGGGGCCAAGCCCCGAGCCCAGCACCAGCCCCACCTCGGGGACGAAGTCGCTCTGCGAACGAACCGCCGCCACGGCCTCCTGAATGCGCTCGTACACGTCGCCCATGCCCTTCAGTTTACTCTCACGGCCGATTCACTGGTAGAAGTTAGCATGCGAGACATGCGATACCGCTTGTTCGCACTTCTTGCCATCCTCGGTCTGGCGTTTGCCGCGCCGATCCGGGAGATCCAAGTCGTCGGCGCCGACCCGGTGCTCGCGACCCTCGCCCGAATCGCCCTGCCGGTATCGGTCGGCGACGAGGCAAAGGGCCTCTCCAGCGAAGCCCTCATCCGAGCCGTCAAGGCGACGGGCTATTTCCAGGAGGTAGAGGTCGATCTCAAGGACGGCGTGCTCACCGTACGCGTCAAGCCCAACCCGCCGATCACCTCGCTCGAGGTCCAGGCCACCGCCTTCCCCCCGAACAAGCTCGCGGACTTTCTGGCCAACCAGCTGGCCATCACCCCCGGCAGCGTTTACAACCCCAAGAAGGTCGCCGAAGCCGAGCAGAAGCTCGCCGAGCTCTTCCGACAGCAAGGCTTTCCCTTCAAACCCAAGGTCAGGGGTGAAACGCGCTCTTTAGACGGGGGCGTCGCCCTCACCTTCGTGGTTGAGGAGTCGCCTCCCCTCCGCACGCTCAAGGTTCAAGGGGCCTCACTCGTCCCGAAAGACGAAATCGTCCGCTACTTCAAGCCGCTGCTCGACCTCGGTAAGTTCTCCTGGCCCCTCTACCTGCAAGCGGTGCAGCAAACGGCCCAGCGCTACGCCGAAGATGGCTACAAGGGCAGCGGGGTCGACCCAAGACGCAGCCAGCTCAAAGCCGGGGTCCTCGAGGTCCAGATCCGCGAACTCAAGGTCACCGCCGTGGATCCGGGTGGCCTCGCCGAGGTGCCGGTGGCGGTCGGCGACCCCTACAACTACGACCACCTGGTCAACGCGGTGGCCGAGCTCTCACGCAAGCTGGGGCGCGAGGTCAGTTTTCAGGCCGAGGCGTTCCAGGACGGGGTCAGGATCCGCTTTCGCATCGGACAGGCCAGGTACGGCCGGATCAACACGATTGAGATCCGCGGTGCCACCGCCTTCGGCGAAGACGTGCTCAAGTCCCTGCTGGTGCTCAAGCCGGGGGACGTCTTCAACCCCCAGCTCGCGGAAGCGGATTTCGAGCGAATCTACCGCTACTACCAGGCCCAGGGCTTTGCCCTCGTCCCCAAGGCCGACTACAGCTTCCAAAATGGGGTGTACCGCCTCACCATCCGCGAAATCAAAATCGGCGGCTACACCCTGGTCTGGGAAGGACCCCACCGGACCAAGGATTTTGTGGTGCTGAGAGAGCTCCCCAAACCGGGAAGCCTCTTCTCCATCAAGGCACTTCGGGAAGGTCTGGGACGGCTCTTGCGGACCGGTATCTTCAAAACCCCCCCCGAGGTGCTCACCCAGCCGGGCGCGCGGCCGGATGAACGCCAGGTGGTGCTCAAGCTCAAGGAGAGCAAGACCCTGGTCGTGACACCCGCCATCGCCTGGTCGAGCACCTCCGGGTGGAGCGGGCAGCTCTCGCTCTCCGACAAAAACCTCTGGGGACGGGCCCACCAAGCGGACCTCGAACTCTCCTTCGTCGAGAACGACGCCGGCGACAACCTCTCGCTCAGCCTGAGCTACAAAATCCCCTGGCTCTATCTGGACTTCGCCGATTTAAAGCGGGTGCCCACCAGCATCGCCTTTGCCGCCTATTCCATCCCCTACGGCAACTTCACCCTCAACGACAACAACCAAAACCCCACCGGCTGGGAGTACACCGAGCGGCGCAGCGGTTTCAGCGCCAGCATCGGGCGGCCGCTCTTTGGGGACCCCAACTTTACCGCCACCCTGGGCCTCGAGGGCCAGTGGGTGCACACCCTGCTTGAAACCCTCAACCCACCCGCGAACCCGACCGTTGACGAGGCCACGGCAAAGAGCCTGCTCCCCCAGAGCTACGCCAACGTTTCGCTCAGCACCACCTTCGACTACGCCCGGGTCGACGACCCCGTCTACCCCACCACCGGGATGCGGGCCAGCTGGCAGGTTGGCTACGGCGTGGTCTTCCCCGCCTCCGGAGGCATCACCTACTTCGCGCCGCTTTGGGGTACCTACAAAACCTACATGCCCGAAGACGAAGCGGGCCGGGCGGTCTTCGCCGTCCGCGTGGCCGCCGGCACCCTCCTCGGCACCCCGCCCGAGAGCCGCTACTTCACCCTCGGCGGATCAGACCCGGAAATCGCCATGCTCCGGGGGTATCAGCCGAGAACGTTCAGTGGACAGCGCCTGCTCGCCGGCTCCATCGAGTACCGCTATGACTTCCGACTCTCAAGCTCCATCAGCCAAACCGTCATCGGCATTGTCTTCGCCGACGCCGGCTCGGTCTGGAACCCGGGACAAAACCCCGAGTTCCACCTCGGATACGGCGTCGGGGTACAGCTGAACCTCGGTTACGGGGCGGTAACCCTGCCAGCCATCCGGCTCGATTATGGCTTTAGCACCCAAAACCCATCCGGCGTGCTGCACTTCCGCATCGGACCCGTCTTCTAAGCGAACAGTTCGATCGCGGCCCACGCGCCCCCTGCCGCAGCGGGGGGCATCTTTATTTGGCCATCCCGATCCCCCGGGGGTAGGGTGGGTAAAATGGAGGCATGGTCCTCGAGGAAAGCCCGGACACCTTCTTCGAACGGTTCGCCGAATACGCCACCCAGCTCGACCTCCTCCCGGTGCCCGAAGGCTGGCCCTTGCTGGAAGCCCATACCCCCCTCGGCCTCATCTTCCTCTTCGACCGGGGAACACCGCCCGCTCCCCTCGGTCCCACCGACGTCCTCATTCACGGCGTGGTACGCGAGGTCCGACCCGCCGAAGGAAGGCCGAGGCTGACCCCGCGCCCGGGCGGCGCGTATACCATCTCGGGTCAGGTAAGGGGTGAACCCGAACCTGGCTTTTTCCTTTTCGATGCCGGGTTTCCCATTCTTCTCGCCTCCCAGACCCCGCTCGAGCCCGAGACCCGGATCGAGGTCGAACTCGAGCCCCCGCTGATGGCCTTCCGGAAATGAGATGCCCCAACTGCGGCCACCGGAACGACGCGCGCTTCCTCTACTGCACCCTTTGCGGGCGTGCGCTCAAACCGCTCCCCGGGAGTAAACGATTCGCCACCGTCGTCTTTTTCGACCTCTCGGGCTTTACCGCGTTCACTCACGGATACGGTCCCGACGACGCCTGGCAGCGGGTGGAGCCCATTTTGGACGCCGCCCAGCAAACCGTCACCGCCTACGGCGGCCAGGTCGAGGCCATCTACGGCGACGGTCTCCTGGCGGTCTTCGGCCTCCGCGCAAGCCCTGTCCTCAAAGCCCGCCAAGCGGTCGAGGCCGCCTTGGCGATGGTGGCTCAAAACCATGAGGTCGAGGCGCGGGCCGGAGCGCGTCTTCTGGCCCGGGCCGCGGTCACGAGCGGCATCGTCCTGGCCGCGCCCATGCGCAGCGAAAACGGCCGCGAGCGCCTCTTCGGCGATCCCGTCAACCGCGCCCAGCGGATCGTTCAGGCCACGCCGGCCGGGGAGGTGGTCATCGACGAAACCACCGCCGCCCTGCTCCCCGAGGCCATCTGCGAACCCCTCAAACCACTCAAGGCCAAAGGCTTTCCCACCCCGATCAAGGCCTTCTATTTTCGTGGCTGGGGCCGGGGAGCACCCCAGCACCCCTACCCGGAACTGGCGGCCGAGCTCGAAACGCGCTGGCGAACGGCCCTGGCCAGCCGCCCGACCGCCCTGGTGTTCGTCGCGCCCCCGGGATCGGGGGAACGTTTACTGATCTCAGGCTTTTTCCGTAGCGTTGAAGCGGGTCGAAAGTACTGGCTGCCACCGCTTTCGGCGGGTATTTCCCTGCGCGCCTGGTTGGGGGCGTTTTTAAAGAAGCACCCCGAAGTCGAGCACGCGCTCTTGTCCCTCCCCTTGACCTCCCCCGAAGCCAGAGCGCTCGCCTTCGTCCTGGGGAAACACCGTGAGGCGCCCCCGCTGAGCCTGATCTTCCGAACCCTCGCCCAGGCGCTCGCCGTCCTCAGCCAACGGGAACCCTGGTTGCTCGTCGTCGAGAACATCCACCACGCCGCGCCCGTTTTCCGGACCTTTTTGCACGGACTCAGGAAAATCGATCGCGCCAAGCTCCTGATCATCGCCACCGCCCGAACCGGGGCCTACCCTTACGCCAAACGGATCTCACCCCTCACCCTTGAAAAGTCCCTCCGGTGGCTTCGGCAGATCAACCCCACCCTCGACGAAGAATCCTGCGCCGCCTACGCAGCCCTGGCCGACGGTCTGGCCGACCCGCTCCGCCACCTCGCCAAAACGCCGGGCGAGGCCGGCCTGGTCGCGGCCCTGCAGCCCTACTTCGACGCCGTGGGCGCCGAGGCGCGGGAAGCGCTCCTGTTCTCGGCGCTCTTGCGCGAGGTGCAACCGGCCCTGCTCGAAAGCGTCCTCGGTCTACCGGGCGAGAAAACCCTGCAACGCCTGACCGACGAAGGCTTTTTGCAGGCCACCGGAGCGGGCGAAGGCGGGAAAACGGCCTACCGTTTCAGAGCCGAAGCCTACCGGCGCGCCGCCAAAGCCCTCCTCCCCCTTTCCAAGCAGCAAAGCTGGCACCGGCAGATCGCCGACTGGCTGGCGAAAACCGGCAAGGTCGAAGCCGCCGAAAGGGTCGCCGATCACCTCGAGGCCGCCGGCGATTTCGGGCCGGCGATCCGGGTCCTCAGAGCCGCGGCCCAGCAAACCCGCGACCAGGACGTGGCCCTCCGGCTTCTCAAACGGGCCTTCTCCCTCGCCCAAAGCCCGGCTCAGCAATCGCGACTGGCCATCGACCTCGCCCGGCGCCTGCTTCCCGAGCGCCCCGGCGAGGCACTCGAGGTCCTGAACCACGCTCGGGGAACCGAGGCGCTGAAGCTTCGGGGGCTTGCCCACCTCGGGCGGGGAAACCCGGACCGGTCGAGGGCCTGCCTCGAACGCTACCTCCGCGACCGCCCGAACGATCACGAAGCCCACCTGGGTCTGGGAAAAGCCTGCGCCTCGCTGGGGGACCTTCCATCGGCGGCGGATCACCTTTCACGGGCCCTCGAGGCCTACCGGGGCCGGGGCGAGCGGGAAGCGGCGGCGCATACGGCGATCGAGCTCGCGGGGGTCGCCTGGCGTGCGCGTTCTCTGGATGAGGCGATTCGCCGGGTCGGTGAGGCCGAAGGGCTCGCGATTTCTCGGGAAACGAAGCTGCTCGCCAGCGCCCTCCGCGCCTCCTACGCCCTCGACCAAGGGGCCTACATCGAGGCCCAGCGCCGGCTGGAAAAACTCGCTCCTTTGCTCAAAACCCTGGCCCCTGGACGCCTTTACGCCCGAATCGCCGCCATACGGCTGCGATATCTCATCGAAACCGGAAAGCTCGGGAAAGCCCTCAGCGAAGGCGAGTACGCCTGGGCGGTGAGTCCCGACCCCTGGCTCGGCGCCGTTTACGCGCTGGCCCTGGCCCTGGCCGGAAAAACGGAAGACACCCTCCGCTTGAGCAAAACCTTGGCCGGTCAAACCACCTGCCCCCACACCCAGGCCTTCCTCAACCTGGCCCAGGGGTTCGCCCAGGCCGTGGAAGGCGCGCCCATCACCGGGGCCTTCAAACGCGCCTTGAGGTATGCGCAAAAGGCCAAAAACCCCTACGCCACCTTTCTCTCGCTCGCCGCGCTCGCCATCGACCACCGGGATCGGGCGCCGCAAAAGACCAGCGCCATTGCGAGCTACCTCCTCCCCCGGACCGGGCCGAACGGCTTCCTGCCGTTTTACCAGTTCGCAAGGCTCCTCAAGGCCGAGGCCAACCTCCGGCTTGGCAAGCCCGTCCTCCACCTCCTGGCGTTTGAAAGCTCCTTCGCCCCGATCGAGCTCTGGCGGCGGAGCCTGGCCGTGACCGCGGGCCGCCCGGTCCACCCCCTGCCCAAAGCCCGGCTTCTGGGCTACGGTATCCTGGGACTGTGGGCCTATAATGCCTGGAGCCAAGCATGGACCCGAGGGAGATCATCCGCAGCCGAATTAACCTCAAGGACTTCATCGGCAACTACGTCGAGTTAAAGCCGGCCGGTAAGGGCCGGTATAAGGGCCTGTGCCCCTTCCACAAGGAAAAAACGCCGTCGTTTTACGTGGACGAGGACAAGGGGCTCTTCTACTGCTTCGGCTGCAAAGCGGGCGGCGACGTGTTCTCGTTCCTGGAACGCATTGAGGGGCTCGCCTTCGCCGAAGCTCTGGAACGCCTCGCCGAACTCACCGGGGTCGAGCTGCCCCAAAAGGCGGTCAAACGCAAGGACCCGACCCTCTATGAAATCAACGCCCTGGCGCTCGCTTTCTTTCGCGAACACCTCGATGCCCGCGCCCGAGCCTACCTCGAAGGGCGGGGGATCTCCCCGGCGATGATCGAGACCTTCCAGCTCGGCTTTGCCCCCGATGGCTGGGACCATCTGACCCGACACCTCAGGAAGTCGGGCGTCTCGCTGGAGTCGGCCGTGGCCGCGGGCGTCCTGAGCGAACGCGAGGGACGGATCTACGATCGCTTCCGGAACCGGCTGATCGTCCCCATTTTGGAACCTGGCGGACGGGTGGTCGGTTTTTCGGGGCGGACCCTCGATCCCGAAGGCCAGCCCAAGTACTTAAACAGCCCGGAGACCGAGATCTTCAAAAAGCGCGAGCTCCTTTTCGCGCTCCCTCAGGCCAAGTCCGCGATACGCGAGCGAAAGCGCGCCATCGTGGTGGAGGGGCTTTTCGACGTCATCGCCCTCCACCAGATGGGCTACCAGGAGACGGTGGCCGTACTCGGCTCCGCGCTCACCCCCGAGCAGGCGCTGCTTTTGAAACGCCTCGGCACCGTCGACCTCTACCTGGCCTTCGACGCCGACGAAGCCGGGCGCAAGGCCACCCTGGCAGGCTTGGACCTCGAGGTCGCGCGCCGCTTTCGCGTCTACGCGGTCGTGCTCCCCGAAGGCAGCGACCCCGGCGACCTGCTCACCGCCGAGGACGGTCGGGCGCGCTTCGAAGCCGCCCTCGGCCGCGCCCTGCCCGAGGTAAACTTCCGGTTCGACGAAGCGGCGAGGGGCCGGGACCTCCAAACCCCGGAGGGCAAGCGGGCCGTGCTCGAAGCCCTGCTCCCGCGCCTGGTCGACGCCGAACCCTTCGATCCGGTGGCGGAAGCGCTCAAGGCGATCATCGTCGACCGCCTGGGGCTCAAGCCCGGGGTCCTCGAGGACCTCATCCAGAGCCGGAAACGGCGGCGGCGGGCCCCGCTCTCCACCACCGAGGTGCGGGGAATCAGTGAAAATCAGGATCAGGTTTTGCTTCTCGAGCTCGATATCGTCGCCCTGCTGCTCTCACTTCCCCCAGAAGAGATCAAGACCTGGGCTCGCTACGTCGAGGATCACACCTGGCCACCGGAGAGCTCCTTCCTGGCCGAATTCCTGCGCCTGGCCGAATCGCTGAACTACGACCCCCGGCGAATGCAGCACCGGCTTACCCAGATGGCGGTGGGGGGCACCCTCTTCGAGCGGCTGATGCTCGCGCCCAGCCTGGCCTCACCCGAGCTCCAGCGCACCCTCGATAAGGCCATGGCCCGGCTGCGGGAGGCCTATTACAAGGCCAGGCTGCGCCGGCTCAAGGAAGCGCTCCACAAAAACCCCACCCCCGCCCTTTTGCAAGAGATCCAGAGCTTACAAGAGGCCATCGAGGCCGAACGCCGCCTCTATCGCGCGGAGCTCTGAAGCGTTTACACGATCAGCATCGCATCGCCGAGCGAGTAAAAGCGATAGCGCCGCCGCACCGCTTCCCGGTAGGCGTGCATCGTGCGGGCATATCCAGCGAACGCCGCGACGAGCATGAGCAGGGTCGATTTCGGCAGGTGAAAGTTGGTCAAGAGCGCGCCCACGACCTTGAATTCATAGGGCGGGTGTATAAAAAGCGCCGTTTGTCCTTCCCCGGCACGGACCTCGCCGCCCTCCCAGGCGGACTCCAGCGCCCGCACCACGGTGGTCCCCACCGCGACCACCCGCCGGCCCTCCCGCACGGCCCGGTTGACCTGGCTGGCGGTGCTGGCCGGGATGAAAAAGTGCTCCTCGTGCATCCGGTGCGACTCGATGCTCCCCTTGACCGGGCGAAACGTCCCCGGTCCGACGTGCAAAGCCAGTCGGCAGACCTGGACCCCGAGGGCCTCGATGCGCGCGAGGAGCTCGGGAGTGAAGTGAAGACCGGCCGTGGGCGCGGCCACCGAGCCCGGGCGTTTGGCGTAGACGGTCTGATAGCGCTCGCTCGGTACCGCCGCTTGGATGTAGGGGGGCAGGGGGGTCTGCCCAATCTGTGCCATCTCCCGCCACACATCGCCTTCAAAACGCAGCTGGCGGGCACCGTCCGGCAAAATCGCCTCGACCCGGGCGGAAAGGCGCTCGGAAAAATGGAGCCAGTCTCCCACCTTCGCCCGCCGCCCGGGACGCACGAGCGTGCTCCAGGTGCCGGGCGCGAGCTCGCGGACGAGCAAGACCTCGAGTTTGGCCCCACTCGCCCTCCGGGCAACCATCCGCGCCGGAATCACCCGGCTCTCGTTGAGCACCACCACGTCGCCAGGGCGCAAAAACGCCGGCAGCTCGTAGACCCGGCGGTCCTCGAGGGCCCCGCTCTTCCGGTCGAGCACCATCATCCGGGCGTGATCCCTCGGCTCCACGCCCGATTGCGCGATGAGCTCACGGGGAAGCGGATAGTCGAAGGCCTCGAGATCGAGCCTGAGCGGCGAGACCTCATCCGGTTTCGTTCCTAACCCATCGTTCATTCCACGACATCCAGAGCAAAGCCAAAGGGCATAAGATGGCGCGCCCGGGAGGATTCGAACCCCCGACCTACCGCTTAGAAGGCGGCTGCTCTCTCCGCTGAGCTACGGGCGCAAGTGGAGCAGGGGCGGCAGCGCCGCCCCGGTTCTGGAGCGGGAGACGGGACTCGAACCCGCGACCCTCGGCTTGGAAGGCCGATGCTCTACCAACTGAGCTACTCCCGCGTGGTCGGGGCGGCAGGATTTGAACCTGCGACATCCTGCTCCCAAAGCAGGCGCGCTGCCAGGCTGCGCTACGCCCCGTAAGGGCGGGAAGCCGGAGCTTTGGGCCGTTCCGACTCCCACAATAAACTAGCACGCACGTCCAAAAAGGGTCAACGTCGCTTACATAAAGCGTTTCCGGCGTTTATAAGCCTTCACATCCTTGAACGACTTGCGCTGGCCGGCCTTGGCCACGCCCAGGTAGAACTCTTTGACGTCGGGGTTCGTCTTGAGCTGTTCCGAGGTGCCCTCGAGGACGATCCGCCCCTGTTCCATGATGTAACCGTAGTGGGCCACCTCCAGAGCCACCGCCGCGTTTTGCTCGACCACCAGCACCGTCACCCCTTCTTCGGCATTAATCTTGGCCACGATCTCAAAGATCTCCTTCACCAGGAGCGGTGCCAGACCCAGCGAAGGCTCATCCAGCAGCAAAAGCCTGGGGTGGGCCATTAAAGCCCGGCCGATGGCGAGCATCTGTTGCTCGCCGCCCGAGGTGTAACCGGCCAGTTTGTTCCGGAGCTGCCCGAGACGGGGGAAGTAGGCATAGATACGGTCGAGCTCTTCGCGGACTTTGGCGCCACGGCGGGTGATCGCACCAACCCTGAGGTTTTCTTCAACCGTAAGGTGCTTGAATACGTGACGTCCCTCGGGAACCTGAACGATGCCCAGACGAACGATGGCCTCGGGTCCCTGATTTTGAATCGGCGTTCCCTCAAAAGAGATGCGGCCATCGGTGACCTTGCCGTATTCGGGCTTGAGAAGGCCGGAAATCGCCCTCAGGGTCGTGGTCTTGCCCGCCCCGTTGGGACCCAAAAGGGCCGTAATCTGCCCGTCAGGGACCTTAATCGACACGCCCCGGAGCACCTGGATGACGTCGTGGTAGACGACCTCGATGTTGTTGACCTCGAGGAGGACCTTTCGCTCATCGCGCACACCCATCGGATGGCCTGCCTTCCCTTTTTCGCCGGGAGCGGCGAGGTGCCGCTCCCAGCACAGCACGCTTACTTGCCGTAGTGAACCTTCCGGAAGAGCTTGGACTGGAAGGGCTCGGTAATGGGAACGAACTTACCGCCCTCGGCGCGAAGCGCCCGGAGCATATCCACGCCCACGTGATCGTCCTTGCTGTAGGTGACCGGCCCAACCGCGAGCCCCGGATCGAAGGTGAGCCCCAGCAACGCCTGGTGCACGGCCTCGCGACCGGCATCCCCGGTCACCGGCTTCCCGGCTTCGTGCGCCCGGCGGATGGCCTCGATCGCGATGGCGGCGGCCAGCATCCCCGAGGGATAGTGCACGCTCTCCAACGTATCGCTGGGGCGCTTGTAGCGGGTACCGAGTTCGCGCACGAAGGCGGCACCTTTGGTGTTCTCGTCGGGCATGAAGTACGAGGTCACCCAGATAAACCCTTCCGCCGCATCCCCAGCCAAGCGCAAGAGGTCCGGGCCACCGGCGTAGTGGGCGCCGGCGTGCTTGATGTTGAGCCCCAAACGCTTGGCATCCTTCACCATGGTGGCCACCGGACCGGCGACGTTCTGATAAACGATGTACTCGACGCCCTCATTGGCAAAGCGCTTCAGCGTCGCCGTGTAGTCAAGGCCCTTGGACATCTCTTGGACCTCGACGATCTCGATGCCAAGCTCTTTGGCCGCCCTTTTGGCATCCTCCACCGGGGCACGCCCAAAGGGAGAGGGGTGCACGGCGAGCGCCACCTTAGCCCCGGGTTTTTCCTTGGCGATGTACTCCAATACGGCGATCACCTGCTCCGAGTAAGAGACGATGGGGAGGAATACGTAGTTGTTGTTCGGCGGATCGATGTTGCCGATATGGTAGGAAGCCGGGATGTAGCTCATGCCCACTTCCTCAATCAGCGGCTTGAGCTGCAAGGTCCCGCCCGTCGAGTAGCCGAGGAAGACCGGGTCACCGCGTTCGATGGCCTCCTCGAAGTTCCGCTGGGTATTGGCGTTGTTGTACTGGTCGTCTCGGACCTCGCAAACGATCTTCAGCCCTCCGGTCAACCCTTCCTCGTTGGCGTACTTGCAATAATCCTCAACACCCTGCGCGTAATACTTCCCCGCATCCGAAGTCGGGCCCGTAATCGCACCCGACCACATGAGATGGACCGTCTGCCCGAATGCCAGACTCGCAGCCAAAGCTGCCATCACGGTGACCAACGTTTTCCTCATCATCCACCTCCCTGCAACACGGCCCGAGGCCGTCGTTGCCTAATACTTGAAAGGCCAGTTCTTGAAGTAGTTGCGAACCAGCCGCCACCAGTTGGCCAGACCCCTGGGTTCGAAGACCAAAAAGAGGACGATCACCAACCCGAAGGTGAGCGGACGCATCGCCGAGGCAATATCCACCCCGGGGAGGCTCATCCCCAGCGCCTTCAGCCAGTTGGCGAAATCCTCCATATTGAGGTCGAGGAGCACCAAGAACGCTGGCCCGAGGAAGCTGCCGACCATGGAACCCAGTCCCCCGACGATCGACATGGCCAAGAGCTCGATGGAAACGTTGAGCATGTAGTCCTCGATGACCACCGCCCGCGAGAGGTAGGCGTAAAGCCCCCCCGCGACCCCGGCGTAAAAAGCGCCCAGGGCAAAGGCGAAGATCTTGGTGAGCCCCGGGTGCATCCCCATGGCGTCCGCGGCCCGGTCGTTGTCACGCACGGCGACCAACGCCCGCCCGTATTTGGTCCGAAGAAGATTGCGGAAGGCGAAGGCCAAGACGATCAGGACCACGAGGGTCACGTAGTACCAGAAGTAGTAGTGGTTCTTGTACCCGACCTTGTAGCCGGCGAAGACCACCCGAGGCATGGCGATCGCTCCACCTTGCTGCAACAGCGTGGAATGACCGACGCCCCACTCGAAGATGAGCTGGAAGGCCAGGGTGGCGATGGCGAGGTAGAGGTGCTTGATCCTGAGTGAGGGTATCCCCACAATCCCCCCGGCGATCGCCGCGGCCAAGCCACCGAGGGGAACGGTGAGCCAGAAGGGTAAGGCGGGTGCGAGCAAGGCCGCGGTATAGGCCCCGACCCCGACGAAGGCCGCATGACCGATGCTTATGAGCCCGGCGTAGCCGGTCGTGATGTTGAGACCAACAACGGCCAGCGCGTAGACCAGGATCAAATCCACGACGAACATCTGGGGTCGGGACAGGAACATCGGCAGGAGCAGCAGGGCCAAAAGGAGAAGAATCAGGGAGAGCTGCTCCGAATAGGTGGCAAAGATGGTGGTGTCCTGGCGGTAGCTCGTCCGGTAATTTCCCGTCTGCATCCAGGGATTACGCATGTTCCCTCCAAATGACGTGACCGGTAAGGACAAAGCCAGCTCGACTCATACCCGCTCGATCTCCTCGGTACCGAAAAGGCCGTACGGCTTGAACCACAAAACCAGGAGCAGCACCACGAAGGGGAAGACCCCGCCCGTACCCCCGCCGGGGACCAGGGGGTCGAGATAGCCGGTGGCCAGGTTTTCCAGGATCCCGATCGCGATCCCGCCGATCACCGCGCCGGGAATGGAATCGAGCCCGCCCAGAATGACCACCGGGAATACCCGGAGTCCGATCGATACCAGGCCCCCGAGGTTGATGCCGCTCACCGTGCCGACGATGAATCCGGCTGCGGCCGCGGTGATCCCCGCCGCCGCCCAGGCGAGGGCGAAGACCTTCTCCACACTCACGCCCAGGCTCATCGCCGCCATCTGGTCGTCAGCCACGGCGCGCATGGCGATTCCGAGCGTCGAGCGCTGAAAAAACCAAGCGAACACCGCGAGAAAGATGAGGGTGAAAAACACCGCCAGGACCTGGGGGTAGCTCACCGAAATTCCGGCGAACTCGATCCCTTTTTGCGGCAGGAAGGGGGGGAAGCTGAAGTTGCCACCCCCGAACGGGGTGAGGTGAATTGCCCCCTCAAGCAGCGAGGCCAGTCCGATGGTCACCATGATGACGCTGATGATGGGCTGCCCCACCAGCGGGCGGAGGAAAACCCGCTCCACGAAGAACCCAAGCACCGCCGTGAGCAGCAGCGAAATCACCAGGGCCAGCCAGATGTTCATACCCAAATAGGCGCTCAGCGCGTACACCACGAAGGCCCCCACGGCGATGAACTCCCCTTGGGCGAAGTTGATCACCCGGCTGGCTTTATAAATCAGGACGAAGCCGAGCGCCGCCAGCGCGTAGATCGAGCCAACGACAAGTCCAGAAACCACCAGCTGCACGAAGTAGCTCATCGCACCCTCCTCACGCCACGCCGGCCGTGGCCTTCTCGGCCCGGGGCACCTCGAGGATCTCCACCTCGGTCTCGACTTCCTGCACCGAACCGTCCTGGTACTTGAACACCGCTTTGAGCGACACGCGTTTTTTGTCGGAATACAAGGCCTCGACCAGGTCCTTGTACTTTTCGTGGACGAACTTGCGCCGGACCTTGCCCGTCCGGGTCAACTCATCGTCGTCGGCGTCGAGAAGCTTATAGAGCAAAACCACCCTCCGCAGGCGCAAGCCTTCGGGCAGATCTCGGTTCACCCCCTCGATCTCGGAGACGATGAGCCCCGCCACCTCGGGATTACCCGAAAGGTCCATGTAAGTTGTGTAGGCGATACCCCGTTCCTCCGCCCACTTTCCGACCGTCTGCGGGTCAATGTTGATGAAGGCCGTCAGGTAAGGCCGCTGGTTACCGAAGACCACCGCCTCCTTGATGTAGGGCGAGAACTTGAGCTTGTTCTCGATGAACTGGGGGCTAAACATCTCGCCGGCGGCGGTGTGCATCACGTCGGAAACACGGTCGATGACCACCAGGTGGCCGTCCTCGGTGAGGTAGCCGGCATCACCGGAATGGAGCCAGCCGCCCTCGAGCAGCTCCGCCGTCGCCTCGGGTTTTTTGTAATACCCGGCACACACCGCGTCCGACCTGGAGAGAATCTCGCCGCTTGAGCTGATCTGCACCTCGGTTCCCGGGATCGGCTTGCCCACGGTGTCGTAACGAACATCGCCATCGCGGTGAACGTAGGCGATACCGGTGATCTCGGTCTGGCCGTAAATCTGCTTGAGGTTGACGCCGATGGCGTGGAAAAACCGAAAGACGTCGGGGCCGAGAGCCGCTCCCCCGGTGTAGGCCCGGCGGAGGCGCAGAAAACCCAGGCGGTCTTTGAGCGGCCGGAAGAGCACGGCGTGGGCAAAGGCGTAGGCCAGTCGCAGCCCGATCGGCATCGGCCGGCCCCGCATCCGGTACTCCGCCGCCCGGTAGCCAACCTTGAGCAAGCGCTCATAAACCCAGCGGTTAAAGCGGTACGACTCGCTCATCTGCACCCAGATCCGGCTCTGGATCCCCTCCCAGACCCGTGGAGGGCTGAACATCAGGTGGGGCCCGATCTCCTTGAGGTCGTCCATCGCGGTCTCGACCTCTTCCGGAAAGTTCACGGCGAAACCACCGGTGAGCCCCATGCCGACCGTCATCATCTGCTCGCCGATCCAGGCCAGGGGCAAAAAGGAGAGGTAGTCGTCGGTCGGCTCCACCGGGTCGATCTCCTGAAGCGCGACCCCCATGTGGATCAGGTTCTTGTGGGTGATCATCGCCGCCTTTGGCTTTCCGGTGGTACCCGAGGTCAGGGAGAAGTGGGCCACGTCCTCGGGTCGGCCGGCGGCGAGGCGTTCCTCAAAGGCCTCCGGTGCCTTTTTGAGATGCCCCCGGCCCAGGTCCAAAACTTCCTCGAAGGAAATAAACCAGGGGTCATCGCGATAAGCACGCATCCCCCGGGGATCTTCGTAGATCACCTTGCGAATTTGTGGCAGCTGATCACGGATCTCGAGCAGCTTATCCGCCTGCTCCTGGTCCTCGACCAAGACCATCACCGTATCGGTGTAATCCAGGACATATGCGATCTCCGGGGGCACCGAGGAGGGGTACACGCCCACCGAAATGCCGCCAAGCCCCTGAACCGCGAGCTCGGCGTAGAGCCACTCGGGAATGTTGTCGGCGATGATGGCGAATTTCTCCCCGGGTTCAAACCCCAGCGCGAGCAGACCGTGCGCGAACTCGCGGACCTTGCCATAGTAGGTTTCAAAGGTGACCTCATTCCATATCCCAAAGTCCTTTTCGCGCAGCGCTACCCGCTCGCCTTCCCGCATCGCCCGCTCACGGAGCAGCTGTGGCAAGGTGAAGCGCTTCATCTCGTAGGAAGGCCGCAAGACCTTCATGCCGTCCCTCCCACGTAGGCCTCGAGGACCCTCGGGTTCTTGGCCACCACCTCGGGCGTGCCCTCGGCGATGACCTGTCCGAAATCGAGCACGTAGACCCGATCCGAGATATCCATTACCACCCCCAGGTCGTGCTCGATCAAAACGATGGTGGTCCCCCGCTCGGCACGGATATCGAGGATGAACCGGACCATGTCCTCTTTTTCCTCCAGGGTCATCCCGGCCATCGGCTCGTCGAGGAGCAAGAGCTTCGGCCCCAAGGTCAACGCCCGGGCCACCTCCACCCGTTTCCGCACCCCGTAAGGCAAACTGCCGACCAAGCGCTTCCGGTAAGGCTCGAGTTCCATGAAGTCGATGATCTCCTCGACGTAGGCCCGAGCCTCGACCTCTTCGCTCAAAGCACGGCCATAAAACACGGCGGCGGCGAAGAGCCCGTAGCGGAGATGGGTATGGCGCGCCAGCAACAGGTTCTCGAGCACGGTGAGGCCGGAAAAGAGCTCGATGTTTTGAAAGGCACGCGCGATGCCATAGCGGGTCGCGGTGTGGGGCGAGGCACGGGTGAGGTCGTGGCCCTCGAAGCGGATCACGCCCTCGGTGGGGTGGTAAAAACCCGAGATGCAGTTGAGCAAACTGGTCTTCCCGGCGCCATTGGGACCGATGATCGACACCAGCTCACCCTTCTCGACCGCGATCGATACCCCTGACAACGCCGCCAAGCCTCCAAACACCAACGTGAGGTTCTCAACATCCAACTGGGCCAAGGCCAACCTCCCGAGTTCGCTTTGTGGCGAAGTATATCGTCAGCCGTTTCGGACGTCAACGGATCTCTCACTTGTCGGGGAAAAAACGTTATGTTCTTGCGATCGCGTCGCGTTCTTAGGGCGTTGCCGTCTGCATAAGCATGCGCACCGCCTGCGCCAGGTCACCACCGCGCCCCGCGAGCGAGGTACCGACGAGGACCGCGTCCACCAGGCCGCGAACCGTGGCCAGGTCCTCCGGGCTGGCGTACCCGGACTCCGCCACCAGCACCCCCTCAAACCCCAGGGCCCGGGCCTGCCGCGCCAGGCGGGGTGCGGTGGTGAGATCGACCTCGAGGGTTTTGAGATTCCGGTTGTTGATGCCAACGATCCGGGCACCGGCCTCGAGGGCCAGGGTCAGCTCCACCTCATCGTGGACCTCGACCAGGGCATCGAGCCCGGCCTTTTCGACCTCGCGAAGGTAAGCCCCGGTCAACGGCCCCAAAATCCCCACGATGAGTAAGACCGCCGAGGCCCCGAGCGCCCGGGCTTCCCAGATCTGATCGGGGTGGACAACGAAGTCTTTCCGCAAAAGCGGCAGCCCCGCGACCCGGGCCGCCACGAGATCCTCGTTGCGGCCCCCGAAATATTCCGGCTCGGTGAGCACGCTGATGGCCCTGGCACCCCCCCGGGCGTAGGCCTCGGCGGTCGCCCGGGGGTCCAGATCGGCGATCGTCCCCGCCGAGGGACTTTTGCGCTTAATCTCGGCGATCAGGCTGAGCCCGGCCTGTCGCAGCGCGCGCTCGAAGGAAGGCGGCGCCGCCTCGGGCCGGAGCCCGGTGGCGGGGCGCGAGGCGAGGACCTGGCGGAGTCGCTGCCGGGCGATTCTTCCTAAAACCCCCGGCACCTCCTCCAGCTGCGGGATCATGCCCCCACTATAACGAAAGGAAATCCTCCACCGAAAGATCGATCCCGAGCGCCTCCCGGACGAACGCCGCCAGCCGGTGGCCGAGGAATCGCTCGGGCCCCACGACCCGTTCAACGTAGGCCGAGACCTCGTTCGTCAGCGGCGCCAGGGCGAGCAGGACGTGATACGGGGCAAGGATCTCAAGCGGCAGCCGTCCGCCGCCGTAGATCACCACATCCACCGTCCTGGCCAGCGCCCGCGCCTCCGGCACGCTGGGCACGACGCGCCCCCGCTGCGCCGCTGGCAACGCCCGCACGAAGGCCTCACCCGCGGGAAGGTCGGGGCTCAGAACGTCCAGCCGCCCCACGCTTCGCAATCCGGCAGCGAGCCCCGGAATTCCAGGGCCAACCCAAAGCGCTCTCAATCCGGCAAAGCCGATTTCGGAGAGCAGGGCCTCGAGGGCCCCCGGGGCGAGGTAGGCCCCCCGGAGGCCCGCCCACTCGCAAAAGAGTGCGTCGACCCGCCCCGCTTCCCGGGCCTCGGGCTCCAGGCGGGGCAGGGACTGGGCCAGGGTCAAAGCCCACTCACCGTCGCCCACCCAGGCGCCAGCAAACCCCAGCGGGCAAAGGCCTAAAAGCGCCTTCTCCACCTGCTCGGGACGCACCGGCAGCACGCACACCTCGCGGGGGCGCAGCGCCTCGGAGAGCGCTCGGGCCCCATCCCCCTCGCCGGGCGCGAAGCAGGCGAGCGCTCTCATTCGAGACCGGCTCCCTCGTCGTCGTCGCTGCGGAAGGCAAAGCTCATCTGGGGGCTCGTACGGTGCCACACCGGTCGCCCGTCGGCGGTGACCAGGATGATGCCACCCTCGCCACCCAGCGCTTTGGCCAGGGCCAACGCTTCATTGAGCGCGTCCTCGGGCGCCAGGTGCCGGAGCGCACTCACCGAGCGGTAGGTCACGAGCGCCCGGGCCAAAAACTCCCCTTCCCCGGTGGCGCTCGCCGCCCCGAGGCCCTTTTCGGCGTAGGTCCCGGCCCCGACCAGCGGTGTGTCGCCGATCCGCCCCACGCGCTTGTCCACGATGCCACCGGTCGAGGTCGCCGCCGCCAGCCGTCCCTGGCCATCGAGCGCCACCGCACCCACGGTGCCCGACGTCTTGAGGCCTTTCTTTCGGACTTCACGCCAACGCGCCAAAGCCCGCTCGGTTACCAAAAGGGACGGGGGGTGATGGGGAATGCCACGTTCCCGGGCAAACACACTCGCCCCCTCGCCGCAGAGCAGAATGTGCTCCGAATTCATCACCTCGCGCGCGAGCTCGATGGGGTTTTTGACGTCGCGCACCGCGGCCACCCCGCCAAAGGCCAGGGTCTCGCCGTCCATCACCGCGGCGTCGAGCTCGGCCGCCCCCGCGCGGTTCAGAGCCGCCCCGGTGCCGGCGTTGAAGACCGGGTCGTCTTCCATCACCTTCACCGCCGCCACCACCGCATCCATCGCCGAACCGCCTTGGCGAAGCACCCGCCAGCCCTCATCCCTCGCACGCTGAACGCCCTCGAGCACCGCCTCCCGCAACGCATCGGGCACACGCCCGGCACCGCCGTGTACCAAAATGACCATCAAAACACCTCCATGACGAACCCCATAGCAAAACGTGTAAAGTTCACACTCGTTCCCTGGTAGTAAGCAACTTCCCAATACGGCCGGTACCCCCGCGCGGGCAGGGCCACCCCGGCCAGGAAGACGGCGTAGGCCTGCCGCCCCAGCTCAATACGGTAAACGCCCCCGCCATCGCTCGCGGTCACGCCGATCGCCGCGCCAAATCCAAGGTAAGGCGAGACCATCGGCATCGATGCCGGAAGGATGACCACCCCCTCGGCCAAAATGCCTCCCGGCGACCCGAGGAGCAATCCGGCGCGGAGTTCGAGCCCGGGGACCTCGAGCCTCCCGCCGAGCTGGGCCATGAACTGATCGCTCCCCGCGCTGGGGACGCCGACCGAAAAGTCCAGACCGCCGGCGCGGGCCACCAAGCTGAAACCGAGGAAGAAGGCGAGGAGCCACCTCATGTTCACCATTCTCCCGAAAAACCTCCCACCTTGCCGCCAGCGATCGGCGCATCGCATCCTTTTCCCAACCCCCTTACGCGCGAACGAGTCTTTGAGACACACCGAGGCTCGACTGGCACTCGTTTGCCTTTTTTCCGGGGCCCCGCCATGGCTTTCGCCACGGTGGGACACTTAGAAACCGACGATCTCGCGCGCCGCGCGCAAGATCTTCCCGACCTCTTCCTCGCTGGGGCCTTCGGCGTAGATTCGCAACACCGGTTCGGTCCCCGAGGGCCGGAAGAGCACCCAGGCATCCTCACCGAGGTGCCATTTGAAACCGTCAAGGTCCTCGACCTCACTCACGCGCCGGCCGGCGAGGGGGCGGGGATCGGCCAGGCGGGCCATCGCCTCGTCCCTCGCCGCCACGTCGGGCAAATGCAAATCCAAACGGTCGAAGGCGTGCTTGAAGCCGATCTCGGCCTCGATCTCCGCGAACTGAACATCCAGGGGCTTTCCGGTGTGGACCACCGACTCCAGCAGCAACAGGGCGTTGAAGATCCCGTCGCGTTCGGGCAGGTGATCGCGAACACCGATGCCCCCAGACTCCTCACCGCCGATCAGGACGTCGCCCTGTAAAAACGCCTCGGTGATGTACTTGAAACCGACGGGCGTGGTCTTCACCTCAAGCCCGAGCTTTTCCGCCAAGAGATCGATAACCTTGGAGACGGAAAAGGTCTTGACCACCCGGCCCCGGTAGCCCTTGCGGTAGAGGTGTTTGAGCAAAATGGCGAAGATCTGATGGCTGTTGAAGTAGCGTCCCCCCGCCAGCACCACCCCGATACGGTCGGCATCGCCATCGGTCACCGCGGCAAACGCGGGCCCCGCCTCCGAGCGCATCACCGCCATCAGCGTCTGCAAATTGCGGGGAATGGGCTCGGGGTTCACGCCGTAAAAGAGCGGGTGGGGGACGGCGTGAAGGTCGCGGACCTCTACCCCGAGCCCCTGACGGCGCGCGAAGTCGGAGATCCATCCGCCGCCAGCGCCGCCCATGGCGTCGTGGTAGAGCACACCCCGAGAGCCACGCAGGGCCTCGAGGTCGAGCCGAGCTGCGATGTGCTCGTAGTAGGCCTTGCGCACGTCGAAGCGCTCGAGCGCCTCGCGGGCCTCCGCCTTTAGCAAGGGAGGCTTCGCGTCCAAACGGGATTCGACCTCGGCCACGATGTCGGGGGTCGCCGAGCCCCCGTAAGGCCCCTTGATCTTGAATCCGTTGTACTCAGGCGGGTTGTGGCTGGCGGTGATCATCACCCCACCCCCGGCCTCGAAGTGCCGCACCGCGAACGAGGTGACCGGGGTGGGCACGAGGCGTTTGGCCAGCTTCACCGAAAGGCCGTTCGAAGCCAGGACCAAAGCGGCCCGCTCGGCAAACATGCCGGAGAGAAAGCGGCCGTCAAACCCGACCACCACCGAGTTCGCCCCCCGATCGCGGAGGGCCCCGGCGTAGGCCTCGGCCACCCGGGCCACGTTATCGAAGGTGAAGTTGTCGGCGATCACGTCGCGCCACCCGTCGGTACCAAAGCGGATCGTCGCCATGCCCCTATCCTAAAGAAGCCGGCTGGCAAATTGGGGACGGTTGACCTAAGCTCAAGAACGTGCGGTCACGCGAGCGGGCCACGACCGAGGGCCGACTGCCCCCCACGCTGCCCTTTGGCAGGGCTTGGCTTTCCAAGCGACTGGCCAGCGAGCGCCCCGCCCCCCGGGGTCAGGTGGCCTCGGCGCTCACCGCCTTCCTCCACCGGCTCGGGGCCCCAAAAGCGAGCCTCGAGGCGGCCAGGGCGCTGGCGCACCCTCAAAGCCGTGCCGTGGTCACCGGACAACAGGCCGGACTCCTCGGAGGGCCGGCGCTCACCTTCTACAAAGCCCACACCGCGATCTCGCTGGCCAAGGCCCACCACAGCCCAAAGCGGCCGGTGGTGGCGATCTTCTGGGTGGCCTCCCAGGATCACGACACCGAAGAGGTGGCCTCGACAACACTGGTTGGCTTTGACGAAGAACCGCGCACGCTGCACCTGGCGCTGCCCCCCGCGCGGCCGGTGGGGAAAATTCCCTTCGCGCCCTACGCCGCCCAGATCGAGGCCTTCCTCAAAACGACCGGCTTTGCCTTCGAAGTGGGGACGGTGGCCGAAGTCGTCGGGGCCCTCGAGGGCGCCCGCACCTACTCGGAGGCCTTCTGCCGCCTCATGCTGCGCTACCTGGGTCCGCGGGGGCTCATTGTGCTCGATCCCATGGCCCCCGAGCTGGCGCCGCTTTTTACCCCGGTCATCGAGCACGAGCTCGAGGATCCGCTGGCCTCGAGCGAGGCCATCAACCGGGCAGGGCGAAGCCTCCGGGCGCTCGGTTTCAAGCCCGGCCTCGGCCGCGGCCAGGGGGCGACCAATGTTTTCCTCGAGGGCGAAGACGGCATCCGGCGGCTCCTCCGCTACCAGGCGGGTACGTTCAGCGATGGCCAAAAGCGCTACCAAAAGCGTGACCTCCTCGAGATCCTAAGGTCCGACCCCACCCGCCTGACCCCGGCCGCCGGGCTCCGTCCGGTGGCTCAGGACAGCGTGCTGCCAACCGCGGGGCTGGTGGTCGGGCCGGGCGAGCTGGCCTATGTCGCCCTGCTCCCCGAGGTCTACCGGCTCCACCGGCTCGAGATGCCCGCCGTGCTCGAGCGGCTCTCGGCGCTGGTCCTCGAACCCCCTATCCAGCGAATCCTGGACAGTTACGGCCTCGACCCGTGGGATTTCGTCCAGAGCCCGGAGAGCGCCATGACCCGCGCGCTCGGTGAAACCCAGGCCACCGCCCGGAAAATTCGCGACTCGCTGGCCCGCATCGAGCAGGAATTCGAGGACCTGTTGCTCGCCGTTAGGGCGCTCGACCCTACGCTCAAGCGGGCCGCACTCCGGAGCCGAGAGCGAGTGCGCGGCGAACTCACCCGCCTCAAAGACAAAGTGGCCCGGAACGAGCTTTTGAAAAACGAAGTGGTTCGCGGCCACTTCTCACGGCTCTGCCGGCACCTCGTGCCCGAAGGGAAGGTCCAGGAAACGATCGTCCCCTACCTCAACTACGTCCTCAAACACGGCCACTCGGCCATGCGTCAGCTGGAAAAAGCCCCCGATCAAGGCCGGGCCAGCATTGTCATCGGCAGCGAAGAAGGTGAATCGCATGAACGAATTGCCCATCGAAGTCTTTGATTTTCACGCCCATCTCCCCTACCGCGGGAGCAGCCTCTGGGGAGGCTGGGGGAAGAGGTTCGCCCGCAGGTTTGGCGAGGCGAAACTGCGACTTTGGGCCGAAAAGAACGCCGAGGCGCAAAAGGCCTGGTGGCGGGCCTACGGCTTTCCCTTTCCCGAACGGCCGCAGCCACCGCCCGAGCAGTGCGCCGCGCATTACGCCAGAGAAGTCGAGACCCTGGGGCTTTTGGGAATGGTCTTCGTCACCGGCGGTGGCAACGAGACCCTGGCCGGGGCGCTCGCGCCTCACCACAAGCTCTTCGGGTTCGCCCACCACGACCCTTTTTTGTCCGACGCGGCTCAAAAACTGGAAGAAGCGGTGGTGCAGCTGGGGCTCGTCGGCTACAAGGTCTTCGCCCCGGCACTCAGCGGTTCCATCGCCGATCCGGCGCTCGATCCGGTTTGGGAAACCGCAGAGCGGCTCGGCATCCCGGTGCTGATCCACTTCGGCCCCCTGGCCGGGGCCATGGGGGTGGCCGCCGGTGAAAACATCAACCCCCTGGTCCTGCACGACGTCGCCAAGGGGTTTCCCAAGCTCAAGTTCGTCATTCCCCACTTCGGCTGCGGATACACCCGCGAACTTCTGCACCTCATGTGGGCGGCCGACAACGTCTATGTCGATACCTCGGGCAACAACGAATGGCGTCGGTACCAGTGGCCGGTGCCCACCATCAAGGATCTCTTCCAGGCCTTTTACGAAGTCTTCGGCGCCGAGCGGATCGTCTTCGGCACCGACAGTTCTCACCTCCCCCGGGGCTGGGTCAGGGCCTACTTCCAAGAGCAGTTCCGAGCGACGAACGAGCTCGGCCTGGCCGAGGATGAGATGCGAGCGATCTTCTCCGGAAACGCCCTGCGTCTCCTGAACCTCAAGCCGGAAACGCTCAGGGCAGGGGGTTCGCTCGCCGGGGCCGGGGAACGGTAGACTCCATTACGCGATGGACGATCTGCTCGCTTCGCTCAACGACGAACAACGACGCGTTGTCCTCCACCACCTCGGCCCGGCCCTGGTGGTCGCCGGGGCCGGCTCTGGGAAAACGCGCACCGTGGTCCACCGGATCGCCTACCTGATCGCCGAGCGCGGGGTTCACCCGGCGGAGATCCTGGCCGTCACTTTTACCAACAAAGCTGCTCAGGAAATGCGGGAGCGGCTTGAAGCGATGATCGGCCGGGCGGCGAGCGAGCTCTGGGTGGCCACCTTCCACGCCGCCGCGCTCAGGATTCTCCGCGTCTACGGCAACCGGATCGGCCTCCCGAGCGGCTTCCCGGTTTACGACGACGATGATCAGCTCTCGCTCATCAAAGCGATCCTTGCCGATCTCGGCCTCGAGGCCCGGCCCACCGCCGTCCGCAGCTGGATCGACCGCGTCAAATCGAGCATGGCCGGCAGCGACACGACCCGCTGGGTCGAGGCCCTGCCCGAGTGGGTGGCCGGCCTCCACCGGGAACGCTTCGCCGAGGTCTTCAGCGCCTACCAAGGCCGGTTGAAGGCACTGGGGGCGGTCGATTTCTCCGATTTGCTCCTCCGCACCATCGAACTCTTCCAAAGCAACCCCGAGGCGCTTCGCCGGGTGCAGAGCCGGGCACGCTTCATCCACGTCGACGAGTACCAGGACACCAACCCCGCCCAGTACCGGCTCACCCGCTTGCTCGCCGGCGAAGCGGCCAACCTCATGGTGGTCGGCGACCCCGACCAGTCGATCTACGCCTTCCGGAGCGCCGACCTCCGGAACATCCTTCGCTTTACCGAAGACTACCCGGGCGCCACCGTCTATCGGCTGGAAACCAACTACCGCTCAAGCGCCGCGATCCTCAAAGTCGCCAACGCGGTCATCGAAAAAAACGAAGCCCGACTCGAGAAGGTGCTCAGGCCCTCGAAGAGCGAAGGCGAACCGGTGCGCCTTTTCGCGGCCTACGATCACCGAGACGAAGCCGAGTTCGTGGCCAGCGAAGCCAAATCCCTGTTGGTGCGCTATCGCCCGGGCGAAATCGCCGTCCTCTACCGGACCAACGCGCAGTCGCGGGTTTTGGAAGAGGCGTTCAGACGCGAAAACGTCCCCGCCAAGGTGGTGGGTGGGGTCGGGTTCTTCTCGCGCAAGGAGATCAAGGACGTCCTCGCCTACGCCCGCGCCGCGCTCAATCCCCGCGACGACGTGGCCATGAAGCGCATCATCAACACCCCGCCGCGGGGTCTGGGGGCGAAAAGCCTGGAAAAGATCGAGGCTCAGGCGAAAGAGAGCGGCCTTGGGTTCCACGCCGCCTTGCGCCTGGCGACGACGATCCTGGCACCCCGTCAGGCCCAGGCGGTCCGCGGCTTTATTGAACTCCTGGACACCCTGGCGGAGCAGGCGGATAAACTCGGGCCACGGGCCTTTTTTGAGCTGGTGCTCTCGGAAAGCGGTTATAAGCAGGCGTTGGCCCTCGAGGCCAGCGGCAAGGAGCGGCTGGAAAACCTCGAGGAGCTGCTCCGCGCCGCCGGCGAGTGGGAGGAGGCCCAAGGTGGCACGGTGGCCGAGTTCCTCGACGAGATCTCGCTCACCGCACGCGCCGAGGAACCGGGGGGCCCAGAGGGCGACGCCGTCAGCCTGATGACGCTCCACAACGCCAAGGGTCTCGAGTTCCCGGTCGTCTTTTTGGTGGGGGTCGAGGAGGGACTCTTGCCCCACCGTTCGAGCACGACCCTGGAAGCCCTGGAGGAAGAACGACGGCTGTTCTACGTCGGGGTCACCCGGGCCATGGAACGCCTCTACCTCTCCTACGCCCGCGAACGCGAAACCTACGGCCGGCGGGAGAAGAGCCAAAAGAGCCGCTTCATCGAAGAGATCCCGGCCGGGCTGCTCCAGCCGGTCCACACCGCCAGCGCCCCTCCCCCAGCCCCGAAGTCACCCCGGCCGACGGCGAGCAGCCACGCCACGTTCAAGGGCGGCGAGCGGGTCAGGCACCCCCGGTTCGGCGTGGGGGTCGTGGTCGCGGCCAGGGGCGAGGGCGCCCGGGCCGAGGTCACGGTTCACTTTGACGGGGTCGGTCTCAAGAAGCTTTTGGTGAAGTACGCCGGGCTCGAACGTCTACCGGGGCCTTGAGGTAGCGACGGCCCCAGCGCTCGATCGCGGCGATCACCGCATCAAGGTCCCGCCCGGCTTCGGTGAGCCGGTAACGGGTCCGAGGCGGCATGCTGGAGAGCACTTCCTTTTCCACCACGCCGATCTCCACCAACTGCTCCAGGCGCTGCGCCAGCGTGGTGGGGTTGACGCCTCCAACCGCCCGGGCCAGCTCGTTGAACCCTTTCGGGCCGGCGAGGAGGGCACGGACGATGTGCAGCGTCCACTTGCCTTGCAGCACGTTGATGGCTTCGTAAACGGGGCAAAATGCCCGATCCTCGGTCACTTCCGTATTCTACCACGACCAAGTGATATGTGTTTCATAGCACTTGACAAAATGTAGCCTTAGAAATAGGGTGTCCTTTGGAGGTGAGAGCATGAAGATCAAGGTCACCGCGCTGGAAAACGGCCCCTACCTGGTCCCAACCGGGGGGAAGTACGCGCTCAACGGCGAGGAGAAGGAAGGCAAACAGGTCGCGCTTTGCCGCTGCGGCCATTCCAAAAATAAGCCCTTCTGCGACGGGGCCCACAAAGAGGCCGGATTTACAGCCCCGGCGGCCGAGATCGAAATCGAGGTCGAATAACAAACGGGCAGCAAAGCATCACGCGCACCCCACTCGGCGGTGCGCGCGCTTTGCTGCGGGACTCGGGCCGTCATTACAGGCGGGGTTCGCTCTTTCGAACATCAACCACGGTTTCGCCCGCGGCCTTCAGCCGCTCCGGGACGTCCTCAGCCCCGTCGCCGGTGACGCGCATGACGATCCGGCGCAAGCCACCGTGCATTCCCGCTGTGGCCACCGAAACGATGTTCGCCGGCGGAACCGCCTGCGCCGCCCTGGCCAGCGCACCCGGGCGGTCGGGGGTATCGAAGGTAATGCGGAGCCCTCCTTCCTTCAGCCCCATGACCTCGATGAAGGATTTGAGCACATCGGTGATGGTGATGATGCCGACCAGGCGGCCGCCCTCGAGGACAGGCAGACCGCCAATTTTATACTCTTCCATTAAAAGAGCCGCTTCCTCCAGGGGCTCGTCAACCCCCACCGTGATCACCGGCTTGGCCATCACCTCACTGACGGTGAGCTTGGACAGGAGGTAGTTGAGCTCCCACACCGAGAGGGTGGTCGCCTTTGACGGCATGGCGTCTTTCAGGTCCTTATCGGTAACGATCCCCACCAAGCGACCGTTTTCGACCACGGGCAGGCGCCGGAACCCCTTCTCCTTCAAATGGCGCATGGCTTCGAGAACCGGCGTATCCGGTCGGATCGTCACCGGATCCGGCGTCATCCACTCACGAACCAGCATTCTCCACCTCCACGGAACGATTATAGTCATGGGTTTACGAACAAACGTCCCCGCTCTCACCGCTCTCACCGCACCTTCACCCGCACGGCCTAGACTTTCCAGCATGAAACGGTCTTACCTCGCCTTATTCGCGCTGGCGCTTCTGGCCCTCGCCGCCTACCCCTATGCACAAAACAAGAACGTGCCAGCACGCGTCGGTTTCGTCGATGCCGAAAGCCTCATCCAGGCACATCCCGCCTATCCCGAGGTCCAAAAACTCCAGCAGCAGGCCGATGCCGCCATGCGCCCGTTGATCGAAAAGCTGACCCCGCTGGAACAAAAGCTCCGCGCCGGAACCGCGACGGAAAAGGAGCGGCAGGACTACCAGACCCTGAGCCAGGCGCTCAAGAAGGTGCAGGACGAATGGCGTCCAAAGATTCAGGACAAACTGAACCCCATCGTCAAGGATGTCGACGCCGCCATTGCCCGCGTGGCCGAGGCGCAGGGGTTTTCCGTGGTGATGAACCGGCGCGTCGCCGCTCAGTCGAACCTGGTGGTCTACGCCGCGCCCTCCACCGACCTTACCGAAGCGGTCATTCAGGAACTGCGAAAAACGAAACCTTAAAATCACGCCAAACGCGCCGTGCCCCCCGGAAAAATCCCGGGGGGCATGCGTATACGTCGCAGGGAACGGGGTAGAATAAGCCCGCATGGCGCGGCCAAAGAAGAAGAAAAGGAACGTCTCGCGTGGTGATGCCGAAGCCCTGGCGCTGGTCCTCTTTGGGTTTTTCCTTTTTCTGGCCGCCAGCCTCTATCCAGCGAAGCCGCTCTCGGGGGAGCTCGGCCAGGCGGTGAACCGGGCGCTGAAGACCGGTCTGGGGGCCGCGGCTTACCTGCTCCCCATTCCCCTCGGGCTCAGCCCCTACTGGATCCTGGCCCGAAAACCCCTCGGCGGGCTGATCCGGGGGAGCGCATATGCTTTTATCGCAGCGTTGCTCGCCCTGCCGCTCCTCGCGCCCCTCGACCCCGGGCTCGGCGGGGAAGCCGGGCGTTTGGCGTATGAGGCCCTGGTGCGCGCCCTGGGCTCCGTCGGCCTAGCCCTGCCCGCGCTGGGCATCCTCCTCACCTACGACCTGGCCCGGCGCCGCCGCCCTTTGGAAACGCTCGTTCGCGTGAGCCGGGCGCTCGGAGCGCTCTGGCGTATCTACCGTGACCACCGTCAGAAAAAGGCGGAGCGAAAACGCCTCAAGCGACAGAGCGCGGCATTGCTCCGGGAAGCCACGTCGCTGCTCGAGCGCTACCCCGAACACACCTCGCTGCAAACGCTCGTCGCCGACCTCAAGCAACTCCTCAAAAAGCCCGACGCCGAGGCGCTCGAGGCCTGGCGAACCCTGCTCGATACCTTCCGGGACGAGCGGGTCTACGAGCTCCGGATCCGCCTCAAGGAAGAACCCCTACCCCTTTTGGCGGCGATCGAGCAGGACCTCAAGACACTCAGAGAAACCAGCACACGGGCCCACCCGCGGTTACGGCCCCTAGAAGAGCGCCGCCGGGCACTCATCCTCGAGTTCAAAGCCCTGCTCGCGCGGGCCCGGAACCTGCACCGCGAGCTCGATGGCGCTCTTTCGCGCCTCGAGAGCGACGACTTTTCCCTCGAGGCCGAACTCGAAGCCCACGAAGCACGAAAAAAGGCCTGGCAGTCCCTGGCCGAAGAACTCGAAGACCTCAAAACCCGAGCCGAGCGGTTCGAACTCTGGCGGACCTGGCTCCTTAAGGCCCCCGAAGAGGCGGTAGCGGCGGGGCTTAGGATCCTGTCGTCCCAGGGGATGCGGGCCCTTCCTCCAAAGATCAGCCAGGCGGAGGACGAAGCGGGGCTTGAGATCGAGCTGCCGGATCCGGCCCCCAAAGCCGAACCCGACACCGGCCGCCCAAAATCCGAGCCCAAAGCGTCGCCCCCACCCACGCCGATTCCCCTCTCCCGGGAACTGGCCCCGCCCCCGCCCGAGCTCTTCGACCCCCCCACCAGCACCCAGGTCGACCGCGGGGCCCTCGAGGCCGAGGCCGCCGAGCGCGCCGAGGTCATCAACAAGACGCTCACCCAGTTCGGTTTGAAAGCCCGGGTCGTGAACTGGGCCCGGGGTCCCGCCGTGACCCGCTACGAGGTGGAGCCGGCACCGGGGGAAAAGATCGCCCGCATCGCCAGCCTGGCCAACGACATCGCGCGGGCGCTCGCGGTTGGCTCGGTCCGCATCGAGGCCCCCATCCCGGGCAAGAGCGTGATCGGCCTCGAGGTCCCAAACCGGGACCGCGAGCTGGTCCGCTTTTCGGAAGCCCTGACGAACAGCAGCTACCAGCGATCGAGGGCGGCTTTGCCGCTCATCCTCGGTAAGAGCATCGAAGGCGAGTACTGGGTCAAAGACCTGGCCAAGATGCCGCACCTCCTCATCGCCGGTTCAACCGGCTCGGGGAAGTCGGTCAGCGTCAACACGCTGGTCATGAGCCTGCTTTGCAAGTACCTCCCCACCGAGCTCCGGCTTTTGATGATCGACCCCAAGATGGTCGAGCTCACCCCCTACGACGGCATCCCGCATCTCGTGCGCGGGGTCGTCACCAACCCAGCCGACGCGGCGGGCGTCCTCCTCGGGGCCGTGGCCCACATGGAGCGACGCTACAAGATGATGAGCCAGGTCGGGGCGCGGAACCTGCAGCAATTCAACCGCAAGATGCGCGAAGCCGGCGAACCCACGCTTCCCTACCTCATCATCGTCATCGACGAGCTCGCCGATCTGATGATCACCAGCCCCAAGGAGGTCGAGCAAGCCATTTTGCGCCTGGCCCAGATGGCCCGCGCCACCGGCATGCACCTGATCCTGGCCACCCAGCGGCCCAGCGTGGACATTCTGACCAGCCTCATCAAGGTCAACATCCCGGCCCGGATCGCCTTTGCCGTCTCCTCGAGCCACGACTCCCGGACCATCCTCGACTCCACCGGGGCCGAGCGCCTCACCGGTCAGGGCGATATGCTCTTTTACCAGCCGGGGCTGCCCAAACCGGTCCGCCTCCAGGGCCCCTACCTCTCGGATCAGGAGATTCACCGCGTGGCGGCTTTCCTCAGGCAGCAGGAGTTCGAGGACGTCTTCGTCGAGAAATACGGCAGCGACTTCGACGGACCCCCGATGTTCGGCGAGCACGAAGCCAAAACCCCGGGCCAGCTGGATTTCTCCGACCCGCTGCTCGAGGCCGCGGCCCGCATCGTGGTCGAGGAGGGCCAGGGGTCGGTCTCCAGGCTGCAGCGCCGGCTCTCGATCGGCCACGCCCGGGCTGGAAAGCTCATGGATCTCCTCGAGGCCATGGGGATCGTCGGCCCGCATCAGGGATCGAAACCGCGGGAGGTGCTCATCGGTCCCGACGAGCTTCCAGAATACTTCGGCAAGGCCCAGTGAACCCTGATTCTTGCGCATAATGAGGTATGCGCCTCCAACTGGAACCGCTGCCGCGGAAGGTCCTTCGTGCCCGGTTTCGCTGGCAGATCCCCGAGCGCTTCAATATCGCCCAGACCCTCGAGGCCTCGGCCGAGCTGCACCCGGACCGAACTGCCCTCATCGAGCCCGAGGGCAGACGGGTGAGCTTTTGGCAAGCGAGCAACCTGGCCGCCCGGCTGGCGGGTGGCCTCGCCGACCTCGGGGTTCGCCCCGGCCAGGCGGTGATAAGAAGGGTACCTTTGGTTCAAGGCGCGTAAAGACGACCTCATCAACGTCGCTGGTTATCGGATCGGCCCCTTCGAAGTCGAAGAAGCCTTGCTCTCGCATCGCGATGTGGCCCAGGCGGCGGTGATCGGGGCCGACGACCTCGAGCGCGGCCAGCGGATCGTGGCTTTCGTGGTTCTCAGGCCCGGGACCGGGCCAAATCCAAAGCTCGAGGCCGAGCTCAAGTCGCGTGTCAGGCAAAACGTCGGCCGCCACGCCACGCCGAGCGAGATCCGCTTCCTCGAAAACCTACCGACGACCGTCACCGGAAAGGTTCAGCGCCACCGCCTCCGGGCCCTGCTCTAGGGGCAGCGACCGAGGCGCCCCCGGTTCGCCCGTCACCTAAGCGCGCACCCCGGCGCGATAGACTGGGATCGAGGTGCCAGAAACTATGGAGCATGAACGCATACCGATTGAGGTGTTCTTTGGTGACCCGGAAGTCATGCAGGTCGAGGTTAGCCCCGACGGCCGCTACGTGTCCTACCTCGCCCCCTGGGAAGGGGTGAAGAACGTCTGGGTCATGGACCTCAAAACCAAGGAGCACTGGCCGGTGACCCGGGACCGGGGTCGCGGAATCGCTTTCCAGGGTTGGATGCCAAACGGCGAGCAGATCATTTATCTCCAGGACGAAGCCGGCGACGAGAACTGGCGGATCTATGCTGTCGGTTTGCGGGGCGGAGAACCCCTGCTGCTGACCCCGGGCCAGGGCGTCCAGGCCAGGCCTTTAAAGATCCACCCCAATTTTCCCGACGAAATCCTGGTGCTGGTCAACGACCGAAACCCCACCCTGCACGACGTCTACCGGGTGAACACCCAGAGCGGCGAGCGGTGGAAAGTTCTGGAGAATCCTGGATTCGTTGACTTTTTGGCAGATGAAAACTTCGAAATTCGCCTTGCTTACCGCCAAACCGAAGACGGGGGCGGCGAGGTCCTGGAAAAGCAGGGAAAAAAGTGGGCCCCGCGCCTCAATTGGGGGCTCGATGATGATCTCACCACCCGTCCCCTCGAGGTCCGGGGAAACACCCTTTACCTGATGTCCTCGCTGGGGCGTGACACCGGCGCCCTGGTGGCCTTCGATCTGACCAGCGGCGAGGCCCGCGTGCTCGCCGAGGACCCCAATTACGACCTCCCCCACTTTGGTCTGTGGGGCTCGGGACTGCTCTTCCACCCCAGCGAAAAGACTCCGGAAGCGGTGGCGGTCATGCGCGATCGGCTGGGTTGGATCCCGCTGCAACAGGAGGTCGCCGACGATCTCGAGCGGCTCGGGGAGCTCGAGGCCGGCGACTTCTACATCACCAGCCGCGACGCCGAAAACAAAAAGTGGGTGGTGGCCGTGGTCTCCGACCGCAAAAGCCCCCGCTACTACCTCTACGACCGGGATGCGAAAAAGGCCTCACTGCTCTTTGTCACCCGGCCCAGGCTCGACGAGTACACCCTGGCCGAACGCAAGCCCGTCCGTTACCGCGCCCGCGACGGCCTCGTGATCGAGGCCTATCTGACCCTTCCACCCCATAAGCCGCCCAAAAACCTGCCGGCGGTGGTCCTGGTCCACGGCGGCCCCTGGCATCGGGATGAGTGGGGCCTCGATCTGATGGCGCAGTGGCTCGCCAATCGCGGCTTCGCCGTGCTGCAGCCCAACTTCCGCGGCTCGACGGGCTACGGGAAGGCCTTCGTCAACGCCGGCAATAAGGAATGGGGCCGCAAGATGCAGCACGACATCACCGACGGCGTCCGCTGGCTGATCGAGGAAGGCATCGCCGATCCCAAGCGCATCGGCATCATGGGGGGTTCCTACGGCGGTTACGCGACCCTCGCCGGGCTCGCCTTTACCCCCGAGCTCTACAGCGCCGGCGTCGACATCGTCGGCCCTTCAAACCTCTTCACGCTGCTTGAAAGCGTGCCCCCTTACTGGAAACCCATGCTGGCCCTCTTTTACGAACGCATGGGCCACCCGGAAAAAGACCGGGCGCTTTTGAGGGAACGCTCACCGCTCTTTTCCGCGGATCGGATCCAGGCCCCCTTGCTCATCGGGCAGGGGGCGAACGACCCCAGAGTCAAGCGGGCGGAGAGCCTGCAGATCGTCGAGGCGCTCAAGGCCAAGGGCAAGCCGGTGGAGTACGTTGAATACCCCGATGAGGGCCATGGCTTTTTCAAGGCCGAAAACCGTCTCGACTTCTACCGGCGGGCCGAGCGTTTCCTCGAGACCCATCTCAAACCCTGAGGCCCGGCGATGCCTTCGCACACCGATCTGAGTGCCCTCTACAGCGCCCTAGGCGAGGAAGGGCTCAAAAAAGCCCGCTGGCAGGAACACATGCGGGCGCTTTCCCGGCTCTTCGGGCTCATCTTTACCCTGCTTTGGGCTTGGATTTGGCTGGCATCCGGGGCCTCGGTCGGGCTCGGCCAGCAGCTCGGCGACAACGTCTGGGCCTTCGCCCTCATCTACCTGCTGCTCTTCCAGGTCTTCACCCTGCCCCTCGACCTCGTCTTTGACCATTTCCTGGAGGTCCGGCTGGGTACGACCCGACAGGGGTTTTGGGGCTGGCTGTGGGACTGGTTCAAAGGCGCGTTGATCAACACCGCCGTCTTTTCGCTGTTTTTCGGCCTCGCCTACACCGCCTTCAGACTCTGGCCCCGGGCCTGGCTGCTCGGGGCCCTGGGCAGCGTCGCGGTTTTGCTGGTTTTGATCTATCTACTGCAGTACGTCCTGCTACGAAGCCAGTTCAAGACCGAGCCCCTCGAGGACCGAGAACTCGACGCGCGCCTCAAACGCCTCTTCGCCAAAGCGGGCTTCGCCTATGGGGGGGTGGAGGTGGTCCGGGCCGGGGAAAAGACCAGCCGGGGCAATGCGGCGCTGGTGCCGAAGGGCGGCGCCCTCAAGGTGGTGCTCTTCGACAATCTCCTCGAGGCCCTCTCCCCCGAGGGCATCGAAGTCGTCGTGGCCCACGAGCTCGGCCACCGGGCGCACAGGGACATCCTCTGGCTGCTCGGGTTCTACGGCCTCCTGTTCCTCTCCGGACTCGCCCTCGCGCACAGTGCGGCGGCCTGGGTCGCAAGCAGCCTCGGGGTCGGCCCCAGCGACGCCGCAACCCTCCCCGTCTTCCACGCCACCCTCATCCTCTGGCTCCTCATCACCGAGATCGCGGCCAACGCCTTTTCGCGACAACGCGAATTCCTCGCCGATCGCTACGCGATCGCCCTCACCCAAAACCTTCCCGCGTTCGAGGAGACCTTCATCACCCTGGCCCGGCAAAACTTCGCCGACCCCGAGCCCCCAGCCTGGATCGAGTGGCTTTTTCACAACCACCCCTCGATCGCCAAACGAATCGCCGCCGCCAAAGAGGCGATGGCCGGGCTCAAGGTCTAAAACGCGCCCCGGGGCCAGGCCCCGGGGCGCCCATCATTTCGCTCAGGAGAGCGCCTTTTTCACCAGCTCGACGATCTCGTCAATGGTATCGGCGATGGGCACGCCGGCGTCCTCGAAGGCCTTGACCTTCGACTCTGGCGTTCCCACGTCGCCCATGATAATGGCCCCGGCGTGGCCCATGCGCTTGCCCTTGGGCGCGCTCTTCCCCGAAATGAAGGCCACCACCGGCTTCTTCATGTTCGCCTTGATCCACTCGGCAGCTTCCTCTTCATCGGATCCACCGATCTCGCCAATCACCACCACCGCCTCGGTCTCGGGATCATCGTTGAAAATGGGCAGGAGGTCCTTGAAGGTGGTGCCGATGATGGGGTCACCACCGATTCCGACGGTGGTGGTGGTCCCAAGGCCCGCCGCCGAGAGCGCCGCCGCCGCTTCGTAGGTCAGGGTCCCCGAGCGGCTGATGATCCCCACCCGGCCCCGCTTGAAGACGTGGCCGGGCATGATGCCGATCTTGGTCTCGCCGGCCGAGATCAACCCCGGGCAGTTCCCACCGATCAGGCGCACGCCGAGCGCCTTGATCTCCTTGACCGCGGCCACCATGTCGAGGGTGGGGATCCCCTCGGTGATCAACACCACGAGCCCCACCCCGGCGTGGGCGGCCTCGAGAGCCGCATCGGCCGCCGCCGCAGCCGGAACGAAGATAATCGAGGCGTCGACTTCGTGGTGCGCAAGCGCCTCCTTGACCGAGTCGTACACCGGAATGCCGTGGACCTCCTGACCGCCCTTGCCAGGGGTCACCCCGGCGACGATGTTGGTGCCGTAGTCGAGCATCTGACGCGCGTGGAACGAACCCTCGCGCCCGGTGATCCCCTGGACCAGCACACGGGTGTTCTTGTCGACCAAGATCATGCTTCACCCTCCACCATGGTGACGATCGCCCGCGCCGCTTCGACCGACGTCGGGTACATGTACACCGGCTTGCCCTCGAGGAGCTTCTTCGCCTCTTCTTCCGCCGTACCGGCGACGCGCATAACCACCGGCACCTTCACCACGCCGTCCTCGAGGGCGCGGATCACGCCCTTGGCCACCTCGTCAGCGCGAGTGATCCCGCCGAAGATGTTGATGAAGATCCCCTTCACGTCGGGGTCTTTGGAGACCAGCTTGATGGCGTTGTAGACCACGTCGGCCTTGGCCCCGCCCCCGATATCGAGGAAGTTCGCCGGCTTGCCCCCCACCCGGTTGACCAGGTCCAGGGTGTACATCACCAGTCCGGCACCGTTGCCGATGATGCCCACCTGACCGCTGAGCTTAACGTAGGCGAAACCGTAGTTCGAGGCCTCGACCTCGAGGGGATGCTCGGCCTCAACCTCCCGCAGCTCGGTGAGGTCGGGGTGGCGGTAAAGGGCGTTGTCGTCGAGGTCGATCTTGGCGTCCACGGCGATGATCTGGCCCGCCTTGGTCACCACCAGGGGGTTGATCTCGGCCAGCGAAGCATCCACGCCGACGAAGGCCTTATAGAGCTTGACCAGCACGTCGGCGAGACGGTTGATGTTGCCCTCGAGCCCGGCCTTGAGGATGACCTCGCGCGCCTCGAAGGCCCGGAGCCCTTTATCGGGGTCCACGGCGAACTTGACGATCGCCTCGGGGTTTTGGCGGGCCACCTCCTCGATGTCCACGCCGCCCTCGCGGCTGACCATCATCACCACCCGCTGACTGGCGCGATCGATGATGAACCCCGCGTAATACTCCTTATCAATCTCAACCGCCTCGGCCACCAATACCTTCTTGACGGTGAGCCCCTTGATGTTCATGCCCAGGATCTGGGTCGCAGTCTCGAAGGCCTGGTTGGGGTCCTGGGCGATCTTCACGCCACCCGCCTTACCCCGGCCCCCGACGTGCACCTGGGCCTTGATCACAACCGGTTTCCCGATTTCCAGGGCGATGCCCTTGACCTCCTCCGGCGTAAACGCGACCTTGCCGGGGGGCACGGGAATCGCATAGCTCGCCAGAATTTCCTTTGCCTGGTATTCGTGAAGTTTCAACGCCCACCTCCAGTCAACAACATTCCAACCGTGGGCGATTATAACGCGCCCGGGGCGCCTCAGGCGCCGAGCCTGGCAAAGACCATCCTGCCCTCGGGCTTTTGCACCACCCTGACCACGGTGGCCGAAACCCAGCTGCCCTTCATCTCCGCCGCACCTTCGACGACGACCAGAGTACCGTCGTCGAGGTACCCGATTCCCTGGCCCGGCTCCCGCCCCTGGCGTCGGATACGCACCCGCAGGCTCTGACCGGGCAGAAACCGGGGCAAGAGCGCGGCGGCCAGCGCATTGACGTTCAAAACCCTGAGGCCGTAGGCCCTGGCCCTCGCCCCCAGGGCGTTGTCGTTGGTCACGATTCCCAGCCCCTGGCTGCGGGCAAAGCTCAGGATCCGATCATCCACGGCCCCGTCTCCGCTCTCGTCCAGGACCAGCAGGCCAAAAGGCCCGAGCGTGTCGATCGTCGAAAAACCCCGCCGGCCCCTGGCCCGCACGGCGGGGTCGGAGCTGTCGGCGAGCGTTTGCAACTCCTCTAAAACGAAGCCGGGGACGATCAGCGGCCCTTGGAGGAACCCAAGACGGACGATCTCGACCAAACGGCCATCCACCAGCACCGAGGTGTCGAGCAAAAGCCCGCCCTCCGGCCGGGGCCGCTGTTCGCCCAGCCGCCGAAAACATACGGCCCCCACGGCCAGCGCACCGAGCGCCAGGGTCAACCAGGCGGCCCACCCGGAAAGGGGAAACCACCACAGCACGAGCCCGATCAGGGCGAAAACGGCGAAGGCCGAAAGCCCCGCCCGGGCCACCGCCCGCGCCTCGAGGGCCTCAAGACGCGCCGCCAAAGCCCTAAGGGTGGGCGAGAGTCCGAGCAAGAGCGACGCCCCTGCCAGTACAGCCGCGACCCGAAGTGGGGGCGTTGCCCCAACGCCCCCGGCCAGAAGATACGCCAGCAAAGCGCCGGCCAGCGACCACCACACCACGGCACTCACCCCGCATCAAAGGCCTGGCGCACCGCGTCCTCGACCCCGCGAAGCCCAAGCGGCGAGAGCACCCGGGAAAACCCCGCCCGCTCGGCCTCGGCGAGCCGACGCTCGAGGCCCACCACGCTGCGCAGCTCCCCCGCGAGCCCGACCTCCCCGACCACGGCGAGGTCCTCGGGAACCGGGCGCCCGACCACAGCCGAATAGACCGCGAGGACCACGGCGAGGTCAAGGCCAGGATCCACCACCCGGATGCCCCCAGCCAGGTTCACGTAGACGTCCAGATGACCGAGCCGCAAGCCAAGCCGGCGCTCGACCACCGCCAGGGCCACGTCCACCCGCCGCTGATCGAGCCCCTGCACCACGCGTTTGGGGGCGGCGTACGGACTTTTGGCCGCCAGGGCCTGGACCTCGAGGGCCAAGGGGCGTTCGCCGGTCACCGCCAGCCCCACCACGCTCCCCGGCACACCCACGGGACGCTCGGAAAGAAACGCTTCCGAGGGGTTGGTGACCTCGACAAGCCCTCGATCCTCCATGCGAAAGACCCCCACCTCCCCGACCGGGCCAAAACGGTTTTTCTGCCCCCTGAGCACGCGGAAAAGGCCCGCCGTCTCGAGGTAAAAGGTGGCGTCGACCACGTGCTCGATGGTCTTGGGCCCGGCCACCGTACCCTCCTTGGTGACGTGGCCTACGAGCACCGCGACCGCGCCGGTGCGCTTGGCCGCCTGGGTCAACGCCTGGGTCGCGGTGCGGACCGAGACCAGCGAACCGGGAACGCCCCCGGCCTCAATGCTCTGGATCGAATCCACGAACACGAGCCCCGGCCGGAGTTCGTCGATCAGAGCCAGCAAAGCATCGAGTTCGGTCTCCCGGACCAAAAGGAGCCGGTCCGAAACCCCAAGGCGCGCCGCGCGCAAGCGGATCTGCGCCGGCGACTCCTCGCCGGCGACATAGAGCACTTCCAACCCCGAGGCCATCAAGCGGTCGGCGAGCTGCAACAGCAGGGTGCTCTTGCCGACCCCGGGCTCGCCACCCAGGATCAGCGATTCTCCGGCGACAAACCCCCCGCCGAGAACCCGGTCCACCTCAACAAAACCGCTGGGGATGCGCCGTTCCTCCTGGCCCGACACCTCCCCCAGGCGGATCGCCTTGGCCCGATGAGCACTCTTCGCGGGGGTTTTTTCCGCCTGCTCTTCAGCAAAGGAACCCCAGGCCCCGCAGCCGGGGCAGCGTCCGAGGGGTTTGGCCGCCCGGTAACCGCACTCGATGCAACGATAACGGGGCCGCGCCATGGCTAGCCGCGGCCCCCAAAGGCTTCCGTCGCCGTCGATCGAAGGATCAAGGGCACCCCCAGCACGCGGCGCTCAGGCCAGGCTGAGCGCTTCCTCGAAAGCGAGTTCGCCGTCCTTCACAGTCACGAAGATCCGGAGTCCGGGGTTTTTGAGCACCGCCAACGAGAGCGGGTCCTCCACCTTTTCCCGGATCACGCTCCGGAGCTGGCGCGCCGACCCCTCGCCCTTGGCGTGCTCGACCACCCAGGCCGCGACCTCGGAGGCGAAGCGAACCTGAACCTCCCTCGAGGTCATCTCCTCGGAGATCTCGTCGAGCATCATCTCGGCGATCCGAACGAGCTGTTCGTCGGTGAGGGGCTTAAAGCGGATCACCTCATCCAGACGATCGAGAAACTCCGGGGTAAAGAGCGCTTTCAGGGGCGACTCGGTGTCGATCTCCCGGCCGGTGAAACCGATGCCCGGCCCCACGTTGAAGCCGGTGTTGGAGGTCATGATGAGCACCACGCGGCGGAAATCGACCGTTCGCCCCAGGCCGTCGGTGAGCCGGCCCTCGTCGAGGACCTGCAGGAAGGTGTTGTAGATGTCGGGGTGAGCCTTTTCGATCTCGTCCAAAAGGACGACGCTGAAGGGCTGCCGGCGGATGGCCTCGGTCAGGCGCCCGCCCTGCTCGTACCCCACGTACCCGGGCGGGGCGCCGATGAGCTTGCTGATCGAGTGGGGTTCGGAAAACTCGCTCATGTCGAAACGGACCAGGGCCCGCTCGGAGCCAAAGAGGACTTCGGCCAAGGCCCGGGCCATCTGGGTCTTCCCCACGCCCGAAGGCCCCACGAAGAGGAAGCTCGCGGCCACCCGGGTCCGCCCGCCAAGCCCCACCCGCGAGCGGCGCAGCGCGGAGGCCAGCGCCCGTACCGCCTCCTCCTGCCCGACGATGCGTTTTTTGAGCTCGGCCTCGAGTGAAAGTAGCTTGGCGTCGTCGCGGTCGTCGACGTAGATCCCGCCCCAGGAGTCAACCACGCTCTCGACGTCTTCACGGGTCACGCGCGGGGTCCCGTCTTCATCCTCGGCCACGGGAAGCCCGAGCGAGGCGTTGAGCCGGACCCGGCTCGCGGCCTCGTCGATCAAATCGATGGCCTTGTCCGGGAAGTTGCGCCCGGGGAGGCTGCGAATCCCGATCCGGACCGAGAGCTCGAGGATCTCGTCGGGGATCGCCACCCCGTGGTGGGCCTCGTAGCGGGGACGCAGCCCTTTGAGGATCTCGAGCGTCTCCTCGGGCGAGGGTTCGAGAACGATCACCGGCTGGAAGCGGCGCTCAAGCGCGGCGTCCTTCTCGATGTAGCGGTGGTACTCGCCGGTGGTGGTGGCGCCGATGACCTGGATCTCGCCCCGGGAGAGCGGTGGTTTCAAGATGTTGGCCGCATCCAGCGTCCCCTCGGCCCCACCGGCACCGATGAGGGTATGGAGCTCGTCGATGAACGCGATTACCTTCGCGCTCTTGAGCTCCTCGATGATCTGGCGCAGCCGCTCCTCGAACTCGCCGCGGTACTTGGTCCCAGCCACCACTCCCGCGAGGTCGATCTGCACCACCCGGGCCCCGCGCAACACCGGAGGTACCCGACCCTCGACGATCGCCTGGGCAAGGCCCTCGACGATCGCTGTCTTGCCCACGCCGGGGTCACCGACCAGGACCGGATTATTCTTCGTCCGGCGGGCCAGAATCTGGATGACCCGGTTGATCTCCTCGGTCCGGCCGATGACCGGATCGAGCTTTCCTTCGCGGGCCTCCTTGGTTAAGTCGCGCCCATACTCGTCTAAAAAAGGGGTCTGCTGCGCCTTCTCCTTGGCCTGAGTCCCGCCATCGGCCTGGGCCAAAACCCGCCAGCGGATGGCGTCCACGTCGCGCGCGAAGTGGGTGAGAATTCGGTAGGCGACCCCGTCGCCTTCGCGAATGATCCCCAGCAAAATGTGTTCGGTCCCAATGACTGGGCTGCCCATGCTCCGGGCCTCGGCGCTGGCCAGCTCCATCACCCGGCGGGCCCGCGGGGTGATCGCCGGAGGCTCTCCGGCGCGGATGCCCTCCCCCCGACCCACGAGCTCCTCGACCATGCGCCGCATGACCTCGAGGCTCGCCCCGTATTCCGCGAGGATCTTGGCCGCCGTGCCCCCCTCGCGCATCAGACCCAAGAGGAGGTGCTCCGGGCCGATCATCGAGTGACCCAGCCGGCTCCCCTCCTCCCGGGCGTAATGGAATACCAACCTTGCGCGATCGTCGTACCTGTTCAACGCCAAAACCCCTTTCGTAGCATGAAAACGACCGTCCTCGCCTTAAAGCTATGATATAGTATCTGCGCTTTCACGGAGGGCGACTGAGCCTCCGCTCACCAATAAAAGGGGGAGCCATGCGTTTCCAAAACCTGGTGTTGAATCTCCACGACTTCTGGGATCGTCAGGGCTGCGTGATCACCGAGCCCTACGACATCGAGGTCGGCGCGGGCACCTTCTACCCCGCCACCTTTTTCGGCGCCCTCGGCCCCAGGCCCTGGCGCGTGGCCTACGTCGCCCCCTCGCGACGACCCCAGGACGGCCGCTACGGGGAAAACCCCTACCGCTTTCAGTACTACTGGCAGTACCAGGTCATCCTGAAGCCCTCGCCGAGCGACGTCCAGGAGCTGTATCTGGAAAGCCTCAAGGCCCTGGGCATCGATCCGAAAGTCCACGACATCCGCTTCGTCGAGGACAACTGGGAATCCCCCACCCTGGGTGCATGGGGGCTCGGCTGGGAAGTCTGGCTCGACGGCATGGAGATCACCCAGTTCACTTACTTCCAGCAGGTGGGCGGTGTTGACGTCAACCCGGTGAGCGTGGAGATCACCTACGGCCTCGAACGCATTGCCATGTACCTGCAAAAGAAGGTGCACGGCTTCGAGATCGAATACGCCCCCGGCGTGACGATCGGTGACCTGCGTAGGGATTTCGAGATCGAGCACTCGATCTACAACTTCGAGGCCGCGAGCATCGAAAAGCTGCGCCGCTGGTTCGATGACTACGAGGAAGAAGCCGCCCGGCTGCTCGAGGCCAATCTGGTCTACCCCGCCTACGAGTTCGTCTTGAAGGCCTCGCACACCTTCAACCTCCTGGACGCCCGCGGCGCGCTTTCCCACGCCGAGCGCCAGGCCTACGTGCAGCGCGTACGGCGGCTTGCGGAAAGGTCGGCCCGAGCCTATCTCGAAAAGTTCGTGGAGGAACACCGTGAAGCTGCTGTTTGAGATCGGCACCGAAGAGCTCCCCGCAGACTACGTCGACCAGGGTCTTAAGGCGCTCCAGGCCCTGGTCGAAGCCAAACTGAAGGAAGCCCGCCTTGACTTTGGCCAGATCGAAGGGTTTGCCACCCCCCGCCGCCTGGCCCTCCGGGTCAGCGACCTCGCCGAACGCCAGGCCCGCCTCGAGGCCGAGCGCCGCGGCCCCCCCGCCGCCGCCGCCTTCCGCGACGGCAAACCGACCAAGGCCGCCGAAGGCTTTGCCCGGAGCCTGGGCCTTCACCCCGACGATCTCTACGTTAAGGACACCCCCAAAGGCCCCTACGTCTTCGCCCGAATCGTAGACGAAGGGCGCCCTGCCCGCGACGTCCTTCCCGAACTCTTGGCCGAGGCACTCCTGGAGCTGCCGGCCACGAAAAAGATGCGCTGGGGCAACGGCGAAGGGCCCTTCGTGAGGCCGGTCCGCTGGCTCGTGGCCTTGCTGGATGGCGAAGTGGTCCCGGTGTCGGTCTTTGGATTGGAGGCGGGCCGCACGAGCCGGGGCCACCGCATCATGGCCCCCGGGCCCCTCGAACTCGATGCCCCCGAGGGCTACGTAGACGCCCTGCGCGCGGCCAAGGTCGAGCCGAGCCAGAAGGCCCGGCAGGAACGCATCGTCTTCGAAACCCAGACCCTGGCCCTCTCGGAGGGCCTCGAGGCCATCATTCCCGAACACCTGCTGGATGAGATCACCGGACTCGTCGAATGGCCCGTCGCCATCATGGGGCGCTTCGGCGAGACCTACCTCGAACTGCCCGACGAGGTGCTGGCCACGGTCATGATCCACCACCAGCGGTTCTTCCCGGTGCGCGCTCCCGGGGGTCGGCTCACGAACCGATTCATCGGCATTGCCAACAACGAACGCGATACCAACGCCATCCGCGAGGGTTACGAGGGCGTGCTCAAAGGGCGGCTCGACGATGCCGTCTTCTTTTGGCGGGCCGACCTGAAGCTTCCCCTCAAGGCTCACCGCGAAAAGCTCAAGGGCATGGCCTTCGCCCGAGACCTCGGCACCATGTGGGACAAAGCCGAGCGGGTGCGCCAGGCGAGCGTCCGCTTGGCGGGCAAGCTTAAGACCGATCCCCAGGTGCTGGAGCGGGCGGGCCAGCTGGTGTTCGCCGACCTCACCACCCAGATGGTCTACGAGTTCCCGGAACTGGCGGGGACGATGGCCAAGCACTACGCCCTGAAAGCGGGCGAAGCCGAAGCCATTGCCCAAGCGCTCGAGGACGCGACCCGCCCCGAAGGGGCCCAGGACGCCCTCCCGGTCACCACCGAGGGTGCGCTGCTCTCGGCACTCGATAAAGCCGACACCCTCATTGGCTTTTTCGCCCTCGGCAAGCGCCCAAAAGGCTCGGCCGATCCCTACGGGCTGAGACGAGCGGCCTTTGCCCTGGTCCGAATTCTGGGCGCGAAGGGCTGGCGATTACCCCTTCGGCACTTCTTCGAGGCGGCGAGCCAGGCCTACGGCGACTGGGGGCATCCTGTCCCCGAGCCCGCCGTTCGGGAAGCGGAACGCTTCACCTGGGAGCGCCTGGAAAACCTGCTGACGGCTGCCGGGCTCCCGGTGCTCGCGGTGCGGGCGGCCATGGAAGAAGGGGCCAGCGTTCGCGACGTCATGCTCAAGGCACTCATCCTGCGCACGCTGGTCTACGACCCTCGCTTTACCGACCTCTTTCTCCTCTATAAACGCGCAGCCAACCTGGCTCGGGAGGCCCAGAGCGCGCTCGACCCCGACCCCAGCCGCTTTGCCACCGAAGAGGAAACCGCGCTCTATGAGGCCCTGCCCGCGGTCGAGACAGCGGTCATGCGGCTGCTGCTCGAAGGCGACCGAGCCATTCCCCCTTGGGATCCGGCCGCGCCCCTCCCCGAGGTGGACCTCGGCGTCTTTCGGGAAGCGCTGGAAGGCATCGCCGCCTTTAAGGCGGTCCTCGACCGATTCCTGGATAAGGTTTTGGTCATGGTCGAGGATTCGTCGGTTCGCGAAAATCGACTGGCGCTGCTCAGAAAGGTCCGAGACGCTCTGCAAAAGCTTGGGGCCCTCGAGCTCCTCGGCGGCTAACCGCCCTGCCGTGGCTTTTGCCACGGCAGGGACCCCGGGAAAACCTCACGCGGCCGCCTTGCTCGCAAACGCCGAGAGAGGATTGTCCGGGTGACAAGGCGCCTGGGGCGTGCTAACGTGTCGGCATGCGAGTTGCGGTTGTTGGCGCCACCGGCGCGGTGGGGCGCGAGATCCTCAAGGTTTTGGAGGCCCGGCGCTTCCCGGTCTCCGAGCTCCGGCTCTACGCGAGCCCGAAATCGGCAGGCACCGAGCTGACCTTCCACGGCGACGCGGTCACCGTCGAGGTTCTCCCCGAGGGCCCGCTGCCGGTTGATATCGTCTTGGCGAGCGCGGGAGGCAGCCTCTCCAAACGCCTCGCCCCGATCTGGGTCGAGGGCGGGGCGCTGGTCATCGACAACTCGTCGGCCTGGCGTTATGAGCCCGAGGTTCCGCTGGTCATTCCCGAGATCAACCCGGAAGCGGCGAAAAGGCACCGGGGCATCATCGCTAACCCCAATTGCACCACCGCGATTTTGGCCATGGCGCTGTGGCCGCTGCACCAGGCCTTCCACGCCACTCACGTGATCGTGAGCACCTACCAGGCCGCATCCGGCGCCGGAGCCGCGGGAATCGACGAGCTCCTGGCAGGAACGAGGGCCTTCCTCGAGGGCCGCCCGGCCAAGGCCCAGGTCTTCGCCCATCCCCTCGCCTTTAACGTCATTCCCCACATTGACCGTTTCCTCGAGAATGGCTACACGCGCGAGGAAATGAAGGTGGTTTGGGAAACCCAGAAGATCTTCAGCACCCCCGGCCTCAAAATCAGCGCCACCGCAGTTCGGATCCCCACCCTCCGCGCGCACGCCGAAGCTGCCACCGTGCGCTTTGCCAAGGCCGTCGAGCCCGAGGTCGCCCGTCGGGTTCTCGCTCGTGCCCCCGGGGTGGAGCTGGTGGACGATCCCCAAAACCAGCGCTACCCCATGCCGCTCACCGCGACCGAGAAATGGGCGGTCGAGGTCGGACGGATCCGGAAAAACCTGGCCCTGGACAACGCGCTCGATTTCTTCGTCGTCGGCGACCAGCTGCTCAAGGGCGCGGCGCTCAACGCGGTCCAAATCGCCGAGCTCTTCTTGTAGCTATTGATAATCGTTGCCATTATAGATAAACTGGAGGCATGAGCGCTTGGACCATTGAACGCAGCGACCCCAAGTTTGTCCTACAAGTGGTGCAGCCGGCCCTCCTCGGGTTGATGGACGGGTCGGTTTCGACCCTGGGGCCGCTCTTCGCCGCCGCCGAGATCACCAAGCAACCCATGGATGCCTTTTTCGTCGGTCTCGCCGCCTCGATCGGTGCCGGCCTTTCCATGGGGCTGGCCGAAGCCCTCTCCGATGACGGTAAGGTCACCGGCCGCGGCCACCCCTGGCTCCGGGGCGGCATCACCGCCCTCGCCACCGTCTTTGGGGGCATGCTGCACACCCTTCCCTTCCTCATCCCCAACATTCAGGTCGCCCTGAGCTTGGCCTATGCCATCGTCGTATTTGAGCTCATCACCATCGCCTACATCCGCTACCGCTATATGAAAAGCCCTTTGAGTCCAACCGTGATCCAGGTGGTTCTCGGGGGCGGGCTCGTCTTCCTCATCGGGCTCTGGCTGGGACGGATGGGCGCCGGGTAAAGACCGAATTTCCCAGATGCCCCCGGCCCGAAAACGCCCGGCCGGGGGTAAACTTGTTGTAAGGGGGTCCTATGGATAGGGTCTACAAAAAGATCACCCTGGTCGGCACCAGCACCGAGAGCTTTGAAAAAGCGATCGAGAACGCGGTTGAGCGGGCGTCAGAGACGCTCCGGCATTTGGATTGGTTCGAGGTCAAGGAACTCCGCGGCCGAATCGAGGAAGGGCGGGTTTCAGAGTTCCAGGCGGTCATCGAGGTTGGCTTCCGTCTCGCCGACCACTAAGGCCATGCGGTCGCTCGTCGAACCGACCTGGTATATCCTCGAGGATCCAGAGCGCCCGGGTGAGCACATCACCCTGACCGCCGCCGGCAAGAAGTACGTTCTGGCCTGGCTCAACGAAGCCGAAGCCCGGGCGTTCCTCAAAGGGAACCCGGCGGCCCAGGGGATGCAACCGGCGAGCCTCGAAACCCGGGAGCTCAAGCGGACCTTCCTCGAGGCGGCCAAACGTCTCGAGGCCACCCACGTGCTCTTTAGCTACCTCCCGGGAATGCACCAGGCACCGGCGGCGAGCATCGCCGCCCTGGAAGCCGCACTCCTGGAAACGCTCGAGTCGCTGACGGGCTGACGGTGATCGCAAACGGGGCGCGATTCCTTCCGGTCCTGACCCTCTTGCTTGGACTCGCCCTCGGCCAGGGGCGGATCGGCCTCGAGGTCGAGGGCATTCACGCGCTCTTTTGGCACCCCGACGGCAGGATCTTCCTCGGCCACCACCAGGGCATCGCCGTCTCCTCCGACCGCGGCCGGCGCTGGAGCGACCTTCTGCGCCAGCCCGAAGCCGAGGTCCTTACCTTCGCCTACGACGGCAATCGCATCATCGCCGCCGGGCACGGTACCTACGCCGTCATCAGCCCCCGTGGGAACGTCCGGCTCAAGGCCCTCGAGGGCCTGCCTTCGGAAAAGATCGACGCCTACGCCATCGACCCCCTTCGCCCCTGGCAGCACTACGCCTGGCTCCGGGGCCAGGGCCTCTTCTTTAGCCAGGATGCCGGGTATCGCTGGACGCGCCTGGAAACCGGAGGCCTCCCCCTCCCCGACCCGCGGGAAAAGCGCATGGCCCACGCGCTCGCCGTGGATCGAAAGGGCCAGATATTCGTCGGGGGGATGGGCTTTGGCATCTGGTGGCGACCCGAACCCGGCACCGCCTTTGCGCCCCTCGCGACCCCGGTCGCCGAGGTGACCGCGCTGGCGATCGACGCTTTGGGCCGGCTTTGGATGGGCTCGAAAAGCGGGATCAGGCTCCGCAGTAATGGCCGCTGGCGACGGCTGGCCGAGGGCGTGGTCATCGCCCTTGCGGTCCAGCCCTCGAGCCCGCCCAAAGCAGCCTGGATCGACGCATCCTGGCGGCTGCACTTCATCACACCGCCCTAGGTCATCTCCGGCAATCACGGTCTTAAAAGCCCCAGGTGCGTCATCAAGGTCCGATTGGCGGCCGATTGAAAACCAAGCCGAACACCAGATCCAGCCCCCTCAAAATCACAAACAGGATCAGGAAGTACCCCGCTGCGGCGAGGAGCGCACGGAAAACTCTCTGGGCCTTTGCCTTACGGTAGGCCTCATAACCTCCAATCGCCGCTGCCAATCCAGCCAGGGGCAAAACTTGAAGTCTTTCATCGGGGACAATGATTCCCATAGTAGCCCCCAGGATCAAGCCCGTTAAGAACATCGAGAACCGTGTCAACTTCCACCCCGCCCGCATTTCGACCCCCTTGGGACAAACAGCGTTCCCGGGCTTACCCACACCGAACGCTCCCGATTTTTAAATACCATTGTCTGGCCAAACGTGCGCTCCAATTGGGGCATCCCTGCATGCCGCACAAGCGACCACCTCACCGGATGGCAGCCGGGGCGGTGCCCCGGCTTCTCGGGTTTTGTCGTGGGGCTGCGGGCGGCCCAGCCCCCAAAGGATACGCGCACGGCCCGCCGGGCCGTGCGCGAGGTGTGGCCTTTGCTGGCTCAGAAGGGGTAGTTCTCGGCCTCGAGGACCGCGTCGGCCACCTTTTTCTGGATGCCGATCCGGTTCACGGGGTCGTGCTTGGTCAGCCGACGGGCAGCGCTCATCAGCATGCGCAGATCCGAGCCCTCCTCGAGGTAAGGGAGCAGCCCCTGCGCGGTGACGCTCGCCTTCGCAAGTTCCTCGGTGAGGTAGTACTCGGTGGCGAGGCGCGAGAGCGCGTCGCCGCGCTTTTTGGCCCTAAGCAGCGCGCTCTCGGCCGCGAACGCCGCGGTGGCGATGTCGGCGACGCGGAGGAGGACTTCCTCCTCCTTGGCGATCTTCTCGCCGAATTTCTGGGCCGCGAGACCGGCGGTCATCAGCGCCAGCTTCTTGAGGCCATCGACGTAGCCATAAAGGCGTTCGAAGTCGTCGGCTGGAGGCTCGCCGAACGCTGGTTCCAAAAGCTCTTCTTGCAGCTTGGTCGCGGCCTCGTAGAGCGGCAGCTCGCCTTTGAGCGCCCGCCGGAGGAGCATTCCGGGGATCAAAAGGCGGTTGATCTCGTTGGTCCCCTCGAAGATGCGGTTGATCCGGCTGTCCCGGTAAGCGCGCTCGACGGCGTATTCCTGGATGTAGCCGTAGCCGCCGTGGATCTGCACCGCCTCGTCGACGACGAAATCGAGCACTTCCGAGCCGAAGACCTTGGCGATCGAGGCCTCGACCGCGAATTCCTCGATCGCCTCGACCGTGGCCGCCTTGCCCAGACGCGCGATGGTCTCGTCGATGAGGCCCACGGTGCGGTAGACCGCGCTCTCGGCCACGTAGGTGAGAATGGCCATGCGGGCCAGCTTTTCCTTAATGGCCCCGAACTTGGCGAGGGGAAGGCCGAACTGCACCCGCTGCTTGGCGTACTTGGCAGCGTCGCGCAGGGCCACCTTGGCGCCGCCGACGGCGCCGGCGCCGAGTTTGTAGCGGCCCACGTCGAGGACCAAAAAGGCGATCTTGTGGCCCTTGCCGATCTCGCCGACGATGTTTTCCGCCGGGACCTTGACGTCCTCGAGGATCACCTGCCGGGTCGAGGACGAGCGGATGCCCATCTTGTGCTCTTCGGGACCAAAGGAAAGGCCGGGGGTGTCCCGCTCAACCAAAAAGGCGGTGAAGTGTTCCCCGTTGATCTTGGCGAAGACGGTGAACAAATCGGCGAACCCGGCGTTGGAGATGAACTGCTTGGTGCCGTTTAAGAGGTAGTACTTCCCATCTTCCACCGGGGTGGCGGTGGTCTTGATGCCGAGGGCGTCGGACCCCGCGCCGGGCTCGGTGAGGGCGTAGGCGGCCACCCACTCGCCGGAGGCCAGCTTCGGCAGGTACTTCTGCTTTTGCGCTTCGGTGCCGAAGTAGACGAGGGGCAGGGTACCGATGCCGGTGTGGGCACCCACGGTCACGGCGAAACCGCCGGCCTCGGAGAGGTTTTCGGCGATGATCGAGCTGACCACCTTCGGCAGCTCAAGACCTCCGTACGCCTCGGGGATGTCGGGGGCAAGCAGCCCCTGCTCGCCCGCCTTTCGCATGAGCCTCGGGCTCTCCTCGAGCATCCGCGCCTTATCGGTCTCCATCTCGTCGAGGACCGGCAAGACCTCGCGCTCGACGAAGGTGCGGGTGGTCTCGGCGATCATGCGGACGGTCTCGTCGAAATCCTCGGGGCTGTACACATCGTCCGCCCGCGCCAGCAGCCAGCCGCCGCCTTTCTTCCAAAGGGGTTGTTCGCTCATCGTTTACCTCCCGTAAACCTCAAAGATTCCGGCAGCCCCCATGCCGCCGCCGATGCACATGGTGACCAGGCCCAGACCGCCCCCGCGGCGCCCGAGCTCGTAGACGAGCTGGGTGGTCAGCTTGGCCCCGGTGGCGCCGAGGGGGTGTCCGAGGGCGATGGCTCCGCCGTTCACGTTGGTCTTTTCCTCGGGCATCCCAAGCTCACGCATCACCGCCAGCACCTGGGCGGCAAACGCCTCGTTGAACTCGATGAGGTCGATGTCCGACATGGTGATCCCGGCCTTTTCAAAGGCCTTGGGCACGGCGTACACCGGTCCTACGCCCATGATGTCCGGAGCCACCGCCGCCACCTGGAAGGTGATGAAGCGCGCCAGGGGTTTAAGGCCCAGCGCCTCGGCCTTCTCCTTACTCATGACCAGCACCGCCGCCGCCCCGTCGGAATAAGGGCTGGCGTTGCCGGCGGTAACCGTCCCGCCAACCTTAAAGGCCGGCTTGAGCTGGGAAAGCTTTTCCACCGTGGTGTCGGGTCGTACGGTCTCGTCCTTTTTGAACTCGAAGGTCTCGACCTGTTTCTTGGTCCCCTTATAGCGCACCCGCTCGACCTGAATGGGCACGATCTGATCGTCAAAGCGACCCGCCTCCCAGGCCTCGGCCGCGAGCTTGTGGCTGCGGTAGGCCCAGCGGTCCTGGTCCTCACGGGAAATCCCCCAACGCTCGGCCACCCGTTCGGCGGTATAGCCCATGCCGATGTAGGAGGAGTAGGTCTCCGCCGACCAGGTTTCGGGGGTGAGGTCCGGGTGCAACCGGGTGTGGTAGCCGCTCATCGGCACCTGGCTCATCATTTCAACCCCACCGGCCAGCACCGCGTCGGCCATACCGCTCATGATGGCCTGGGCGGCCATGGCGATGGTCTGCAGGCCAGACGAGCAAAAGCGATTCACCGTGGCGCCCGGAACCTCAACCGGCAGCCCGGCGCGAAGGAGCGCCAGGCGGGCGATGTTCAACCCCTGGGCCGCCTCGGGCATGGCGCAACCCCAGAGCACGTCGTCGAGCAGCTTGGGATCGACGCCCGACCGCTCGACCGCCGCTCGCATCACCGCCGCCGAAAGATCCACCGGGTGAACGCTGGCCAAGGCTCCGTTCTTCTTACCCCGAGCCACGGGGGTACGGACTGCACTGACAATAACCGCCTCGCGCATACTTCCTCCTTAGTTCCTCATCGGCTTCCCGGTCTTCAAGGTGTGGAGCACCCGCTCGAGGGTCTTCTTCGTGCCCGCGAGCTTCAGGAAGGCCTCGCGCTCGAGGTCCAAGATGTCGTCTTCGCTGACCTCGCGGGGTGGTCCGTCACCACCGGAGAGCACGTAGGCCAGCTCGTTGGCGATCTTCAGCTCGTGATCGGTGATCTGACCGGCCTCCCTGAACTGCCAGGCCGCGTACTTCAGGTTGCCGAGCGCCTCGGCGCCAAGGGCCACGATCCGGCGCTGCCCACGAACCGGCGGCACGTAGCCGGGCGCCAGCTCGAGCACTCGGCGCTTGGCCTCGGCGATCAGGCGATCCCGGTTCATGACCACGCGGTCGGAACCGCGGAGATACCCGAGGTTTTTGGCCTCGAGGGCGCTGGTCGAGGTCTGGGCCATGGCGATGAGCCCGAAGGCACGCTTTGCGGCCTCAAAGGGGTCGGCTTCCGGGTAGGGCTTGAGGTCCTCGCTGAAGCGGAAGAGCAGTTCCTTGGTCCCGCCGCCGGCCGGGATCAGACCAACCCCCACCTCAACCAACCCCATGTAGAGCTCGGCGTGGGCCACGACCTCATCCGCGTGCAGCACGTACTCGGCGCCGCCGCCCAGGGTGAGGCCGAAGGGGGCCACCACCACCGGGAAGGGCGCGTATTTGAGCCCCATCGTCGCCCGCTGGAAGCTGCGCACCGCCAGGTCGAGCTCGTCCCAATCGCCTTCCTGGATGAGCATGGCGATGAGGCCAAGGTTCGCCCCGGCCGAGAAGGCGCGCGGGTCGTCGTTGCCGACCACCAAGCCCACCAGACCTTCCCGCTCGATGTAGCCGAGGGCCCAGTCGGTGAGAGAGAGGATCCCCTCGCCCACGGTGTTGACCTTGCTGTGGAACTCAAGGAGCAACACCCCGTCGCCGATGTCGACCAACGAGGCCTCTTTGTTCTCCTTCACCACGCGCCCCTCGGATTTGGCCTCGGCGATCACCAGCGCGCCGGGCACCGGGGCGAGCGGCTGGTAGCTCCCGTCGAACGCCAGGTAGCGCTTTTGTCCATCCTGCGTTTTGTAAAAGCTCCCTTCAGCCTTGGCGAGCAGTTCGGGTTCGGCGAAGCCGAACTCCGTCAGGAGGGCGCGGACCGTATCCACCCCCACCGCGTCCATCTGCTCGAAGGGCCCGAGCTCCCAGCCGAAGCCCCAGCGCATGGCGCGGTCGATGGCCACGATGTCGTAAGCGATGGCCTCGGCCTTTTCCAAGGTGTAGTGGGTGGTCACGGCGAAAAGCTTTTTCATGAAGGCGCCGTATTTTTCCGGCAGCTCGAGGACCGCCTTGAGCCGCTCGGGAAGCGGCTTGTCTTTGATTTCGGCGTATCCGGGAATCCGGGGCTTTTCCTTCGGCCGGTACTCGAGGGTCTGGGGATCGAGGGTGAAGATCGCCTTGCCCTCTTTCTTGTAAAAACCGGCCTTGGTCTTCTCCCCGAGCCGCCCCATGGCCACCAGCTTTTCCACCCACTCGGGGAGGGCGAAATCCTCGCCAGTGGCCTCAGCCAGCCCGCTGGCGACGTGGCGCAGGACGTCGAGGCCGGTGAGGTCGGCGGTGCGGAAGACGGCGCTCTTCGGTCGGCCCACGAGCGGCCCCAGCAGGGCGTCGACCTCGTCGATGGTGAGACCGAACTCTTCCATCAGCCGGACCGCCTGCACCATGCCGTAGACCCCGAGGCGGTTGGCGACGAAGCCCGGCACGTCCTTGGCCCGCACGATCCCCTTGCCCAGAATGCGGTCGCCGAAGGCCTCGATGGCGGCGATCACCCCGGGGTCGGTGTCGGGGGTCGGGATGATCTCGAGCAGGTGGAGGTAGCGGGGCGGGTTAAAAAAGTGGGTCCCCAAAAAGCGCTTCCTAAAGCCCTCGCTCCTGCCCTCGGTGAGAATCTTCATCGGGATGCCCGAGGTGTTGGTGGAAACGATGGCCTCGGGCTTGAGGATGGCCTCGAGCCGCGCAAACAGCTCTTGTTTGGGCTCGGGTTTTTCGATGATGGCCTCGACCACCCAGTCCACGTCGCCCAACTTTTCCAGATCGTCGCGGGTGTTGCCGATCTCGATCAGCCGAGCCCGCTCCTTCGCCATGAAGGCTGCGGGGCGCGCCTTCATGGCCCGCTCCAGACCCTTTTTCACGATGGCGTTGGGATCATCGCCGTCGGCGGGAATATCGAGGAGCACCACCGGCACCCCGGCGCTGGCCGCGAGCGCCGCGATGCCGGCCCCCATGGTCCCCGCGCCTACAACTCCGATCTTGCGAATGCGCATGCCCACCTCCTTATACCGAGTATAAACTTATACCAAGCCGAGGCGCTCGTCCAGGTCACCGCCAATTCGGGGCCCGAGGTGTCGCCAGGCGAGCTGTGACCACCCCTCCATCCGGGGAAGCAAATCGTCGAGCTCGCGCCCGCTGACCAGGCGGCCCTCGAGTTTTTCGCGCTCCCGAACCTCGGGCTTGCGGTCGGCCTCGACCAAGAACAACACCCCCACGTGCACCCGCTCAACCGGGGTGGTCGAGGTCAAAATGAGCCCCATTCGGCGCAGGGACCGGGCTTTAATCCCCGCTTCTTCCCAAAGCTCGCGGTAAAGGGCCCAGGTCACTGGATCCCGGCACTGATCCCAGAGGTTGATGTGCCCCCCGAGCCCGATGGAGAAGAGCCCGGCCAATCGTTTCTCGCCACCGCCCCGGATCCGCCGGGTGAGGAAGACCCGGCCCCGGTAGGTCACCACCGCGTAGGGGATCACCTGGCGGTAGGTCGGGTCCTCTTCCATCTGGTGACGAAAGCGGTAAAACCCTTCCCGAGTCAACCGCGACCACAACGCCCCATCGAGGGGCAGCACCCGTCCCGAGGGATCGGGGAGCGCCCGGGCGGGGAGAACGTAGACGAGCTCCATTCCCACACGTTACCCTGACCCGCAAGCGGCGCTGAAGGGGGAAGCGAACTGGGTATAATCTTATACCCGGTTTAAGGGGCACGCGGTGTCCTTCTGTCGTAAGCTCGAAGGTAAGGAGGAAAACATGGAAAGGCCCTGGCACGCCCACTATGACCCTGGGGTACCGCCTAAGGTGGACTACCCCAAAGCCCCGCTTTTCGACCTGGTTCGTAACGCGGCGGCCCAGTTTCCCGGGAACATCGCCCTGGACTTCATGGGCAAACAGATGACCTACAAGGCGCTGTGGGAAGAGACCCGCCGCTTTGCCCGCGCCCTCCAGGACCTGGGGCTCCAAAAAGGCGACCGGGTCGCGATCATGCTCCCCAACTCGCCGCAGTTCCTCATCGCTTTCTTCGGCACCCTACTCGCCGGCGGCGTGGCCGTCAACACCAATCCCCTCTACACCCCGCGCGAGCTCGCCCACCAGCTCGGGGACTCGGAAGCGAAGTTCCTCGTCATGCTCGATCTGCTCTGGCCGCGCTTTGCCGAGATCGAACGCGAGGTCCCGACGGAGGTGGTGATCACCACCGGGATCCAGGACGCGCTCCCCTTCCCCAAAAACCTTCTCTACCCCTTCAAGATGAAGCGGGAGGGGAAGTGGGTCAAGGTTCCCGCGCACCCCAAACGGAGGGCCTGGAAAGCGCTGCTCGCGGGGAGCCCGCCCGAGCCGTCGCCGGTCGAGGTGGACCTCGAGGCCCTCGCCCTCCTGCAGTACACCGGCGGGACCACCGGAACCCCGAAAGCCGCGATGCTCTCGCACCAAAACCTCATGGCCAACGTGCACCAGGTCCTAGCCTGGGCACCGGGGCTTGAGCCGGGCAAGGAGGTCATGCTCGGGGTGCTCCCCTTCTTCCACGTCTACGGCATGACGGTCTCCATGAATTTCGGCCTGGCGCTCGCGGCCAAGATCGTATTGCTGCCCCGCTTCGAAATCGCCCAGGTCGTCCGGGCCATCGAGCAGCATAAGGCCACCCTCTTCCCCGGTGTCCCCACCATGTACGTGGCCTTCAACACCTTCCCGGGCATCGAACAGCGCAACATTCGCTCGGTCAAGGTCTGCATCTCGGGCGCGGCCCCGCTGCCGATCGAGGTGGCGGAGCGCTTCGAAGCGCTCACCGGCGCCAAGCTGGTCGAAGGCTACGGCCTCTCCGAAGCCTCGCCGGTGACCCACTGCAACCCCATGTTCGGCAAGCGCAAAAAGGGATCGATCGGGCTCCCCCTGCCCTCGGTCGAGGCCCGGGTGGTGGGCCCCGACCTCGAGACCCGGGCCGTGGGTGAGATCGGCGAGCTCGCGGTCAAGGGGCCGAACGTCATGCAGGGCTACTGGAGGCGCCCCGAGGAGACCAAGGCGGTCTTGCGCGATGGCTGGCTGCTCACCGGCGACGTGGCCAAGATGGACGAAGAGGGCTACTTCTACATCGTCGACCGCAAAAAGGACATGATCATCGCCGGCGGCTACAACATCTACCCCAGAGAGATCGAAGAGGTGCTCTACCAGCACGAAGCGGTCCAGGAAGCGGCCGTGGTCGGCGTGCCCGACCCCTACCGCGGTGAAACGGTGAAGGCCTACGTGGTGCTCAAGGAAGGCTTCAAGGACAAGGTGAGCGAAGCGGACCTCGAGGCCTTCGCCCGCGAGCGGCTGGCCGCCTACAAGGTGCCAAAACTCTGGGAGATACGCGACGACCTCCCAAAAACCGCGGTGGGCAAGATCCTCCGGCGCGCTCTGCGGGACGAAGAAGCCAAAAAACCCAGAGAAACGTAGGCGCTTCCGTACAATGGAAGCATGAACAGCAAGGGGGTCTATGCGTTTGGAGGACTGGGTGTGTTCCTGGTCCTCCTTTTGATCTGGGCTGGCGTTGGCGTCAGGATCATCGATAACCGGCACGTCGGCTGCCGCATTCGCCTGGGTCAGATCCAAAGCCAGGAAACCCCGCCCGGCGTGCACTGGGCCGCGGTGCCTATCGAAAGCTTCGCCGAGGTGCCGATCTACACCCAGATCCTCGATTACAAAGGCGTCGAGGTCCTGGCCAAGGACGGGCTGCGCATCAACATGGACATCACCGTGGGCTACCGGATCCGCCCCGAAGAGGCCTGCGAGGCCTACCTGCAATACACCGATATCGAGAACGGTTTGGTGGTGCCTCAAATCCGATCGGCGCTCAGGAAGGTGGCCTCGACCTACCTGTCGACCGAGTACTACGAGCTCCGGGCCAAGGTCGACGCCGGCATCGTCCAGGCCCTCGAGGGCCTCAAGAGCCCCTACTTCGAGATCGTCCAGGTCAATATCCGCAACGTGGTGTTGCCGCAATCGGTGATCGAGGCCATTCAGCGTAAGATCGTGGCCAAGCAGGAAGCCGAACGCATGCAATTCGTTTTGGAAAAGGAGCAAAAGGAGGCCGAGCGCAAGAAGATCGAGGCCCAGGGCATCGCCGAGGCCAACAAGGTCATCGCCGGCTCGCTCACCGAGTCGTACCTGAAGTGGTACCAGGTCCAGGCCATCAAAGACCTCGGCAACTCGCCGAACACCACCTTCATGATCGTGCCCTACGACTCGAACCTCTTCCCGATCCCCACCTATCCGGTCCCGGGTTCCAAGGCCAAACCCTAGGTGTAACTTGAGGCATGGAACGTTCGTGGCGTATCGGCGGCCCCCAGGGGTCGGGCATCGAGACCGCGGCCATGCTCTTCGCCCGGGCGCTCGCCCTGGGCGGGCTCAGCGTCCTGGGCCGGCGCGAATACCACTCCAACATCATGGGGCGGCACAGTTATCTCGAGGTCCGCTTCGGAGAAACGCCGCCGCTGGCCTTCCCCGGAGCGGCCGATCTGCTGGTCGCCCTCGAGGCTGAGACCCTGGCCCGCCACCTGGGCGAGGTGCGACCGGGCGGGGCGGTGCTCTATCCACCCGAGGTTGAAGGGTTCAGGCTCTCGAAACTCCCCTTTCTCGACACCCGACCGCGGGAAGAGCTGGCCGCAAGGCTCGGCGAGGCGGACCCCGACATCCGGATGATTTTGGACGCTTTTCGTCAAAGCGGCGTTGAAACCATTCCCATCCCCTTCGAGAAATACGCCACCCAAGCCGGCGCGGCGCTCGGGCTCCGCCCCATCGCCGCCAAGCGGGCGACCAACACCGCGGCCGTCGCCTCAAGCCTCGCCTATCTCGGGTACCCCCAGGATTTCCTCCTCGAGGCCCTCACCCGGCAGTTCAGCGACAAACCCGAGGTGCTCGCGCTCAACCGCGAGGTGGTGGCCACGGCCTACGCCCAAAAGCTGCCAAAACCGCCTTTTGAGGTCCCTGGCCTGAGGGTAAAAAAACCCCGCCTCTTCCTCACCGGCAGTCAGGCCGCCGCCCTGGGGAAGCTGGCCGGGGGGCTTTCCTTCCAGACCTACTACCCCATCAGCCCGGCCACCGACGAGAGCTTTTACCTCGAGGCCCACCCCCAGGGCGGCGCCACCACCGTCCAGGTCGAGGACGAGCTCGCCGCCGTCACCATGGCCATCGGCGCGGCGATGAGCGGCGCCCGGGCTGCCACCGCCACCAGCGGCCCCGGTTTCTCGCTGATGGCTGAGGCGCTGGGCTTTGCTGGAATCACGGAAACGCCGCTGGTGGTCACCCTCTACCAGCGGGGCGGCCCCTCAACCGGCCTGCCCACCCGCAACGAGCAGGGGGATCTCCTCTTTTCCATCTTCGCCGGCCACGGCGAATTCCCCCGCATCGTGATCGCCTCCGGAGACCTGGAGGAAGCCTTCTTCGACGCCGCCTGGAGTTTGGAGCTGGCCCAGGCCTATCAGACGGTGGTGATCCACCTCCTCGACAAGGAACTGGCTTCCCGCTTTGCCACCGTGGATGAAAAGGCGCTCTCCACGCCGGAGATCCAGGAACGAAAGGCCGGGCTGGAGGGTTCAAGACCGCTCCCCCGTTTCGACCTCGACGCGCACGTGCCCTTGGGTACAGCGGGCACCCACTACTGGATCACCTCCGACGAACACGACGCCTTTGGCCACATCAGCGAAGACCCGGTGGTGCGGAGGCGGATGATGGAGAGGCGCGCCCAAAAGCTTGCCCGCGCCGCCCGCGAGGTCCCGGACGAACTCAAATTTCATCTCTACGGAAGGGGCGAAAAAATCCTCGTCGGCTGGGGATCGGTCAAGGGAGCGGCGAGGTGGGCCACCCAGCGCGCGGGCTGGCGCTACCTCCACCTTCGCTGGCTCTGGCCCTTCCCGGAAGCGGTCGCCGAGGTGCTCGCGGATGCCCCCTTCGCCGTGGTGGAAGAGAACCAAAGCGGGCAGCTCGCCGAGCTCATCCGCCTGGCGAGTGGGCGCTCCCCCAGCCTCGGCGTTCATAAATTCACCGGCCGCCCCATCTTCGGCGAAGAGCTGCGCCGGGCCCTCGAGGGCGCCCAAGGGCCCCGGGTGGTCTTGATGGAAGGAGTCTGAAGATGATCAATCCCGACTGGTGTCCAGGTTGCGGGGATTATGGCATCCTCAGCGCGCTCAAGATGGCCCTCAACGAGCTCGGGATCCCGCCCGAGAAAAACGTCGTGGTCTCCGGCATCGGCTGCTCGGCGAAGACGGTCCATTACATCGACGCCTACGGCGTCCACACCCTCCACGGCCGGCCGCTGCCGATCGCCCAGGGCATCAAGCTCGCCAACCCCGAGCTCAACGTGGTCGCACTCGCCGGCGACGGCGACGCCCTGGGCATCGGGGCCGGACACTTCGTGGGGGCGGGGCGGAGAAACGTCGACCTCCTCTATCTCGTCTTCGACAACGAGGTCTACGGCATGACCAAGGGCCAGGCCTCGCCGACCCTGGCCCTTGGCGCCAGGCCCAAAAGCCTTCCCCGCCCCAACATCCAGGGCAAGGTCAACCCCTTGCTCATGGCGCTCGCCGCCGGATTCACCTTCATCGCCCGCGGCTTTGCCTTCGATGTGCAAAGCCTCAAGACGCTGATCAAAAAAGGCATCGAGCACCGGGGCCTGGCCATGATCGACGTCCTCCAGCCCTGCCCGACCTACAACGACCTGCACACCCGGGCGTACTACGCCGAGCGCACCTATGACCTTGCCGAGACGGGCTACGACCCCGAACTCCCCGCCGGGGCCGACGCGGCACTGGTGGCGAGCAAGATGGCCGGTTTCTCCGCCAAGGCCCTGGAGTGGGAACCGCGCATTCCGGTCGGGGTCTTCTGGCAACAGCGCCTGCCCACATTCGAAGAGCGACTGGCCGAATTCGACCCGAACTATCCCCAGATCCCCCCGGCCAAACGGCCAGCCAGGAGGGATCTGGGCCCCCTCCTCGCCGAACACCGGCTATAGTTGGGCCATGCGTTCGCCCTGGGCTCAGCTCGTCGACGTTGAGCGGGTGGCCCTCTTTCCCCCGCCGGGCCCCATCGAAGCCGAGATCGCCGTCCCTGGCTCGAAGAGCGTCACCAACCGCGCCCTCCTGCTGGCCGGGTTCGCCGGGGGCCCCTCGAGGCTTGTGGGCATCCTCAAAAGCGACGATGCGTACTGGGCCGTCGCGGCGCTCAAGACGCTGGGCATCGACGTCGAGGTCAGCGGCGATACCGCCGTGGTCGCCGGCGGCGGCCCGCGCGTTCGCGAGGCCACGCTCCAGGTGGGCTCGGCGGGGACGCTGGCTCGCTTCCTGAGTGCGATGCTGGCGCTGACCCCCGGCCGCTGGCGGATCGAGGCCAGCCCCCAGATGCAACGGCGGCCGATCCAACCCCTCCTCGAGGCCCTCGAAAGCCTCGGGGCCACCATCCACGCCCTCAAGACCCCGGGCCGCTTTCCCCTCCTGATCGAAGGCCGCAAGCTGCCCGGAGGCGAGGTCCGAATCTCGGGGGCCACCTCCAGCCAGTTCGTCAGCGCCCTCCTCATGGCGGCGCCCCTGGCCCAGACCCCGATCGAAGTCATCGTCGAAGGCGGCATCGTCCAGGCCGACTACGTACGCATCACCCTGGAAACCCTGGCCGCCTTCGGCATCCGCGCCCAGGCTTCCCCCGACCTCACCAGGATCACCGTGTTCCCGGGCGCCTATCCCGGCCGCGACCTGGCCCTCGAGGCCGACGCCAGCTCGGCGGCCTACTTCTTCGCCCTGGCCGCCGCCAGTGGGGGACGCATCCGCGTCACCAACCTCGGCCAAAACACGCTGCAGCCTGACCTCGAGTTCGTCGAGGTGCTTGGCCGCATGGGAGCCAGGGTCACGAAAACCCCCGATTGGGTCGAGGTCCAAGGCCCTCCCCAACCGCTCAAAGGTGGGTTCACCGTCTCGCTCCGGGCCATGAGCGACCAAACCCCCACCCTCGCCGTGCTGGCCACATTTGCCGACGCTCCCATCCGCATCAGCGAGGTGGCCCACGTGCGGCACCACGAGTCCGACCGTATCGCGGTCATGGCAGCCGAGCTGCAAAAGGCCGGCATCAAAGTGCTCGAACACGCGGATGGGCTCACCGTCGAGCCCGGCCGGCCCAAACCCACGCTGCTCGATTCCCACGACGACCACCGGGTGGCCATGAGCCTCGCCCTGCTCGCGCTCCGGGCCCCGGGCCTTGCCATCCGCCAACCGGGAACGGTTTCCAAAACCTTTCCCGATTATTTTGGTTATCTGGAACGTTTAGGATTTCGTCTGCGGTTGTATACTCAAAGGCCATGAGTGCGAACAACGCCCCCGAACCGCGATACTGGGAGAAAATGCGTCTCGTTGCCGAGACCTTGAAGGCCGTTGACGGACCGATCTACATCATCGCCCACGTCGACCCCGACGGCGACGCCCTGGGCAGCACCCTCGGCCTCTACCGGGCGCTCAAAAAACTCGGCAAGGACGCCTACTGGATCATGGAGCCACCCCGCTTCCTCCGCTTTATTCCCAGGGAGGATGAGTACACCGACCCCGTGACCGACCTCCCCGAGAACGCCACCCTGGTGGTCCTGGACTCGGGCGACAAGGACCGGGCCGTCGGTGCACCGGTCGCTGGGTTCGTGATCAATATCGATCACCATGGCTCGAACTCGCGCTTCGGGCACATCCACGTCGTCGACCCCACGAAACCGGCGGCGGCGATGATGGTCAAGGACCTCATCGACCTGCTGGAGGTCCCTTGGGATGAAGACATCGCCACCCCGGTACTGACCGGTACCATGACCGACACCGGCTTTTTCAAGAACGCCAACACCACCCCCGAGGTCTTCCAGCTGGTCTCCGAGCTCATGGGCTACGGCGTGAAGTACCCCGAGCTCGTCGACCGGCTCTCCTGGCGGCCACCGGAATACTTCAAGCTCACTTCGCTGGTGCTGGGAACGGTCCGGTTCCACTTCGACCACCTGGCGGTCAGCGCCCACGTGACCCAGGCCATGACCCAGGAAGCCGGCGCCAGCGAGGAGGACACCGACGACTTCGTCGGGCTTTTGAAAACCGCGGAGGGCTCGGTGGTGGCCATCTTCTTCAAGGAAAAAGAGGACGGGGTCAAGCTCTCGATCCGCTCCAAGGGCGGGGTCAGCGCCCAGCGCATCGCGCTGAAGCTCGGCGGTGGCGGCCATGTTCCCGCCGCGGGCGCGACGCTTTTGGGGGTCACCTTGGAAGAGGCGTACGCCAAGACCCTGGCCGCGGTCGAGGAAGAGCTCAAGCGAACCGGCTACCTCTGAAACGCCCACCCCAAGGGGGGCTGAATGCGAACCCAAGTGCAGATCGAAGAAGTGGCGAGGGGGATCTGGCGCCTGAGCTTGCCGATCCCCTACCCGCTCAAGCACGTCCATGCCTATCTCCTCCGGGGTGACGGCGCGGCCCTGGTCGATACCGGTCTCAAGGCGGGGGCCCTCGAGGCCGCGCTGGCCGAGCTCGGCCTCGGTTTCGGCGATCTCGACGCGGTTTTCATCACCCACCACCACCCCGACCACTACGCCCTCGCCGGACGCCTGGAGGCCCAGGGGGCCCAGGTTTTGATGCTCGAGGAAGAGATCCGCCGCGGCCACGCCTTCTGGACCGACTTCGAGACCTGGCGCGACGCCGGACACCGGGCCTTCCTGGACCACGGGGTCCCCGAGGCCTACATCGAGGGATTTGCCCGCGAGATGGACGAAACCCGGAAGCGGGTCTTTCCGCCCGAGTCACCGAGGGGCCTCCAGGACGGCCAGACGGTGGAGCTCGCCGGCATGCGCTTTCGGGTCCTCGCGACTCCCGGCCACGCCGAGGGTCAGGCCGCCCTCTATCGCGAAGACGGGGTGCTCATTGCTGGGGACGCGATCCTCGACCGGGTGAGCCCCATCATCGCCCGCTGGGCCTACAGCAACCCCGATCCCCTGGCCGACTTCCTGGGTACCCTCGAGCGGCTGGCCGAGCTGGAGGTGGGTCTCACCTTGAGCGGCCACTTCAACCCCCCCGACCTCAAAGCCCGAACCAAAGCCCTCCAACGCCACCACGCCGAGCGCCTGGAGGCCACCCTCGAGGTCCTCAAAACGGGGCCCAAGACGGCCTGGGAAGCCTCGCTCGCGCTCTTTCCGGGCGAGCTGCCACCCACCCAGCGCCGCTTCGCCTGGGCCGAAACCCTCGCCCACCTGGAGCACCTTCGATACCAGGGTGAACTCGCCCGCATCCCCGGCCGCCCCGTGCGCTACGCGCTGGCCACCGGGTGAGGCCCATTCAGACCAAAATGATCCGCAGGTCGTTGAGGTTATTGGCGGTGGGGCCGGTCTGAACCAGATCCCCGAGGGCGGAAAAGAAGCCGTGGGCGTCGTTTCTGGCCAGGTAGGCCGCGGGATCGAGGCCGAGCGCCAGGGCCCGGTGGAACGAATCCGGGGTGAGTAGGGCCCCGGCAACGTCGGTATTCCCGTCGATACCATCCGAATCCACCGCCAGGGCCCACACGCCCTCGGGGCCCAGGTAGAAAAGGAGCCAGAGCAAAAACTCCTGGTTGCGCCCGCCCCGGCCTTCGCCACTCACCGTGACGCTGGCCTCGCCACCGCTCAAAAGGGCAAAGGGCGGCCGGCGGGGCAAGCCGCGCTTGCGCGCGCTCAAAATGATCTCGGCGTGGACTCGGGCAAGGTCCCTGGCCTCGCCGGTCAGGCGGTCGGAGAGGATCAGGGTCGGAAAGCCCTTTTCCTCGAGATAGTCGGCGGCCGATTGCAAAAGATCGGCGTTCGAAGCGAGGATTTCGGTTTCCACTCCGGAAAACACGGGCGCGCCCGGTTTTGGCGTTTCCGGGAGTTCACCCCGGGCTCCGGCCTCGAGGTGAGCCCGGGCCTTCTTGGAAGTGACGCCGTAGCGGTCGAGGACCCCCAGCGCGTCCTCGAAGGTGGTGGGGTCGGGCACCGCGGGCCCCGAGGCGATGGTGCTGGGATCATCGCCGGGAACGTCGGAAAGCAGCAAGGCCCGGACCCGGGCCGGATAGGCGGCCTCCGCCAAGCGCCCGCCCTTGATGCGCGAGAGGTGCTTGCGCACCGCGTTGATCTCGTGGATCGAGGCGCCGCTCTTCAAGAGTTCCCTGGTCAGGCCCTGCTTTTCCTCAAGCGTCACGCCCCAGGGCGCGGCCCAAAGGGCACTCCCCCCTCCCGAAACGAGCAGAAGCAGGAAATCGCCGGAACCCAGGCTTTGGGCCAGGGCGAGCGCTTCGTCCGCCGCCGCCTCCGAATTGCGATCCGGAACCGGGTGGCCCGCCTCAACGAGACGCATTCGCGAAAGCTTGCCCGCATGTCCATAACGGGTCACCCCAAAGCCGATCGCGTCCGGCCAGACCTCCTCCACCGCCTTCAGCATGGGCCAGGCCGCTTTACCAACCGCCAGCACGTGGGCGCGGGGCGGCGGTGGGCCGAGGGCTTCGCCGACCAGACGGTAGGGATCGGTGGCGAACAGCGCCCGATCGAGGGCTGCCCGGAGCAACTCGCGCACGCCCCAAGCTTACCCCGAGCCGCCAGGCGAGTGCCTACGGGCTTACCAACACACCGATGCAAGATTGGCGCTCGTTCGCCTTTCCCCCGGGTCCCCCCCGCCGCGTTTTGCCGCGGCGGGGGACTCAGAAGGCCAGGTAGGCCCGCTGCACCGCGGGATTCTCGCGGAGGCTCGAGGCGGAGCCCTCGAGGACCACTCGGCCGTGCTCCAAAACGTATCCGCGATCGGCGACCTCGAGGGAAAGGGCCACGTTCTGTTCCACCAGGAGCACCCCCACGCCCCGGCTTCGCACCGATTCGAAAACCGAGAGCACTTCCTGGGCCAGGTTCGGGGCCAGGCCGAGGCTGGGCTCGTCGACCAAAAGGACCTTCGGCTGCCCCATCAGCGCCCGGGCAATGGCCAGCATCTGCTGCTCACCGCCGGAGAGGGTGCCGGCGAGCTGGTTTTTGCGTTCCGCAAGCCTGGGAAACAGTTCGAAGACCCAGGCAAGGGAGGCTTCAAAGGCGTCCATGGCCAAGAAGGCGGCCCCGAGCCTGAGGTTTTCAATCACCGTCATCAGCGGGAAAAGCTGTCGCCCCTCGGGCACGTGTCCGAGGCCCATCCGTGCCCGCGAAGCGGCGCTCGTGGGCCCAAGGTCGACCCCGTTCAGCCGCACCTGCCCCCGCCAGGGCCGGCAAAGCCCCGAGATCACCCTCAGCGTGGTGGTCTTGCCCGCCCCGTTGGCCCCGAGCAGCGCCACCAGCTCCCCGGGGCCAACGGTGAGCGAAACCCCCCACAGCACCTGCGCTTTACCGTAGCCGGCCTCGACGTCCAAAAGCTCAAGCACCGCGATCCTCCCCCCGACGCCCGAGGTAGGCCTCGCGCACCCTGGGCTGCCGCGCCACGGCCTCATACGTGCCCTCGGCGATGACCTCCCCGTGATCCATCACCACCACCCGATCGGCGAGCGCCCGCACCACCGGCATCACGTGCTCGATGAAGAGAATGCTCACGCCTTCTTCGCGCAGGGAACGGATGAACGCCACCGTCTCCTTGGCCTCCACGGGCCTGAGCCCGGCCATGACCTCGTCGAGCAGGAGCAGCTTGGGCCGGGTGGCCAGGGCCCGCGCGACCTCGAGGCGCTTGTCCTCGACCAGCGTCAGGTTCGAGGCCACCTGATCAGCATGAGCGGCAAGGCCCGTACGCACCAGCACCTCATCGACCCACCGCCGGGCCTCGGCCACCCCGAGGCCCGGCGAACCGAACAGCGCCCCCACCATGAGGTTCTCACGCACCGTCATCTCGGGAAAGGGCTCGACGATCTGAAAAGCCCGCCCAAGCCCCAGATGCGTTCGCCGTTCGGGTGGCATACGGGTGATATCGCGGCCCTCGAGGAGAATCCGGCCCTTGCTGGGGCGAATGAGCCCCGAGATCAAATTGAGCAAGGTGCTCTTCCCCGCCCCGTTCGGGCCGATCACCGCCAGAATCTCGCCCGCGTTGACGGTCAAACTCACCTCGCTCACCGCGAGGAGACCGCCATAGGCCTTGGACACGCCTTCAACCCTGAGCACGGTGCTTCCAAAGCCTCACCAGGCCACCGGGGAGAAACAGCACGGTCACCACCAGCAACACCCCGTAAACGATGAGGTACCCCTGACCGATCTCCAGCCTGAGGAAATTCTCTAAACCCGTCAGCAAAAGCCCGCCCAGGAGCGGACCGGTGGTGGTATAGAGGCCACCGAAGATCGGAATCACCAGCGCCTCCACCGCGCGAACCAAGCCAAAGGCATCGTACGAAGTAAGGAAGAGCGCCTTCTGGGCGTAAACCCCGCCGGCGAGCCCTGCGAGGAAGCTCGAGACCACGAGCGCCCCCAGCTTGACCGACGTCGCGGGAACGCCGAGCACCCGGGCCACCGCCTCCCGCTGCCGAACCGCGGCCGCGGCGAAGCGCCAGCGACTTCGCTCCAAAAGCAGACTCGCCCCCACCGCCACCGCGAGAACGGCCAGCGCGAGATAGTAAACCGCCATCGGAGCCCCGGGGAAAGCGGCTGGCAGGGGGTACCCCCACGGCCCGCCGAGAAACTCCACCGGCGCCTTGAGCACCAGGGTGCGCATCACCTCGCTGTAGGCCAGCGAAGCGATGGCGAAGTAAATGCCGAGGAGCCGGAGCGTGAGCGCCCCCAGCAAGGCCCCGTTGATGGCCGCGGCGACGGCGCCGAGAAAAAGCGCGACAAAAGGCCCTGTCCCGTGGTTCATGGCGTAGGCGGTGGCGTAGGCCCCAACGCCAAAAAAGGCCCCGTGAGCCAGGGAAAGCTGCCCGGTCCGGGCCATGAGGTCCCACGAGAGCGCGAGGGCGGTGATCACAAAGGCAAAGGGGGCGGCATCCAAAACGAAAGCGCGCCACACCCCAAGCGGCACCGCGGGCAGCAAAAGGGCCAGGAGGAAGACGAAGCCGACGAGCCTCACACCACCCTCCAGCTCCGAAGCACCAGCGCGGCGAAGATCACGAAGAAGAAGACCGCCTCGACCCACCCACCACCACCAGGGACGTAGGTGGAAACGAACGCCTCGGCCAAAGCCAGTACCAGCGAGGCCCAAAGCACCCCGGCGATGTTCCCAAGCCCGGCCATCACCACGATGGCAAAGGCCTTGAGAGTGTAGATGAACCCAACGGTGGGACTGGCGTAGAGCATCACCGAAAGCATCACCCCGGCCAGGCCGGCGAGGGCCGCGGAAAGGCCAAAAGCGAAGGCATAGACGTTTTCGATCTCGATTCCCAAAAGCCCCGGAGCCATCCGGTTTTGCGCCACCGCCCTCACGGCCAGCCCCCAGCGACTCCTCTTTAAAAAGGCGTGCAGCAGGAATAGGAGCAGATAGGAGAGGACGAACGAGATCAATGGCACCCAGCCGAAGGCCAAAAAACCCAGCGAGAGCGAGGCGCCCTGGTAGGGGGGGTTGACCACGCGGGTATCCCCGCCAAAGAGAAGCAAGGCCAGATTTTGCAAGACGATGGACAGACCAAACGTCAGCAGCATCTGATTGAGCTCCGGGGCCAGCAACACCGGGCGGATCAGCCAGCGATACACGAGGGCGCCGGCCAAAAAGAGCGCCAGGGCAGCGATGCCCAGCGAGAAGACCGGGTCCACCCCGCGCGCCACGAAGAGCAAATAGCTGAGGAACGCCCCGATCATCAAGAACTCCCCGTGGGCGAAGTTCACAATGCCCACGACCCCGAGAGCGATGGCGAGGCCGCTCGCCACCAGGGCATACACCCCGGAGGCGAGCAGGCCGTTCATGAGCGTTTGCAAAAAGAGTTCCACGTCGCTCCCCGCGTCAAACCGGCTTTAGGGGGCCATGGGGTAGCGCAACTCGACGACCGCCTTTCCCGGCGGGAAGACCGGGTAGCGGGCGCCCGAGAGGTACTGGAACTGGAACCAGACCTCGCTGCCAAACCCCTGGTATTTGGTCTTTCCCGTACCCGAGGGCCCGAAACTCAAGGGACCGAACGGGGTATCCATCTCCACCTGGGCCAGGGCCGCCGCGATCGCAGGCTTCCCCTCACCCTGCGCCCGCGCCAGCGCCCGCGCGAGCGACTTCACGATCACGTACCCCAGCGGCGCCATGTACTCCTCGGTGACCTCGCCGTACTTCTGCCGGTAGGCCCGGACGAAGGCTTTCGACTCCACGTTGGCCACGGTGGGCAACCAGGCGGTCATCCCGGCCACGCCGCTGGAGAGCGGGCTCTGCTCGAACCCCTTGGGCCAGGAGGGCGGGGCGCCGTAGATGAGCTTGGGGTTCAATCCGACCTCGCGCGCCTGGGCGGCGATGGGCAAAGCATCCACGTCGTAGCCGATCCAGTAGAGAATATCGGGGCCAAAGGCCTTAAAGCGGGTGAGTATGGAGGTAAACTGACCCGAGCCCGCCTTATACGGCGCCGTTTGCACCGAGTAACCCATATCTTGGAGCTGCTTTCGGTAGACCTTGATGCCGGCAGACCCAAATGGCCCGTCCTCGTAAAGCACCGCCACCTTCTGGGCTCCCTTTTCCTTCCGGAGGTACTGGAAAAACCCAAGCGCCGCCTGAACGTTGTTGTAATCCCACGGGTGGTAGTGGAAGAAATAGGGATAGCCCTGGTAAGCATTCTCGACCACAGAGCTGGCCGCCCCGATCACCAAAAAGATCGGCTGATAGCGCTTGATGGGGCCTGCCAGGGCGTAAGTCACACCGGAGGACAGACCACCGATCACGATGTCGACTTTGTCCACGGTAAGCAGCTTGGTGAGCGCCGGGACCGCTTTGGCGGGATCGGTGCCCGAATCGGCCACCTTAAGCTCGATCTTGAACGCGCCCTTGGCGTTGATCTCGTCGACCGCGAGTTGGATTCCGCTCAAAGCGGCCTGACCGGAGACCGAAGCCACACCCGAAAGCGGCAGTAATACCCCCACCTTCACCGTCTTGGCCGCAAAGGCCATACCCAAGAACGCCGCCAGTATGAAAAACACCCCAACCTTTTTCATTCCTCTCCTCTCCTTTCCTCGATCGGCTGGAAAAGCACCTTAGCCTCCCCTTCCAGCACCCGTTCCCCGCGCTGGTTGACGCAGATCGTCTCCAAGGTGAGCACCTGACCGCCATCGTCACGATCCCGCACCTGGCGCACATAAGCCGTGGCGGTGACGGTGTCGCCAAGGTAGACGGGCTTTAAGAACTTCAGCGACTGCGCCAGGTACACCGCCCCCGTCCCCGGAAGCCGGGTACCGATCACCGTCGAGATAAGCCCCGCGGTCAAAATGCCGTGGGCGATGCGGGCGCCAAAACGGGTCTTGCGGGCGTACTCGGCATCGAGGTGTAAGGGGTTGGTGTCCCCGCTCACGCCGGCGAAAAGCACCACGTCGGCTTCGGAGATCGTCTTCGTGAACGAAGCCCGGTCCCCAACCTGAAACCTCATCGCCCCACCTCCGAAAACGCCATCCGGAGCATCTCCCCAAGCCGCGCCGGGGCCTCGATCATCGGGCTGTGACCGACGCCCTCGAGGACCCAAAGCCGCCCCTTTGGAAACGCCTGGGCGGTCGCCTCGGCCATCTCGGGGGTGATGAGCGCGTCCTGATCCCCGCGTATGACAAAGACAGGTTTGGCGTAGGTCGCGGTTTGGCCCTCCACGCCCCAGGAGGCAAGCGCCTTGGCATTGCCGGCAAACCCCGCCGGGTGCATCCCCTGGGCCAGGTCAACCAGGCGCTCGAAGTACGGGGGCTTCCGGCTCGGCATCGTCGCCGCCAGCGCCTCGGCCAGCGCCTGCCGATCGTCGCGGTAGCCCTCGAGGATGGGGTAATAGGCCTCGGGGGTGGGATATCCCCCGGGCGGCGCGGAGTCCAACAAAACGAGGGCTGGGAAGCGATCGGGCTCGCGCAGGGCAGCTTCCATCACCACCGCGCCGCCGAGCGAGTGGCCCACCAGTATGGGGGTTCCGAGGCCGAGCCGGTCGATGAAGCCAAGGAGCACCTGGGCATAGATCGGAATGCTGGGCACGAAGCCTTGCGGGGCCTCACTCTCGCCAAAACCCGGAAGATCCGGGGCGATCATCCGATACCCTGGCCACTTGAGGCCCAGGATCTCCTGCCACCATGCCTTGCCGGCAAAGTTGCCGTGCACCAGGACCACCGGTTGCCCATTGCCTGTTTCCAGATAGCTAAGCATGATCCGCCTCCAAAAATTCCCGAACCGCACCGAAAAACCGCTGCGGGTCCTCGAGGGGCGCGAGGTGACCGAGGCCCTCGAGGACCAAAAAGCGCGCACCGCGAATGGCGCTGGCCGTCTCCCGTCCGTAACTCGGGGGAAAGAGCAGGTCGGCCTCCCCCGAGAGCACCAGGGTCGGGACCTCAACCTTCGCGAGCGCCGGGGTGAGGTCGCCAAGGGTGAGGAAGCCGTCGAGAAGCCTTTCCTGCGCAGCCTCCGTCGGGGCCATGGCCCGTGCCTCGGCCAGCGCTTCTTCGCTCAACAGCCCGGGGTTTTGGGCCAAGAACCGACGCCCGTAAAGCCAGGGCAGCGCCACCTTGAGCCTGAGCTCGGTCCCGCCCACGGTCAAAGCCGCTCGCCAGCTCTCAACCTTGGCCCGAACGAGCGGGTCGAGCCGCGAAAGCGTCGCCGCCAGGATGAGCCTTTGGAGCCCGGACGGGCGCCCACTGGCAAACACTTGCGCCACCACGCCACCGTTGGAAAGACCGAGTACGCTGTAGGTTTCGATGCCCAGGGCTTCAAGCAAAGCTCGAAGGTCGGCGGCGTGCACCTCCGGGGTGTAGATGCCGGGCGGGGCCAGAGAGTTCCCTTGGCCGCGCATGTCATAGCGGAGCACGCGATACCCTTCCAAAAAGCCGAGCAGGGGCGTCCAATGGGTCGTTTTCTGGAAGATGCCGTTCAAAAGCACCAGCCAGGGCCCGTGCCCGTCGGTTTCGAAATAGAGGCGGATGCCACGAACCTCAACCGTCGGCACGTTCACCCCCGTAGCGCGCCGCGATCTCGCGCTTTAGGATCTTCCCGGCGCCCGATTTGGGCAGCGACGGCAGAAAAACCCACCGCTTCGGCACCTTGTAAGCGGCGAGACGCGTCTTTAAGAAATCCTTCAACGCATCTTCGTTGGCCTTGGCCCCGGGCTTGAGGACGACCGCGGCGAGGCCCACCTCGCCCCACTTGGCATCGGGTACGCCCACCACCGCGGCCTCGAGCACGTCCGGGTGATCGTAGAGGACCCGCTCGATTTCAGCGGGGTAAACATTCTCCCCGCCAGAAACGAACATCTCCTTTTTCCGTCCCACGATGTAGTGCCGACCCGCCTCGTCGCAATACGCCAGATCGCCGGTGCGAAGCCAGCGCCGACCCTCAGCCTCTACAAAGACGGCGGCGGTTTCATCCGGCCGCTCGAAATACCCCTGCATCACCACCGGCCCCGAAAGCCAAAGCTCGCCCACCTCCAAGGGGCCAAGCCGCTCGCCGCTCGAACCGGCGATCCGGGTCCAAAGGTGGAGCACCGGCCGGCCCACCGCCTCGGGGTAGGCCTCGGCTTCGTCGAGGTCAAAGGCAAAGCAGTTCACCCCGGCTTCGGTGAGTCCGTAGCCCTGCTTGAACCGGACACCGACGCGACGAAAGGCCTCGCGTACCGGGGCTGGACAGGGCGCCCCTCCGGAAATCGCAAAGCGAACGCTGGAAAAGTCGGTCCGGGCAAAATCCGGATGTTGGGCCAGCATCTGAAACATGGTGGGCACCATAAAGAGCACCGTGGGCCGGAACGATGCGACCCAGGCCAGATACTCGCCGGGATCAAAACGCTCCTCGATCAAGACCTCGGCCCCGAGGTACAAAAGGGGCGTCGTAAGGGCGTGGAGGGCGGCATGGAACATCGGCGTGGCCACGATGTAGCGGTCGCTCGGGGCAAGCCCCCAGGAAAAGACGGTGTTCTTGGCATTGATCAAGAGCTGCCGATACGGGATCATCGCCGCTTTTGGCCTGCCGGTGGTGCCGCCGGTAAAGAGCAGCATGACGAGGTCTTCGGGGCCAAGCCTCGGCGAGGCAAACGCCACCGTTTTCCCTTCGGTGAGGACCGAAAGTGGCAGCGCACGGGGCCCCAAATCCTTGATCCGATCCCCAAACTCATCGGCATAAAAGAGCCACTTGGGACGCACGTAGGCCACCAGATCCGCGATCTCGGGCGGCGCCAGCCGCCAGTTGAAAGGAACGAGAACGTGGCCGAGGCGCGGGGCCGAAAAAAGGAGGTCAAGGTAGGCCAGGTGATTGGGCGCCAAAAGCCCCACCCGGTCCCCCGGTTCCACCCCCAGTGCCGCCAGGCGACCGGCGGTTTTTTTCGCTCGCGCCTCCAGGTCGCGGTAGGTGTACCACCGCCCCCGGAAGTGCACCGCACGGCGTTCCGGGTGGTAAGCCGCGAGGCGGGCGATGAGATCGAGGTTGAGTTCCATCTACGCCTCCCTCCGGAAAACCGCAGCCCCCCAGTGGTAGCCGACCCCGGCCACCGCGCAGGCCGCGAGCCCACCTGGGGGAATCCGACCGTCCTCGAGGGCCAGCTTGAAAGACAAAATGGGGTCCAGCTGGCCCAAATGACCGTAGCGCTCGAGGTAGATGCTCTTATCTTCCCCCAGACCGAGCCCTTCGAGCACCGCCGCGTGGGCCGAGCGTTTCATGTGCAAAAGGGCGAGATAGCTGAGCTCTCGGGCCTCGCACCCCGCCTCGCGCAATGAAGCCTCAATGACCTGCAAAAAGTTGGGCAGGCTCACCTGGGCCAACCGCGCTTTCAGCCATTCCGGATCGGTGACCTTGAGGCGGTACTGGTCGAGGTTCTCCCGCGTGAGGGGGTTCCGCGTGCCGCCCACCGGCACCAGAACCGCCTGCGCCAGCGACGAATCGGTAAGCAAACGGGCAGAAAGGAGGCGGAGTCCTGGGCCGTCCCGGCCAACCACCACCGCACCCCCTGCGGCCCCCAGGTCATACATGAAACGCACGTGGGGATCGCTGTAGTCGATCAGATCCCCGTTGCGGTAACCGCCGGCGATAAGGACCTTCCCCGCCCGGCCCGTGACCAAGAGCCCCTCGGCCAGGAGCAAGGCGGTGACGAAGCTCGCGCATTTTTGATTCACGTCGAAAGCAAATGCGTGCTCGGCCCCGATTTCCTTCGCGATATAAGCGGCGCTCACCCACACCGGGTAGTCCTTGTGCTCTTCGGTGATGGAGATGACGACGTCAACCGCCTGCGGACGAACACCGGCATCGGACAGCGCTTCTTCGGCGGCCCAAATGGCCATCGCCGCGGGGTGATCGTCGGGTCCGGGCACTGGCTTTTCCAAAATCCCCAGCTTTTCCCGGACCACCCACTCCGGAAGGCCGCTTTTGCGAGCGATGTCCGCCGCGTCCATCCGTGACTCCGGTAAGTAAACCCCAAGCCCCTCGATCAAAACCATCCGATTGATTCCCCTTCGCTTTGGCCTAACCCTAGCAAACCCCTGTTACAAACCCGTTACACACCCGGGGAAAAGCCCGCCTGCTAAACTGCGGGAAAGCCGATGCGCTATTTCATTCCCGCGACCCGACTTTTACCCCCGCGGATCCCCCACGAGGTCCGTAGGCCCAGGGTGCGTAATCTCCTTTTTTCTCGCTGGCAGGAAAGCCCGGCCGTGATCCTGGCCGCTCCAGCCGGCTACGGTAAGTCGGCGCTCCTCGCACCCCTGGCCGAGGTCTGGGTCACCCTCGGGGAAGAGGCTCGCGACCCCGCAGTGTTCGTCTGGCACCTGCTCGCCGCCTACCGGGACCGGATCCCGGGCAAAACCGTTGAGGCCAGGCTCATGGGCGGAGACTGGCCGGGGGCCGCGCGCGCCCTGGCCGAAGCCCTCACCACGCTGCCTCCCCACACCCTGGTCCTCGACGAGGCGCACAAGGCCCCGGCCCGCGAAGGGCTATCGATCATCAAGGCCCTCCTGAACACCCCCGGGCTCCGGCTGGGGCTCGCGGGACGGCGGGCGGCGCCGTGGGAAGCGCTGGCCAGCGTCATCGGGCCCGAGGCCCTGGCGTTCGACCTCGAGGAGGCGCTCGCCCTGGCTCGGGCGCTGGCGCCGAGCATGGCGGCGTTCGACGTCGAGCGGGCCTGGCGGCTGGTGTCGGGATGGCCGCTGGGGCTTCGGGTGCTGCTGCGCTGCGCCGCCCGAGGCATGCTGCCGGAACGGGCCGTCTTCGAACCCCCGGAACCCGAGAGCATCAGCGCCTACCTCCTGGCCGGCCTCGAACCCGAGATGGCCACGCTGGCCGCCCGTGCCGCGGCCTTCACCGAAGTCGGGCCCGAAGAAGCCGAGCGACTGGGCTTCGAATTCGAAGCGCTGGAAACCCTGGCCGAAGACCTCCTCCTCGAGCGGGTGGGGCAGCGCCTACGCTTTCACCCCCTGGTTCGTTCAGCCTTGCTCCGCACGCTCCCGCCCGAAGAAGCACGTTCTTTGGTCATCCGGGCCGCGAAACACAAGGGCGGCATCGAAGCCGCGGTGCACCTGATCGAAGCTGGCAGGTATCACGAGGCCGCCGAACGCCTCAAGGCCGAAGGCACGCGCTGGTTGGAGCAAGGACTCAACCACAGCGTGCTGTACCTGACCGACCGCCTCACCGGTCACGCCGACCTCACCCTTCTCCGCGCCGAAGCCTTGCGGCAAGCCGGGCGCTACGCCGATGCTGAAGTTTTGTTTCTCGAGGCCGCACAGCAGGGCCAGGCCGAAGCGCACTTCGGTCTGGCCCGGCTCTACCTGGACACCGTCGAACCCGCCAAGGCCTGGCCACATCTCCGGGCCGCCCGCGACCTGTTCCCCTGGGAAAACGTCAGACCGCTCTGGGCGGAAAACGCGCTCAACGCCGGGCGGATCGGTGAAGCCTTAAAACTCGGCGCCCAAGGGCCACGGGCGCTTTTGCGCAGCGGCCGGGTTGAGCTGGCGCTTGCGGCGGTACGAGAAATGGACGAGACACCGCCCCCCCGACCCTCGAAAAACCACCGGGAAGGACGCCTTTTGCTGGCCCTGCTCGAGGCGATCGCCGGCGATGCCAAAGCCGGGCTCACGGCAGCCGAGCACGCCCGGGCCCGGGGCGAGGAACTCGGTAGCCCCTTCGTGGTGGCCTTGGCCGAGGCCCGGAGGGGGCACGCGCTTTTGGCCATGTCGCGCTGGGACGATGCCGGGGCCGCCTACCGCCAGGCCCTCGCCCTTTCCGAGGGAGGACCGGCCCGGCTCACCGTCGAAGCCCTCGCCGGGCTTGGCAGCCTCGGCGACGACCGGGCCCTCGAGGAAGCCCTCCGTTTGGCGGAGGCGAGCGGCGATGCCTGGGTCCGAGCGTTCATCTCAACAATGGCGGCCTACGCCCGGCTGCGCCAGGGCAAAGGCTACCCCCTCGCCTTTCCCCCGAGCGAAGATCCTTTCCTCGACGCACTGGCCCGGGCGTACCCTTGGCAGCCCGGGGACGTCGGTCTCCTCGAGCGCCACCCCTTTCTCCTGAACGCCACCCTGTTTGCGCCGCCCATCGAACGCAGCCGCCACGCGCTCTGGCAAGCGGGAAAGCTCGAGGTCGACCATCATCCGGGGGTGTGCGTCGAGATCCAGGCCCTCGGGCCTTTCCGCGTCCGGGTGAACGGCCAGCCGCTTCGCTTCAAACGGGCAAAGGCCCGCCTGCTCCTCGCGCTCATGGTGGCTGGGGTTGAAGGGAAGACGGCGCTGATGGAGGCCCTCGAGGTCTCATCGGGAGAATTTCGGGTCCTGTGGTCGGAGCTCTTGCGCCTCCTCGAGCCCGGACGTCCACCCAGGAGCCGGGGTTACTTTCTGGCTCCCTACCGACTCGTCTCCCGCCCCGAGCTCAGGATCGACCTTTGGCAAAGCGACGTCTCGCCCGAAACCCAGGCCGAGAGCGACCGGGAACCCTTTGCCGACCTCGATCATCCGAGACTCGACGAGGCCCGCATCGCCTTCAAGGAAAAGCTGAGGCAACGCCTCATCGATCGAGGCACGGTCCGGTCTCTGCTGCTCGCCGTAAAGCTCGATCCTCTCGACGAAGCGCCTCTTGAGGCCCTGGAACACCTGGGAGACTCGCGGGCCTATCGGGAAGCACGTGAACGCCACGAGCGTGCGCTCCGCTCGCTGGGCCTGGAACGCGCCGATCTCGGCGGGCTCGCTTGAAAACACGAACCAAGAACTGAGGACGGGGCAGAACCCCGTCCTGATGGTGGGCGGTACTGGACTTGAACCAGTGACCTCCCGCTTGTAAGGCGGGCGCTCTGGCCAGCTGAGCTAACCGCCCGCGCACCGATAGCTTACGGGAGGCCGGGGCCTTCATACAAGACACGACCCGAGGGTGACAGATTCCGACCTCGGCGCTAAAATGGGGGTTTGGAAGGGGGCACGGTCGCGCCCCTCGAGTGAGGGGTGAGGAAAGTCCGGGCACCGGAGGGCAGGGTGCCAGGTAACGCCTGGGCGCCGTAAGGCGACGGAAAGTGCCACAGAAAACAGACCGCCGATCCGCCTTCCCTCGCCGGGAAGGGTCACGGAGGCAAGGGTGAAACGGTGGGGTAAGAGCCCACCAGCACCTCGGGAAACCGAGGTGGCTCGGTAAACCCCACCCGGTGCAAGGCCAGGAATCGGGGAGAGCTGGACCCGGCTCGCTCGAACCCGAAGGAAAGGCCGCTTGAGGCCGGCGGCGACGCCGGTCCCAGATAGATGACCGTGCACGACAGAACCCGGCTTACACCCCTTCCCAAGGCGGGCCATTTGGCCCGCCTTGATCGTGCCTTGACCTTTTAGGTGGGAAAAGGTGGGAAGCTTCCCCGCTATAGTGGGAAGATGTGGTAGGCTTATGGGTAAGGGAGGGATAAAAGCGAAGCGGCGCCTCGCTCGGGGGTTCGATCTATGCCTTTTGGGGAGTACACCTATTCACTCGATGACAAGGGAAGGGTGGTGGTCCCGCCCCCCTTCCGCGACTTCCTGCGCGACGGCCTGGTTCTTACCCGCGGGCTCGAGGGCTGCCTCTACGTGTTCCCCCTGGCCACCTGGTCCCGGATCGAACGCCAGCTCGAGGGCCTGCCCCTCACCGACAGCGAAGCCCGGCGGTTCGTCCGCTTCTTCTACTCCGGGGCCCACAAAACCAAGCTCGACAAAGGGGGTAGGGTCCTGATTCCCCCGAATTTGCGCCAGTTCGCTGGTCTCGAATCGGGCGTCGTGGTTGCGGGGGCGCCCGACCGTATCGAGATCTGGTCCGAAGCCCGCTGGTGGGAAGACCTCAAGAAAACCATGGCCTCGCCCCCCAACCCTGAAGTCTTGAGGAATTTGAGCGGATGACCGCAAGAACCATCCACGCACCGGTTTTGCTTGAGCCCGCACTCGACCTGCTTAAGGTTGAGGCGGGAAAGCTCTACGTCGACGCCACCTTCGGCGGCGGGGGGCACACCCTGGCGATGCTGGAACGCGGCGCCAGGGTCATCGCCCTCGATCAGGATCCAGCAGCGATCGAACGGGCCGAAGCCCTGGCTAAGGATTACCCCGATGCCCTCACCGCCGTGCACGCCAATTTCCGCGACCTCGCGATGGTCCTCGATTCGCTGGGCATCGATCGGGTCGACGGAATCCTGGCCGACCTCGGCATCTCCAGCTTTCACCTCGAGGACCCCTCGCGCGGATTCGCCTACCGCCACGACGGACCTTTGGACATGCGCATGGGCGACGAAGGGCCCACCGCGGCCGAGATCGTCAACACTCTGCCGGAGGAGGCGCTGGCGGAGATCATTTTCCGTTACGGCGAGGAGCGAAAGGCCCGAAAGATCGCCAAGGCCATCGTCGAGGCCAGGCGAAAGTCCCCTATCCAAACCACCCAGGCTCTGGCCGACATCATCCGCCAGGCCGCGGGCTTTCGCCGAGCCGGCCACCCGGCCCGAAAAACCTTCCAGGCCCTGAGGATCTACGTCAACGACGAGCTGGGGGCGCTCGAGGCGCTCCTCCACTCCAGCGCCCGAGTGCTCGGCGTCGGCGGTCGCCTCGTCATTATCAGCTTCCATTCCCTCGAGGACCGCATCGTGAAGCGTTTTTTCCGCGAAAGCCCCGACTTCGAGCCCGTGCGCAAAAAACCCATCGTTCCCGGGGCCGCCGAGGTGGCGGCAAACCCCCGGGCCAGGAGCGCCAAACTCCGGGGAGGCATCCGGCGATGAAGACCGTCCTTCGATGGGGCTTCCTCCTCAGCTTGTCCCTGGTCTTGCTGGCCACGCTGGGCTGGCGGGTTCAGAGCCTCAAGCGTCAGGCAGAGCAGCTCTACCAGGCGAACCTGCGCCTCAGCGAGGAGGCGCGCCGCCTTGAAGCTGATCTCGCCCGGGCGAGATCGCCGGAACGCGTCCTCCGCTGGGCCCGGGCCAACGGCTTCGTGCCCCTGCCCCAGGGGAGGTGGACGCGATGACCGATCTCGGGCTCAGACGCACCTGGGTCGCCGCACTCTTCGCGCTCATGTGGATTCTTATTTTTGGAGCCGGGTTCTATCAATTGATCGCGGCTTCGAGGCAAAACGCGCTGCCCCGGATCGAACCTCCGCCACGCCCGCCGGTCGTTCGCGGTCGGATCCTCGCCGCCGACGGCACCCCCCTGGCCCTGAGCCCAAGCCCAGGTACGCGGCTCTACCCGCTCGGGGCCTTTGCCGGACAAGTCGTGGGGTACACCGAGCGCTATCGCGACCCTGAATCCGGGGAGTGGGTCTACGGCCGGGGACTCTCGGGCGTCGAACGGATCAGCGAGCTCCGTCTGGCAAGAGGCGAGGACGTCCGACTCACCATCGACCCGATCGTCCAGGCCCTGGCCGAGGAAGCCCTTGATCGCGGCGTTGAGAAAACCCGGGCCAAGTGGGGCGCGCTCATCGTCCTCGATGCCAAAAGCGGCGCCATCCTCGCCGCCGCCAACAACCCGACCCTCGACCCCGAAAGCCCCCGCGGCCGCCCCGGCCAAGACCCCCGACTCTTCAACTACGCCTTTCGCTACCTCATCGAACCCGGGTCCACGGTCAAACCGCTCACCGCGGCCGCGCTGTTGAATGAGGGCAAGGTCACCCTGGAGGAAAAGATCCCCGTCCCTTACCGGCGCAAGGTCGCCGATCGCTGGATCCGCGACTGGCGGTGGCACCCCGTCCAAAAGCTCGATCTGGCCGACATCCTGGCCAAATCGTCCAACGTCGGGATCAGCCTCCTCGCCGAACGGCTGGATCCCAAGGTTCTCTATCGCTACTTCGAGCGGCTTCACCTCGACGACGCCAACCTCCTACCCGGATTGAGTGAACGGCCACTGGTCAAACCCCCATCGGCGTGGGGTCCGGTGGAGTACGCCAATGCCAGCTTCGGTCAGGGATTCGCCATCACCCCGCTCCACCTCGCCGCCGCGTTCAACTCGCTGGCCGACGGCCGTTACAAACCCCCCGTCCTCTTCGCCGGCCAAGCGGAGGCCCCCGCCCGGGTCTTCAGCCCTGGGGTCGCGGAACGGTTGCGGGGCATTCTCAGCCAGCGGATCTCGCCCGAGGCCCGCATCCCCGGTTACCGGGTCGCCGGCAAAACCGGAACCGCCCAGATCGCGGTCCCCGGAGGGTACGATCCAAACCGGGTGGTGGCGCTGTTTGCCGGGTTTGTCCCCGCCGATACCCCGCGGGTGACCGCGGTGGTCGTTCTCTACGACCCCGAGGTTGAAAAGGATCGCCGCTTCGGCGCCTACCTGGCGGCGCCGGTCTTCAAGGAACTGGCCGAGGGCCTCTTCTCGTACTGGGGCGTACCGCCGACCTGGTAGTATGAACTTGGGTGAGTGGGTTGTGCAAATACCTCAACATACTCAATACCTAGACCCCGGATGGGTGGCCCAGGTCACCGGAGGACGCCGGCACGAAAAGGCCCGCCCGGCGTCGGACCTGGGCTGGGACAGTCGCAGTCTCACCCCGGGGAGCGCCTTCGTCGCCCTGCCCGGCCAGCGCACCCACGGCAACGCCTTTTTGGAGGACGCCCTGGCCCGGGGGGCGGCCTTTTTGCTCACCGATCTGGCGCGCCCCGAAGCCGTCGAGGTCGCCGACCCGTACCGGGCCCTGATCCTCCTCGGCCGGGCCCTGCGGCGGCGATTTTCCGGGCCGGTGGTCGCGGTGAGCGGCAGCGTGGGCAAGACCACGACCAAGGAATCGCTCGCAAGAGCTCTGGGGTACGCCGCCACCGCGGGCAACCTCAACACGGTCCCCGCCCTGGCCCGGTTCTTCCTTCACCTCAACCCAAAGGCAAAGGGGGCCGTGGTCGAACTGGGAATCGATCGCGTCGGGGAGATGGACGATCTGGTCGAACTCACCGAGCCAGAGATCGGCGTGCTCACCGCCATCGCCCCCGCCCACCTCGAGGCCTTCCGGGACCTCCAAACGGTGGCCCGGGAAAAGGGGAAGCTCCTGGCCGCCTCAAAGCTCAAAATCGCCGAGGTAGGGGCCGCGCGTTGGCTTGACCTCGAGGGCGTACGCACCTATGGGTTTCACCCTGAAGCCGATTTCCAGGGGCACGACCTCCGCTACGGTCTTTGGGGCACCCGCTTTGTCTACCGGGGCAAGCGGGTCCATCTCCCCTACCCCGGTCTCGGACCCGCGCTCGGGGCCCTGGCGGCGCTGGCCGTGACCGAGATCCTTGGCCAGAGCATCAGCGACGCCATCGAGCGGCTGGGCGCGCTCAGGCTGCCTTCAGGCCGCCTCGAGGTCATCCACGCCAAAGATCTCACCATCATCCACGACGCCTACAACGCCAACCCTGCCTCGGTCCAAAGCGGTCTGGAACTGCTTAAGCAGGTCCCGGGGCGGAAAGTGGTGGTGCTCGGCACCATGCTCGAGCTCGGTGAGAGCGCACCGGCCCACCACCAAAGCGCCGCCCGGGCGGCGGCCGCCGTGGCCGACGAGCTGATCTTCGTCGGCGACTTCGCCGAAGCGATGCAAAAGGCAGCCGGGCGGGGCTCGGTGGCGAGAAGCGTCGCTGAAGCGGCAAAACACCTGCAAAGGGTGCGGCGTCCCGGCGACGTGGTCTATCTCAAGGCCTCAAGGGGCCTGCGCCTGGAACGATTGCTCGAGGTGATCGATGGGTAGGCGGAGGGTAAGCGCAAGGCTCTTTCCGGCGGGCCTGCTCCTGGCAGGCCTCCTCGCCGCCTGCGCACCCACGACCTCCCAGCCCACCCCGAACGTCATCCTCATCCCCGGCGGCACCATCCGGGGACGCTGGGTGGAGTGGGGCACCTCGCGCTTCCCCCTCCCCGCGCCCCCGCTTCTGGCCGCCGCCAACGGCGATGCACTCTATGTCGCCTACGCCGACCAGCTCCTCTTTTTCCGGGGCGGCACCTTTGTGGAAAGCTTCCGACTCTCAACGCCTCCGCGTTTTCTCCACGCCTTTCCTGAGGCCGTGGTCGGACTTGCAAATGAACTCTTCGTCCCCGGAGCGAAAAAGCGCTTTCCCTACCCCGCCCGGGATGCCCGGGTGCGAAAAGGCGTGTGGTGGACCGATGGCGATGCCTGGTACGGTGACCGCAAACTGGCCAGCGGTCGGTTCCGCATCGTGGTGGCCGACGATACTCGGGTCGCCTTCCTAGGCAAAGAAGCGTTCTTTCCCGGCATCGGCCGCTTTCCGATCCCCCGGTTTCATGCCGCAGCGCTGGCGAGCAACCTCTACCTCCTGACCGACGAGGGCCTTGTCGCCTACACCCCGACCGGGCTCCGCATCGCCCGCCGTCCGGGCGCCTACCTGGCCCTTGCCGCCCGAGCCGGGGAGGTTTGGGTTCTTGACCGCCAAGGCGAACGCATTCATCTCAACCCGTATCTGGAGGAAACGCCATGAGCGTGGTCACTGCGTTCATCCTCAGCTGGTTCCTGGTCGGCCTTGAAGCGAGGCTGCTCCGGGCGTTCAATCTGGGAAAACGCGTCCGGCAAGATGGCCCCGAGAGCCACCTGCAAAAATCGGGGACCCCGAGCATGGGCGGGCTGGCCATCGCTCTCGCCGCGGCGCTGGTGTGGTGGCGATACGGCGGCGGCGAGCTCGCGGTCGCGCTCCTCACCCTGGGCTTTTTGCTGCTCGGGCTCCTCGACGACCTGGCCGGGGTCATCCTGCGACCGCTCAAGGCCCGGGAAAAGCTCGTACTCCAGGTCCTCATCGCCACCGCCTTCGCCATCCACATCTCGGCCACGGTCAGCTACGCCCCCTGGCCGGCGCTCGATTTCGCGCTCTTTGTCCTGGCCATCGTCGGCACCGCCAACGCCATGAACTTCACCGACGGCCTGGACGGCCTGGCCGCGAGCGTGGGAATCATCATCCTCCTCCCCTTCCTGGGCTTGCCCCTTGGCGGGGCGTTCGTCGGGGCGCTGCTCGGCTTTTTGTGGCACAATGCGCCACCCGCTCGGATTTTCATGGGCGATGCCGGGTCCCAGGCCCTGGGCGCGCTCATCGCCGGGCTCTTCCTGGTGCAGGGCAAGCTCTTTTTCCTCCCCCTCGTCGCCATCGTGCCCGTCGCCGAAGTGCTGAGCGTGATCGTCCAGGTCATTTATTTCCGGGCCACGGGGGGCGAGCGGATCCTCCGCATGGCTCCGCTGCACCACCACTTCGAACTCGGGGGCTGGCCCGAGGCCAAGGTTGTCTTCCGCTTCGCGGTGGTCACCGCCGTGGCCACAGCGCTGGCGACGGCGCTTTGGGGGGCATGATGCGGCTGGTCTTCGGTCTGGGACAAAGCGGGCTCGGCGTCCTGCGTTTTCTCAAGCGTCACGGGATTCCGGCCCGCTTCTACGACGAACACCCGAGACCAGAGCACCTCGAGGCCGCCCTTGCCCTGGGTTTTGAAGCCGATCCTGACCCGGCGCCGGGGGTTTACCAAGAAGTGATCGCCGCCCCCGGGGTACCCATCGACCACCCCCGCCTGAGGACACTCGGCGCCCCGGTCATCGGCGAGGCCGAGCTGGCCTCGCGCCTTGGCAAGGCCGAGATCATCGCCATCACCGGGACCGCTGGCAAGACCTCGACCACCACCTTCACCGCCCACCTGCTCCGCGCCCAGGGCCTTTCGGCGCTGGAAGGCGGCAACATCGGCACCCCTTTGGTCGACGTCATCGACCGGGCCGAGGTCGCGGTGGCCGAGCTCTCGAGCTTCCAGCTCGAGCGCATCCGCGACTTTCATCCCCGGGTGGCGGTCCTGCTAAACCTCGGTCGCGACCACCTCGACCGGCACCGCACGCTCGAGGCCTACCACCGAGCCAAGCTCAATCTCCTCAAAAACCTCACCTCCAACGACGCGGTGGTCTACAATGCCGCCGACGCCAAGATCGTCGAGGCCCTCGAAGAAACCCCGGCCCGGCGTTTTCCTTTTACCCCTCAAGCCACCCCGCGGGAAACCAACCTCGAGGCCGCCCGTCGAGCGGCCATCGCCTATCTCACGCTCCGCGGCGGGACGATCGATCCAAAGTCGATCGATGAGGCGCTCCGCACCGCCCCCACCGTCCCCGGCCGCTTCGAAGTCGTCGGCCAAAGGGGCGGCGTCGTCTTCATCGACGACTCCATCGCCACCCGAACCCTGGCCGTTCGGGCAGCGCTCGAGGCCGCCCCGGCGCCGGTGGCCTGGATCCTGGGAGGCATCGACAAAGGCGCCGACCCCCTGCCGCTTCGCCCCCTGGTGCGGGCGAAGGTGGCCCTGATCCTCGCCATCGGGCGCGACGGCCCCAAGCTGGCCCGAAGCTACGCCGACGCGGTTCCCGTGGTCGAGATCACAGCGTCGGGTAAGGAGGCGTTTTCCCGGGCGATCGAAATCGCGCTCTCCCGCATCGACCGTGGCAGCGTTCTCCTGGCCCCGCTCGCGGCTTCCTTCGACATGTTCCGCGACTATAAGGCGCGTTCCCAAGCTTTTCGGGCTGCGGTCAAGGAGGTGCTATGGACCCCTACCTCCTCCTAGCCCAACTCCTCCTGTCCGGCTTCGGCCTCGTCGTCGTGGCGACGGCGGCCCCGGGGCTCTTCGTGTCGCACGCCGCGAAGCTCAGCGTGGCGTTGCTGGTGACGCTGGTGGTCTCGAGAGCTTCGCTACCCTTTTTCCTTAAATGGGCCCGCTGGTTCTACGCCGGGGCGGTCATCCTGCTTTTCCTCGCCATTCTCATCGGGGTCGATGTTCGCCCGGGCAAGGACTACGCCCACCGATGGCTGGTCTTTGGCGGCATTTCCTTCCAGCCGGCCGAGCTCAGCAAACTCCTCCTGGTGTTTTACCTGGCGAGATTCTTCGAAGACCACGGCACCGACTACCCGGTACTGGGCCCGGTCACCGTCATCGCCCTGGCGGTGTCGCTGGTGGCCATGGAGCCCGACTTTGCCACCGCGGCCTTCCACTTGATCCTCGCCCTGTTCATCCTCCTGGCCATCGGCGTGCCCTGGCGCCGCCTCTTTGCCATTGGAATCTTCAGCTTCCTCATCGCTATGAGTCTTCAAAGTCTCTACCTCAGCCGCTTCGGCCACGTGCTCGAGCGCTTCCGCGAATTCTTCTCCGGAGAACAGGGGGTCTACCAGGTGGTGCGGGCCAAGGAGGCCATCGTCGCCGGCGGACTCTTTGGCCAAGGGCCCGGCGCCAGCATGCCCTATGTCCCCTACGCCTACAACGACATGGCCTTCGCCACGCTGGCTTTCGCCCTGGGCTGGCTCGGGGTCACGCTGCTCTTTTTGGCCTATGGCATCATCTTCTTCCGCGGGATGCAGATCGCGGTGAACCTGCAGGGCGGCATCAGCGTGGTCGCGCTGGGCATGACCGCCGCCATCACCCTGCAGGCCGCGGTGCATACCGCGGTGGTCCTCGGCCTGCTGCCGACCACCGGCATCCCCTTGCCGATGATCAGTTACGGTGGCACCTCGCTGGTGGCCAGCGGGCTGGCCCTGGGGTTTTTGCACGCGGCCTCGAACGCCGCATTTCCCCGCGGCAAGGCCGAGAGAAGGGAGGCGCGATGAAGATCGCCCTCACCGGTGGCGGCACCGGCGGCCACATCTTCCCCGCCATCGCCGTGGGCGAAGCTCTTGCCCGGCGGGGCCACGAGGTCTTCTACGTGGGCTCGAGCGGCCTTGAATCCCGGCTGGCCCCGAAACACTTCCCCTTTTACGAAATCGCCGCCGGCAAGCTCGATCGTACCGCACTCCGCCCGGCCGAAGCCCTCAAGGTGGCAAAGGGCCTCGCCCAGGCCCTGGCTCTGGCCAGGCGGATGCGCCCCGACGCGGTCTTCGCCACGGGGGGCTACGCCGCCTTTCCCTTCGCCTTCGCCGCCAGCACCTTGGGCAGTCCCCTGATTCTTCACGAACAAAACGCCGCCCTGGGCCTGGCCAACCGGCTCCTCGTCCGGCGGGCCCGACTCCTGACCCTCGCCGTACCGGCAAACCTCCCGCCCATGCTCAAGGCTCGCGCCCAGGTGGTCGGGATGCCGGTGCGTGAGGTTCGGCACCCCCGCGAGGCGGCCAGACGCCAGCTCGGGCTCGACCAGCAGCGCCCCACCCTCCTGGTGCTCGGGGGCAGCCAGGGGGCACGGGTGTTCAACCAACGCCTGCCGGCGTTGCTCGCGCCCTTCCTCGACCGCATTCAGGTGGTCCACCAAACCGGAATCCGCTGGCTCGAGGAAACCCGGGCCACCTTCTCGCACCCCCATTACCACTTCGTGGACTTCCTCGACACCACGCTCGCCTGGTCGGCCTCGGATCTGGCGGTCACCCGTGCCGGGGCCATGACCCTGGCGGAAGCCGCCTACCATGGAGTACCGTTGATCATCGTGCCGCTGCCGAGTTCGGCCGGCGGCCACCAGAAAAAAAACGCACGGCTCTACGAAGCCCGGGGGGCGGCGAGGGTGGTGTTGCAGGAGAGGATCGAAGCGCTGGGCGAACACATCGAGGCGTTGCTCGACCCCGAAACCCGAAGGGCCATGCGGAAAGCCCTTCAAACGCTCAGCCCCGCCGGAAGCGCCGAACGGCTGGCCTCGTTGATCGAATCGTGCTTGAAAGGAGTCACCGCGTGAAGCAAGGCACCCACCTGCACCTGATGGGCCTCGAGGGCATCGGAATGAGCGCGCTGGCCCGGGTCCTGGTCGCCGAAGGCCACAGGGTCTCGGGCTGCGACCTGCGCCCGGCGGAAAACGCAGGGGCGCTGGCGGCGATCGGGGTTGATGTTTTCCCGGGACATGACCCCGACCATCTGCAAGGGGTGGACCGGCTCGTCGTCTCCAACGCGGTTCCCGAAACGCACCCCGAGGTTCGGGCGGCGAGGGCACGGGGCATCCCGGTGCAAAAGCGCATCGAGCTGCTGGCGGAGATTCTGGCCCGTGCGCGTAGCATCGGCGTCACCGGAACCCACGGCAAATCGACCACCACCGCCATGCTGGGCCAGATCTTCCTCGCCGCCGGGCTCGACCCCACGGTGCTGGTTGGGGCCAGGGTCCCGGATTTTGGCAGCAACGCAAGAATCGGCCAAGGGGACTACCGGATCGCCGAGATCGACGAGTCCGACCGGCTGTTCCCCAAGGCCAGAGTCGATGTCGCGGTGCTGACGAACCTCGAGGACGACCACATCGGCGACACGCGTCCCAGCTATCATCCCAGCGAAGCGGCGCTGCGCCAGGCCATCCGTCGCTGGCTCGAACGCGCCGGCAAAGTGGTCTACAACGCCGACTGGCCTCATCTTTCCCGACTTTTGCCCGACACCGAGCGGATCGGTTTCGGACGCCAGCGGGGTGAACTCAGGGCCGAGGCGCTTCGCCTCGAGGCCACCGGGAGCACATTCTCCCTGGTCTACGACGGGCAGGTCCTCGGCGAGATCCACCTCCACCTTCCGGGGGCTCACAACGTCGAAAACGCCCTCGCCGCGGCGGCTGCGGCGGTTTCAGAGGGCATCGCGTTCGAGGCCATTCGGGCCGGGCTCGACGCCTTCAAAGGCATCGGGCGTAGGTTCGAGCGGGTGGGGCAGATCGGCGAGGTTCCAGTCTACGACGACTACGCCCACCACCCCACCGAGGTTGCAGCGACGCTCCGCACCGCCAAACAAACCGGGCGCCGGGTTCGCGTGGTCTTCCAGCCCCACCGCTACCGGCGCACCGCCCAGATGTGGCATCGGTTCGCCGAAGCGCTGGCCATCGCCGACGAAGTCGTGGTCCTGGAGATCTACGCCGCCGGCGAAGCCCCGATCCCTGACGTGAGCGGCGAGAAGATCGCCCGGGCGCTCCAGAGCCGCGGGGTGACGGCATCCTACATGGGCTGGGACGAAGCCCTCGACCACCTCAAGCAAAGCCTCGAGGATCGAGACCTCATCCTCACCATCGGGGCCGGAGACGTATGGCGCCTGGCGCGCCAGCTGGTCCAGGCGGGGGAAGCGGTATGGAGGTGAAACGCGTTCACTTAAAGGACTTCACCACCCTGGGCGTGGGAGGACCGGCCGAGCTCTGGCTGGTCGAGACTCTCGATGACCTGGCCCGGGCCACCGAAGCCCCCTACCGGATCCTCGGCAACGGCTCCAACCTGCTGGTGGCCGACGAGGGGGTCCCCGAGCGGGTGATTAAGCTTGGGGGCGAGTTCGCGACGTGGGACCTCGACGGTTGGATCGGGGCCGGGGCGCTCCTGCCCCAGATCGTTCAGGAAGCGGCGAAACGGGGCCGCTCGGGCCTCGAGGGCCTGCTCGGGATTCCGGCCAGCGTCGGCGGCGCCGTCCGGATGAACGCCGGCACCCGCTTCGGCACCATCGCCGAGGCACTGGCCGAGATCGAGTACTTCCACGAGGGGCGCCTCATCCGGGTAGGGCCCGAAGCCCTGGACTTCGGCTATCGGAAGAGCGGGCTACCCGAGGGCAGCGTGGTAACCCGGGTTCGCCTCGACCTCAAGCACCGTCCGAATGCGGAAATCCTCGCCCGCATGCGGCGGGTGGACCAGGCGCGAAAGGGCCAGCCGAAGCGCAAGAGCGCCGGCTGCGCCTTCAAAAACCCGCCGGGGGACGCCGCCGGCCGGCTCATCGACCTCGCCGGCTTCAAGGGCCTGCGGCGGGGCCAAGCCATGGTCAGCACCGAGCACGGAAACTTCATCGTAAACTTAGGGGGAGCGAGCGCCAAGGAGGTCTGGGCCTTGATCGAAGAAATCCGCAAAACGCTCCCGTTGGAGCTGGAATGGGAGGTTTGGGGGAGGTTTCCATAAGATGGCCCGCCTCCTCGCCGCCCTGATCCTCGCCGGCTTGCTCATTGTGGCCGGGTGGCTGGCCTTCCCCGTGCGCGAGGTCGTGGTCGTCGGCAACCGGGCCCTCCCCGCGACCGCCGTGGCCCGGATCGCAGGGCTCTATTCCGGCGCCCCCTGGCTGTACTTGGGACCGGCGACCGCGAGGAAGCTTGAAAACCATCCCCTAATCGCGAAGGCAAAGATTTCCCGGCCGAGCATCGGGCTGGTGGTGATCGAAATCCAAGAACGCCGTCCTCTGGCCTATCTCGACCGCACCCTAGGCATCCCAAGCGGGGCCAAGGCGCGGCTGGTACTCGATGCCAGCGGCTTTCCCCTGCCCAATTACAGGCGGGGTGGCGTGCGTTTGCTCGGGTACGGACCCGACCTCGACCAGGCACTCCAACTCGCCCAGCGTTTCCCCGACGCCCGAGTCATACGCTACTCGCCCCTGGGATTTGGCGTAGACTTTGGAAGGAGCACGCTTTGGGCACCCACGGCACGCGAGTTGCTCCGTGCCCCACGCCCGAACAAGGGGCGGCTTCAGATGTACGCTTGGGGGGTGAGCGTCCGCCAATGAACGAGCGTCTTCTCCTCGGACTGGACATCGGCACCACGAAAGTTACGGCAGTCATCGGCGAACTCGCCACCGACCACGTGCTCGACGTCATCGGCGAGGGGAGCGTGCCCTCCGAGGGCATGAAGCGGGGCGTGGTGGTGAACCTGGAACGCACCGTCGAGGCCATCCGCGCCGCGGTACAAGCCGCCGAACGCGTTGCCGGGGTGAAGCTCGAACGCGCCTACGTGGGGGTGGGCGGGCCCCAGCTGGCCAGTTTTACCAGCCACGGCCTGGCCGCGATTCGCCGGGGCCAGACCATCACCCCCGCCGACGTCGAACGGGCCATCGAACAGGCCCGGGTCTTCCCCCTCGAGGGCGACCACGAGCTTTTGCACGTGATGCCGCTTGAATTCAAGGTCGACGGCCAGGAAGGCATCCATGACCCGGTGGGGATGGCGGGCGTTCGCCTCGAGGTCGAGGTGCTGCTCGTCGCCTCGGCCATCGGACCGCTCTCCAACCTGCGCCGCGCGGTCCAGGCCTCCGGGCTCGACCTGGCGGGGCTGGTCGCGGTGCCGTATGCCAGCGGCCTTTCGGTCATCCGCCCCGATGAAGCGGAGATGAACGTGGTGGTCCTCGACATCGGCGGCGGCACCAGCAACCTCGCCTACTTCAAGGACGGTCGACTGGCCTTTGCCAAGGTCATCCCCATCGGCGGCGAGCATATCAGCAACGACATCGCCACGCTCCTCAAGATCCCCTTCGAGGAGGCCGAGCGGATCAAGCAAAAATACGGCGCCGCGGTGCCCGAGCTCGCCGACCCGGATCTGGTCCTCGAAATCAACCAGTCGGGCCACCCTGCGGGAGGCATTCCCGCGCCTGAACTCGCCCGCATCATCCGACCCCGCGTCCGGGAGATCTTCATGCTGGCCCGCAAGGCGCTCGAGGAGGCGGTGGGGCCGATCGAGGTGGTCGCGAGCAAGCTCATCGTCACCGGGGGCTCGGCGCTCCTCCCCGGCGTCAACGAGCTCGCCCGACGCGACTTCTCGCTCCCGGTGCGCCTCGGCCGCCCGGGCGGCGTCGAGGGCCTGGCCGATATGGTCTCTTCCCCGGCCCACGCGGTCGCCGTTGGCCTCCTCCACTACGCCAAGCAGTACGGCGACGAGAAAAAGCTCCACCACAGCCACCTGGTCAAGAAGTCGCCGTACAAAAGCAACGCTTCCCCGGTGTGGGAACGAATCAAGTCGTTTTTTAAGGATTTCTTTTAGAGTGGAGGAAAGATGAACGGAGCGGTCATCAAGGTGATTGGCCTGGGCGGTGCTGGGAACAACGCCATCAACCGCATGATCGAAGCCGGTTTGTCGGGTGTCGATTTCATCGCCGCCAACACCGATGCCCAAGTGCTGGCCAAGTCGCTCGCCGATCTCCGCATTCAGCTCGGGGATAAGCTGACCCGCGGTCTGGGCGCGGGGGCGAACCCCGAGATCGGCGAGAAAGCGGCTTTGGAAAGCCAGGACCTGATCGCCGACCACCTCGACGGCGCCGACCTGGTGTTCATCACCGCCGGGATGGGTGGCGGCACCGGCACCGGCGGCGCGCCGGTGGTCGCCGAGGTGGCGAACAAGCTGGGGGCCTTGACCATCGCCGTGGTCACCCGCCCCTTCAACTTCGAAGGCCCCAAACGCCGTCGGGTCGCCGAAGAAGGCATCGCCAAGCTCAGGGAGCGGGTGGACGCCATGGTGGTGGTCAACAACGATCGCCTGCTCTCCGCGGTCGACAAAAAGGTGAGCCTAAAAGAAGCCTTCCTCATCGCGGACCGCGTTCTCTACCACGGTGTGAAGGGCATTACCGACGTCATCAACCTGCCGGGGATGATCAACGTCGACTTCGCCGACGTTCGGGCCATGCTGACCGACGCCGGCCAGGTTCTGATGGGGATCGGTGCCGGCAAGGGCGAAAACCGGGTGGACAAGGCCGCGGAGTCGGCCACCACCAGCCCGCTGCTCGACCGCACCATCGAAGGTGCGCGCCAGCTCCTCATCAACGTCGTTGGCGACGAGAACCTCTCGCTGGCCGAAGCCTCGGAGGTGGTGGAAAAGATCCGCAGCGCCACCGGCCTCGAGGAGCCGGACATCCTCTACGGCATCACCTACGAGCCCAAGGCCACCGACGAACTCCGGGTCATCCTCATCGCCTCCGGTTTCAACGACGCCACCGGCGGGGGTTACGTCCGCTCGGGGGGCCTCGAGCAACCCCGGAGCTTCGATCCGACCGACTACGAGATCCCGGCCTTCATTCGCTACGGCGACGCCGACCTCTCAAACCGCTAGGCGCTGGCGCGTAGGCAATCGCAGGACAGAAAACCCCCGTGGTCGCGACCACGGGGGTCGTTCGTTGAGCCGCGCCACCTGAGCGGGTCTTCTTAGGCGCTGGCGTAGAGCTCGGTGGTGAGGTATTTGTAGCCGGCGTCGGGGCTCACGGTGACCACCCGTTTTCCGGGGCCGAGCTCACGGGCAATCTGCAGCGCGATCAGCACGTTGGCCGAAGAACTCATGCCCAAAAAGAGCCCCTCTTCCCGCGCCAGCCGGCGGCCCAGGGCGAAGGCATCATCCTCGGTGACGGTGCGGACCTCGTCGAGCAGGTCGAGGTCGAGGTTTTTGGGTATGAAACCCGGCCCCATCCCCTGAAAGCGGTGGTTCTCGACCGGACCACCGGAGAGCACGGCCATGGTCGCGGGCTCCACGGCCACCACCCGCACGCCGGGATTTTTCTCCTTCAGGAAACGTCCGACCCCGCTGATCGTCCCCCCGGTTCCCGTTCCGTAGACGAAGACGTCGATCTCGCCCCCCATGGCCTCCCAGATCTCGGGCCCCGTGGTGCGATAGTGTGCCTCCGGATTGGCCGGGTTTTCGAACTGGTTCGGCATGTAGGCGCCGGTCTCCTCCACGATCTCGAGTGCCTTCTCGATCGCGGCCCGCATGCGACGGGCCGGGTCGGTGGGAACGACCTCGGCCCCGTAGGCGCGCAGGATACGCTTGCGCTCCTCGCTCGCCGAACCCGGCATGGTGAGGGTGAGACGGTAACCGCGGCTGGCGGCGATCATGGCCAGCGCGATCCCCGTATTCCCCGAGGTCGGCTCGACGATGCGCTGTCCCTTGCCCGGCACCAAGATCCCTTCCTCTTCGGCCCGGCGGATCATAAAGAGCGCCGGGCGATCCTTGACCGACCCGCCGGGATTTTGGCCCTCGAGCTTCACCCAGACCTCGGCCATCTCCGGCGTCACGACGCGGCTTAACCTGACCATTCCCGTCCGGCCAATCAAATCTTCAATCCTCATGAAACTCCCCTCTCAGCCACTATACTGAAAGGGCTTCCCCAGGAAGGGAAGGGAGTTTGTTGATGAAAGTAGAAAGAAATAAAGTCGTCACCATCGTCTATACGCTTCGCACCAACGGTGAGGTCGTCGACCAGGGCGAGCTCGCCTATCTGCACGGCCACGGTCAAATCATCCCCGGGCTCGAGGAGGCCCTCGAGGGCCGCCACGAGGGCGAGGCGTTCGCTGTCAGCGTTCCCCCCGAGAAGGGCTACGGCGAACCCAACCCCGAAGGGATCCAGGTCGTCCCCAAATCCGCATTCCCAGAGGGCAGTGAGGTCGCGGTGGGCGAACAGTTCTACGCCCAGGACCCCTCAGGCCAGCCCCTGCCTTTCGTCATCACCGCGGTCGAAGGCGATGAGGTCACCATCGACTTCAACCACCCCCTGGCAGGCCAGGTACTCGACTTCGAGGTCGAGATCACGGCGATCCGCGACGCCAGCGAAGAGGAGCTGGCGCACGGCCACGCCCACGGCCCCGAAGGGCACCACTAGACTTCCGGGAAGCGAGTGCCGGCCAGCGTCACGCTGGCCGGTTTTTTCCTTTTTGGTAAGTTGATGGCATGGTACCTGTCAGCACGTTCTCGATCGTGGCCCGCGATCCCCAAACCGGCGATCTCGGCATCGCCGTCGCCAGCAAATTCCTCGCCGTGGGGGCGGTGGTGCCCTTCGCCGAAGCCGGCGTCGGAGCGCTGGCCACGCAATCCTACGCCAACACCACCTACGGGCCACGGGCCATGGCCATCCTGAGAGCCGGCGGGAGCCCGAAGGCGGTCCTGGAGGCTTTCGAACGGACCGACCCGGAGCTCGCCCAAAGGCAGTTCGGCCTGGTGAGCGCGAAAGGGGAATCGCTGACCTTCACCGGCGACGCCTGCCACCCCTGGGCCGGGGGGCGCTCGGGCGAGGGTTTTGCCGCCCAGGGGAACCTTCTGGCCGGGCCCCAGGTCATCGATGCCATGGTCGAGACCTACCAGAGCAAGGCTTCGCTACCCTTCCCCGAACGGCTGCTCGAGGCCCTGCTCGCCGGCGACCGCGCCGGGGGCGACCGGCGGGGAAGGCAGTCGGCGGCCCTTTTCATCGTGGGCGTCGATAAGGGCTATGGCGGGTTCAACGATCGCTGGATCGACCTGCGCGTCGACGACCACGAAGACCCAGTGCCGGAGCTCGCGCGGCTGCTTTCCATCCACCGTCTCCTCTTCTCACCGCCCAAGGCCCCCCGTCCCCTGACCGAGGCCGACCTTCGCTGGCTCACCGAGCTCCTTGCCGAAAAGGGTTTCCTGAATCGGCCCGTTGACCACTGGAACGACGAGGTCGAGACCGCGTTCAAGGCCCTGCTCGGACAGGAGAACCTCGAGGAGCGCTACCGCGGCGGTCCCGAGGTGGACGAGGACGTGCTCAACTATCTGAAGGAGAAGTTCCGGTGAAAACGGTGCGGAGCGCGGGTGGGGTGGTCCTGAACCGCAAAGGCGAGGTGCTGCTGATCCGCGACCGCAACGGCTACTGGGTCTTCCCCAAGGGCCACATCGAACCGGGCGAGACCCCCGAGCAGGCGGCGGTGCGGGAGGTCAGGGAAGAGACCGGCATCGAAGCGCACATCATCGCGCCGCTCGGCGAGACCCGGTATGTGAACGACCGGGGCGTGCCCCGGGAGGTGGTGTGGTTCCTTATGGAGGGTGAGGGACAGCTCGCGATCGAACCCGGCCTCACCGGGGGAGGGTTTTTCCCCGAGGAGGAAGCCCAAGGCCTGATCGCCTTCCCGGAAGACCTCGAGCTCTTGGAGCGCGCCTATGCCCATCGTGCCTTTTGAAGACAGCCACCCCAACATCGATACGAGCGCCTTCGTGGCGGAAAACGCCACCGTCATTGGCAACGTCACCGTGGGTCCCCGGGCCTCGATTTGGTACGGGGCGGTGGTTCGAGGGGACCTCGAGGCCATCGTGATCGAAGAGGGCAGCAACATCCAGGATGGCGCCGTCATACACGCCGATCCCGGGGACCCGACGCGGATCGGCCCCTGGGTCACGGTCGGTCACCGGGCGGTGGTCCACGGAGCCACGGTCGAAGAAGGCGCGCTGATCGGTATCGGGGCCGTGGTCTTAAACGGCGCCCGCGTGGGCCAGGGGGCGGTGATCGGGGCCGGGGCTGTGGTCCCTCCCGGAGCCTTCATCCCCCCGGGGATGCTGGCCCTCGGCGTGCCGGCGCGGGTGGTGCGTCCGGTGACGCCACCCCAGAATGCCCGGCGCTACGCCGAGCTGGCCGAGCGGTACAAGCAGCAGGGCCTTTAAGTCCACCTAGCCGTGGCAAAAGCCACGGCTAGGTGGACTTAGCCCCGGGCAAAGTGCGAATATCCCGCCCGGCGCAAAGGCTGGCCACGATAACAAACGCCCGCCGGACCATCCTCAACCCGGCCGCAGAAACAAAAGGGGACCCCGAGCGATTCCAAGAGGCCCTCCACCAGGCCTCGCCCCTCGGGCCTCACCAGGACCACCGCCTCGAACTCTTCCCCGCCGTAGAGCACCAGATCCTCCCAAAAAAGCCCCGCTTTGTGGGCGTAGCGCAAGACCGCGGGGTGCTGCGGCAGGCGGTCGAGGGCGAAGCGGACGCCGCTCGCCTCAGCGAGCTGCCACAGCGTGAGGGCAAGGCCATCGGAGCTGTCGGCGCTCCCGGAGAGGAAGGGACGGAGCTGGGCCAGGGCGAGCAGGGCCAGCCTCGCCCGGGGCCAGTAGCCGGCCTCGGCGATCTCGGGAAAAGCCTCGAGCGAAACCCCCCGGTCGTGTGCGTCGATCGCGGCACCGGAAAGTCCCCAGCGGTCCCCGAGCAGCAAGATCCAATCGCCTGCCCTGGCCGATCGGGGCAACGGTGTCGTCACCGCCAAGCCCATGCCCGCGGCGGCGAGCGCCTCCGGACCACGATTGGTGTCGCCGCCAAGGAAGTCAGCGCCGTAGGCCCTCGAGGCCCGGGCCGCTCCCCGCACCCACGCCACCGGCCGCGCCACCTCGGCATCGCCGGGGACGAAGAGACTCAGCACGAACCCCACCGGGCGGGCCAGCTTGGTCAGCAGATCGGAGGCCACGGCGGTCACCGCGCGCCAGCCGAGGGCTGCCTCCGGCATCCCGGCCAGACGGACCGCCTCGGCGGTGAAGGCGTCGGTCTTCAAAAGCCACGCCTTTCCTCCAAGCCACACCCCGCCAGCATCGTCCCCCACCGGGAGCGCCGCCGCGCGAACCCCCGGCCTGGAAAAGGCAGCAAGCTTTTTCAGTAAACGGGACTCCCCGTACTCGTCGAGGCGCATAGTGCCATCATGACGTAGAATGGGCGCCGATGCGCGTGCGCGTAGACCTGTTGCCCCGAGCGCCCTATCCCGACGTGGTCATTTTGGTGGATGTGCTGCGTGCCAGCACCTCGGTGACCATGCTGCTCGCCCAAGGCGCGACCGAAGTCCTGATCACCCCGAGCCTGCGCGCCGCCAGAGCCTGCGCGAAGGGCGCGCTGCTGTTTGGCGAGCGCGAGGGGATTCCACCCGAAGGCTTTCACCACGGCACATCGCCCGCCGAGATCGCGGGTCTGTCCGTGAACGGCCGGCGGCTGATTTACACCAGCGAGAACCTGCCCCAGGCCCTAGAGGCCGTCCGGGAAGCCCGGGCGGTGTTCCTCGGCGGCTTCCGCAACGCCCGGGCGGTGACCGAGGCCGCCCTGGCGCTGGCCCGGGAGGAGATCGCGATCGTCGCCGTCGGCCACCACCGGCGCGAAGCGCTCGATGACGCCATCGCCGCCGGTTTTTTGGCCAAGCGCATCGTGATGCAACGGCCACAAGCCACGCTGGTGGATGCCGCCCAGATGGCCATGGCCCTCTTAAAAGCGTTCCCCGACCCCCAGGAAGCGCTCTGGCAATCGGCCGCGGGGCAGTTTCTCACCGGCCTCGGTTTCGTTGACGACCTGGCCCTAGCCAGCCTGATCAGCCACGACCGCGCGGTGCCGGTTCTAGAGGGGGTCGAGGACTGCGCCGATCGCCCCTTCTACCGCTTCGTCCGCTATGAGGCTTGAACTCCTGGGCCTGCCCCTCGATCCGGTGGACATGCAATCGGCCCTCGCCCAGATCGAAGGGTTCCTCAACACACCGACCACCGACACCGTCGTGACCCTCAACCCGGAGATCGTCGTCCGGGCGCAGAGGAATCCTGATCTCCAGGCGGCCATTCGCAAAGCCTCGCTGGTGACGCCGGACGGGGTGGGCGTGCTTTGGGCCATTAAGAAACTCTATGGCCAGGAACTCCCGGAACGGGTCACCGGCATCGAACTCACCGAGGCGCTCTTTAAGCGTTTCGGTGGGCAAATCCGGGTCTTTTTCCTCGGCGCGAAGCCCGGCGTGGCCGAGCAAGCGGCGCGAAACGCCCACGCGCGCTACCGGGTTCGCGTGGCGGGGACGCACCACGGCTACTTCAAGGACCCGAGCAGCGTTTTGCGAACCATACGCGCTTCAGGCGCCGATCTGCTGCTTGTGGCTCTGGGCGAGCGCCAGGAAGTCTTCATGGAACGATACCGCGACGTCCTCGGGGTCCGCGTGGCCATCGGCGTGGGCGGGACCCTCGATGTGCTGGCGGGCAAGGCCAGGCGATCGCCGGCCTGGACCCGCCGCCTGGGCCTTGAGTGGGCCTGGCGCGTGGGGACCGACCCCCGCCGCTGGCGGCGGGGGCTCAGGCTGGTTCGCTTCGTCCAGCTGGTCAAGGCCGAGGCCCGACGCCAAAGCTGAGGGGGAATGCCCCTGACCCCGGCCGGGTGGGCACTGCGCTAGGGGGTTTCCACCACCTCCCGGCTTCCCACGCCGGCGACCAGCTTGTTCAGGGCGTCGAGGTAGGCCCGGGCCGAAGCCTCAACGATGTCCGGGGCCACACCCCGCCCCCCCACGACCACACTCCCCATGCGCAGCCGGACCGCCACCTCGCCGAGCGCCTCGGTGCCCCCGGTGGTGGCCTCGATGCGGTAGGCCTCGAGGGCCGGGCTCATCTCCACCGCCCGCGCGATCGCCCGGTAGACCGCGTCCACCGGACCATCCCCGGTGGCCGCTTCCTGCACCTCACCGGAAGGGGTCCGGACCCTCACCGTCGCCACCGGGGTCAGCTGGGTCCCGGCGTGTACCTGCAGGTCGAGCAGCTTGAAGTGCTCGGGCGCGCGCGTGCGCTCGTCTTCGATGAGCGCCACCAGATCCTCGGCCGAAACCGTCTTCTTGCGTTCGGCGATCGCCTTGAAGCGGGTAAAGAGCTGCTTGATCTCCTCGTCGGTCAGTTCGTAGCCGAGCTCCTGCAAGGCCTGGCGGAAGGCGTGCCGGCCCGAATGCTTGCCGAGCACCAAGACCGCGGCCTGACGCCCTACGAGTTCGGCGTTCATGATCTCGTAGGTCTCCCGGGCCTTGATCACCCCATCCTGGTGGATCCCCGACTCGTGGGCGAAGGCGTTGGCCCCCACCACCGCCTTGTTCGGGGGCACGACCATCCCGGTGAGCTGGCTCACGAGGCGGGAAGCGCGGGAGAGCTCACGGGTGTTGACCCCGGTCTCGGCCTGGAAGAAGTCGCGCCGGGTGTAAAGGGCCATGACGATCTCCTCGAGGCTGGCGTTCCCGGCCCGCTCACCGATGCCGTTGATCGTGCACTCCACCTGGGTGGCCCCGGCCCGGACCGCGGCCAGGGAATTCGCCACCGCCATGCCCAGATCGTCGTGGCAGTGCACGCTCCACTCCACCCCTTCGGCCCCGGGAGTGTGCTCGATGACGTAACCCACGAGCTCGGCGAACTCCCACGGCACCTGATACCCCACGGTATCGGGGATGTTGATGACCGTGGCCCCGGCACGGATGGCCTCGCCAAAAATACGGACCAGGAAGTCGGGATCACTCCGCCCGGCGTCCTCGGCCGAAAACTCCACGTCGTCGACGAAGCCCTTGGCGAAGGCCACCGCCCAGCGGGCCCGCTCGACCACCTCATCCGGGGTGAGGCGCAGCTTTTTCTCCATGTGGATGGGGCTGGTGGCGATGAAGGTGTGGATGCGCTTTTTCGCTGCCGGGGCGATGGCCTCGGCTGCCCGTTCGATGTCGGGCTTTGCCGCCCGGGCCAGCGCCGCGATCACCGGACCCTCGACCGCCTCGGCGATGCGACGCACCGCCTCGAAATCACCCTGGCTTGCTATGGGGAAACCGGCCTCGATCACGTCCACGCCCAGCCTCGCCAGCTGCTGGGCGATGGCCAGCTTTTCATCCGGAGTGAGCGCCACGCCCGGTGACTGTTCGCCGTCCCTGAGCGTGGTGTCGAAAATCTTAATCCGCCGCATCGGTCTCCTCCTCAATCCGCGCCTTGATGAAGGGCATCATGGCGCGGAGCCTCTTGCCGACATCCTCGATCGGGTGCCGGGCCCAACGCCGCCGGCCGGCCTCGAGCACGGGCCGCCCGGCACGGTTTTCTAAAATCCATTCCCGGGCAAACTCACCGTGTTGGATCTGGCGCAAGACCTCGCGCATCCGTTCCTTCACCTCATCGCCGATGACCACATCGCCACGGGTGTAGTCGCCGTACTCGGCGGTGTTCGAGATCGAATACCGCATCCCGGCCAGGCCGGATTCGTAGATCAGATCGACGATGAGCTTGACCTCGTGCAGGGTTTCGAAGTAAGCGACCTCCGGCTGATACCCGGCCTCGACCAGGGTCTCGAACCCGGCGGTGATCAAACGGGTGAGCCCGCCACACAGCACCGCCTGCTCCCCGAAGAGGTCGGTCTCGGTTTCCTCGGCGAAGGTGGTGGTCAACACCCCAGCCCGCGTCGCCCCCAAGGCCTTGGCGTACGCCAGGGCGGTGGCCATCGCCGCCCCGCTCGCGTCCTGGTGAACCGCAACCAAAGCGGGCACCCCCCGCCCGGCCTCGTACTCGCTGCGCACGAGGTGGCCGGGACCTTTGGGCGCGACCATCCAAACGTCGAGGTCCGGCCGGGGTCGGATCTGTCCGAAGTGGATGTTGAACCCGTGGGCAAAGGCCAGCGCCGCCCCTTCCCGCAGGTTCGGCTCGACGGCGCGGGCATAGACTTCAGCCTGGACCTCGTCAGGAAGCAAAACCATGACCACGTCGGCCCGCAAGACCGCTTCCTCGACCGTCAGCACTTTAAGGCCGCGCCCGACCGCGTCGTCCCAACGCCGGGAGCCCTTGCGCAACCCGACGACCACCTCGATCCCCGAATCTCTGAGGTTGAGGGCGTGGGCGTGCCCTTGCGAACCAAACCCCAAGACCGCGACCGTCTTCCCCTTCAGAAAACCCACATCCGCATCGTGATCGTGATAAACCTTCATACCGCCTCCCTTTTTGCCTTCAGCCTCAATACCCGCTCACCGCGGTCCATGGCCACCGCCCCGGTCCGCATGGTCTCGAGGATCCCGTAGGGGGCCATTTCCTCGATGAATCGGGTGATCTTGGCTGGATGCCCCGTCACCTCAAAGGTGAGCGCCGTCCGCGCCACGTCGACGATTCGCGCCCGGAAGGCCTCAGCGATCTCCTTGAGCTCAAGGCGTTCCTCGACGCCCGCCACGTGAACTTTGACCAGCGCCATTTCCCGCTCCAGATGCGGCCCCTCGTGATCGACCACCTTGAGCACCTCGATGAGCCGGTTGAGCTGCTTTTCAACCTGTTCGATGGTCCGGTCATCGCCGTAGACCACGAAGGAGATGCGGCTCACCGAAGGAATATGGGTGCGGCCCACCGCCAGCGATTCGATGTTGAACCCCCGGCGCGCAAACATCGAGGTGATGCGGGTCAGCACCCGGGGATGATCCTGGACCAAAACGCTCACCAGGTGCCTCATCGCTCGACCTCCTCTGGGGCCTCGAGGATCATATCCTCGGCGCTGCCCCCGGCCGGGATCATGGGATAGACCGCCTCGTCGGGGGCGACGTCAAAGACGGCCAGGAACGGCCCTTCGACCTCGAACATGCGTGCCACCGCATCAGCGAGCGCATCCCGGGAACGGACCGAAGTGCCCTCGATTCCGTACGCCCGGGCCAGTTGGACGAAATCGGGGTTCGAATCGGCGAGATAGACCTCGCTGTAGCGATCGTCATAGAAGAGGTCCTGCCACTGGCGAACCATGCCCAGATAGCCGTTGTTCAGGATGACCATTTTGATGGGGAGACGGTACTTCACCACCGTCGCCAGCTCCTGCATGGTCATCTGGAAACTCCCGTCGCCGTCAAAGAGCACCACGGTGCGCCCAGGGTGGGCGATCTGGGCCCCGATCGCCGCCGGCAATCCAAACCCCATGGTCCCCAGGCCGCCCGAGGTCAAAAAGCTCGCCGGGTGCTTGACCGGGTAGAACTGGGCGGCGAACATCTGGTGCTGGCCCACCCCGGTGACCACGATGGCCTCGCCCCCCGTGGCCTCACCGACGGCGCGAATGACCTCTGGGGAACGCAGTGAAGCGCGCACGGGCACCCGCAGCGGATAAGCTCGCTGCCACTCCCGGATCTGCTGCCACCAGGCCTCGAGCGAAAGCGGCTTGGCCCCTTCGGCGAGTCGCTCCGCCACCCAGCGGGCATCGCCGACCACGGGAATCTGGGAATCGACGACCTTGCCGATCTCGGCCGGGTCGATATTGACGTGGACCACGGTCTCGGCATTGGGGGCGAAGCGGGCCACGTCGCCGGTCACCCGGTCGTCGAAGCGGATGCCGATGGCGATCAGCATATCCGCTTGCTGAATGGCCAAATTGGCCGCCGCGGTCCCGTGCATCCCGGGCATCCCCAGGAAATGCGGGTCATCGGCGGAAAGGATGCCCAGGCCGTGCAGGGTGGTGGTGGTGGGAATGCCGGTGACCTGGACGAAACGGCGAATGGCCTCGGCCGCATGCCGCGCCCCGCCGCCAGCGATGAGAATGGGCCGCTTTGCCGCCTCCAGCGCCTTGAGCGCCCGCTGGATCTGCCGGGGATGGCCGCGGTAGGTCGGCTTGTAACCCGGCAGGTCCACGCGATCGGGGAAACGCCCGGTGAATTCAGCGTTTTGGACGTCCTTGGGCAGATCGATGAGCACGGGGCCGGGCCGGCCGGTACTGGCGATGTAGAACGCCTCCTTGACCACCTTGGGAATTTCATTGACGTCGGAGACCAGGTAGTTGTGCTTGGTCACCGGCATCGTCACCCCGGTGACGTCGGCTTCCTGGAAGGCGTCGGTCCCCACCGCGGTGGTTGGAACCTGGCCGGTGATCGCCACCATCGGCGTCGAATCCATCATGGCGTCGGCGAGGGCGGTCACCAGGTTCAGGGCGCCGGGTCCGCTGGTCACCATCGCCACCCCAACCCGGCCGCTGGCCCGGGCATAGGCCGCGGCCGCGTGCCCCGCGCCTTGCTCGTGACGTACCAAGACGTGCCTGAGATCCGGCCGATGATAGAGCGCATCATAGACCGGCATGATGGCCCCGCCGGGATGGCCGAAGATCACTTCGACCCCTTCCCTGCTGAGCGCCTCGAGAAGTACTTCTGCCCCCGTCATACCTCACACCCCTTTCCCAAAAACGCGCGCCCCCGGAAATCCGGGGGCGCGTCTTGGGTCTCGATGCATCAACAGGCAACCGACCCCGCCCCCGGCCCGGGAATAATTAGGCCTAGAACGAGGGCGAAATCGGTACCGTAGCTCCGCATCTTAGCGCCGATTCTATGGGAGGGGCTCATCCCTGTCAAGCCGAAGCCGCCGATGGCTATTCCCCCTCGACCTTGAAACGCCCCTTGGCCCAAACCCGACCCTCGGTCTCAAGCGACACTTCAATCGTCCCCGAGCGATCGGGGGCCTTGAGTTCCAAGGCAAAGGTGTAATCGTCGATCCGGCGCATGGGGAATCGTTCTCGGTCGACGACCAAAAACGCCCCCTTGACCGCGGTCAAGAAAAGGGCCCTCACCCCCACGACCTCGCCCGGACTCACGAAGGCGGGCTGGAGCTCGAGCCTGGCCAGCGGCCCCGGTCGCACGACGGCGAGCAGGTTCTGCTTGCGCTCTTTCTCGCCCCGGCGTGCGACCACGTTGAGATAGATCGCCCCCTTGGCGTCGGCAGGCAGCGGGATGTTCACTTCCCAGACGCCGTCGTCTGCCGAGACCATGTCGAAACGCTTTGTCCCCATCACCACCCAAACCACATCGGCCCCTTTGGCATCGGCGCTGATGCGCAGGTCGGCGCCGGGAGGGAGCTGAGGGGTCAAAAGTCGGGCCCGCAGAACGAGATCCTCGGCCGCCAGCGTCTTTCGGAGCTCTCGGATCACCGGGACCGCACTCAGCGCCACCCTTGGCAGGGGTCCCGGCGCCAGGACGAGCCGAACCGGAGGTGAGGGCTCCTGAAAGCGCCGCAGATCCTCGCGACGAAGCATGAGGCTGTAGCTCCCCGGAACCAGTCCACCGGCCTGAAAGATACCGCGACCATCGGTCCAGGCCACCTTCACCCCATCCGCCCCGCGAATGTCAACGCGCGCGTAAACGACCGCCGCCTCATCGTCGTCGAAGACCCCGTTGCGGTTGGTGTCGTACCAGGCCTGTCCGACCACGCCGGCGACCGTCTCGACCGGGATATCGAGCCGGGTTCTGGCCCCCTGGTCCACGCGGACTTCGATGGCCCGCAAGAGGCTCAAGTCGGTGGGCAGAGCCAGCACCCGCACCAGGTATCGTCCCGGGTAGGCCTCGACCTCATACTTCCCCGAGCCCCCAACGACGCCACTGGCATCGGCCAGGGCGACCCGGCCGGTCGAGACCGCCTCTTCCCCGGTATCCCGAACCCCGTTTCGGTTCTCGTCCCGGTAGACCTCGCCATACACCCTGCCCGTGGCCCGCCCCCCGAAAAACGCGATCACCGGTTCGGGCGTGGCAAACCCGCCGCGCAAAGCGAGCTTCGCGCCCAGCCGCCAGGTAAGCTCGCCGTCGTAGGTCACCTCCGAAAAGGCGGAAAGCTCGCTCCCGTAGGCATAGCTGAGGCGGGCCCGTCCCTCGGTGGTGTCGGTTTGAAGGTCGTAACGGTAGCGGCCCTCGAGGAGCCAGTCCTCAAAGAAGTACTCCCCATTCAGGTGAATAAGCGATGGCCACGGGGTGCCACCCAGCCCGGCGGCGATGCTGTAGCCCGGCTCGCGGTAACCGAGTGAAACCCCCCAGCTCGGATCCCCGGCCAGGAAACCGAGCGATGCCCGGGCTGAAAATCCACCAAAGCGGCCGTCGAGGCTGGTTCCCACCACGGCCCGGCCACCGCGAACGCCAACGTTGGCCCGCCAGGCGATGGGCAGCTCGATCGACTCGTAGAGGAGGCCGAGACGGGCATAGAGCTTCCCGTCGTAGGAAACGGTGGGCTCGACGAAGCTTTCAGGGCCTACGCGGCCCCTGAGCGAGGCGCTCACGGTGAACTTTTTCTGTCCGAAATACCCTTCGACGCGAAATCCGAGTGGATCCTGCTGCCGGCTGGTCGCAACCAAGCCCCCCGAGAGCTGACCCAGCACATAGGCGGTGCGACCGTCGAGGGTGAACGCCGCCTGTTCCATCTTGACCCGGATTCCTGCGGTCCCCGAGGCGGAGGCGGACCCCACACGGAAATTGCCGGTCAATCCCGCCCAGGGCAAAATTCGGATCCCCGGAACCACCGCCCAGTCGAGCCCGGCCCTTAGCGATCCGAGACCAGAACGGTAACTGGCGTGCAAAAAGCCGATCTCTCCCGAGAGGGAGCCGCCGATGGTGAACGGCCCCTGCCAGTCCGGGGCGCTGACGTAGAGCTCTAAGGGTCCGAGCTCGCCCTCAAGCCTCGAGGTACCCCCGGCGTAGCGGTAACCCAAGCGCCAGTCGGGACCCCAGAAGTTGATCTGGGCCCCGAGATCGGGGGAGAAGCTGGTTCCGGACCCGAGGCGGATGTAATCGGAGAGCGAACCGCCGAACCCGGCGCCCAGTTTCCAGGAAAGCCCGTTGGGGTCGTACCCGATCCCAAGGCCGAGGTTGTAGGAAAGTACGGGGCCTCTGAGCCCATCCGCCCCCGCGAAGGGAAGGATCTTGGTGTAGATGAGGGCGTGGCGCTTGTAGTCGGGATCAAGGCTTGAACGCAAACGGATCGTCAAGGCGTCGTTCTGCTTGCTCGTAGCCACCAGGGTGACGGTCACCTCGCCGACCTCAGCGGGAGCAAGCCGAAGGCGCTTGGGCGTAAAAGTAAAATCCAGCGAGCTGCTCAGGTCAAAGCTCACGTTGTCCACCGCGTTGCCCCGGTTTTCCACGCGGATGACGTAGACCACCTTTGAGCCCTGCACCACCGTTTTTCCCCTTGGCGCCGCGATGCGGAGGTCGGGGCGCGGTCGCACCCAGACCTCCACCCGCGAACTGGCGAGGACCGTTTGGCCGCCCAGTGCCTGAACGATCACCTCATAGCGTCCCGCGCGGATGTTCGGACCCAGGAGGACGTTGGCCAAAGCTCGCCCGCCTGCGAGCGTGGGCACGGACATCAGCCGAAAGCCCGGGGGCAAGATCACACGCAGCTGAACGTCGGCAAGGGGACTCTCGATGGGAATAGAGAGAAAGCCCCCCGGGTCCACCTCCATCCGCTCGGGCGTCCGTACCTGCGCCAACGAGACCGACGACAGAGCGGCCGCGATCACCAAGAGGAATAAGGAAAGTTTGTGCACCGCGCCCCCTAGGGTCTCGCGAGGGTGAAGGTCAGGTTTCCACGATAAAAGCCTGGGCGTTCGTTGCCCTCAAGCCGCAGGCGGAGCTCGACCAGGTACCGCTCGTAGGCCTCGCTCGGGCCCTGTCCGACGAAAAGGACCACCGCGTTCCCGAGGGGAAACCAGATCCCTCCGTCGACGCGCATTTCGATTCGGTCAGGATCGATGGCCCTCCCCGACTCGCTCACCAGCGGAGTGAGCGTGGCCGAGAGGAACCATCCCCCGTCGATGTTGCTAAATACCCGAAGTTCGAGGGGCCCCTCGGGGGTGGTGGCCGGGTAATAGGCGGGAAACTCGGCCGGAGGGTAGGCGGTCTGTCTCAGGTCAAAGACCAAGCGATCGCTGCTCAGCATGAGCGCGCTGCCGCCGGGCATTTGCAGCTCGACCGGCACCTGAGCCAGGGCCACCAAAGCCAGCAGGCCCAAAACCACAGCAAGAACCCGCCTCATCGAACCTCAATGCTCCCCTCGCCCGCGACCAGGTCGCTCTGGCCGTAGTCGAAGACCGCCAACGTCACGTACCTCCCCGGTTCCAGCGGCTTTTTGAGAACGGCCCCGACCTCGTGGGTCGAGCCGGGCAGACTCGGGGCGTCGCTGAGACGGGCGGTCTGAACCAGAACGCCCGTCTCGGTCCGGACCTCCACACGGCCGCTCAGGCGAAGCGCAGCGTTCCCATCGTTTTCGAAGGACACCCGAATCTCTGCCGGATTGTCGCCCTTTGGCGGCTGGTAACGCATGCCAACGATCGCGCCCGAGCGCTTGAGCGGTGGAATGTTGACGTAGATCACGTGCCCAACGCGCACGCGGAACCTTACCCCGACACCGGCGGTGTTCTCGGCCGCGTTGGCCGGCTCCGAGTCAAAGAACACGATGCCCCAGTAGCTCCCCGGTTCAGCATCCTCGGGTATGGTCAGCGTGTACCGAACCTCCTGGGACGCCTTGGGGTTCAGACGGAACTCCAACGGATTGACCGAGATCCAGGGCAGGAGCGACCTGGGATGCGAGGCCGGCGGCAGGTAGACCGCGTTTCCCTTGGGATCGAGCAGGAAGTCGTTGAAGCCGACCGTGACGGCGAGGATTCCTCTATTCCCCGGGTGGTCCACCTGGATCGAACGGGTGATCACCTCACCCGGTTGGGCGTCGAAAATCGTCCTCGGGGGGCTTACGCCAACCCCTGTCTGGGCCAGGGCCATCCCATAGAGGGCGGCCAAGGCGAGCGCGAAACTGAATTTCGTAACTGTACTCATGGTTTATTCTACCTCACTTCATAATGAGAACCCGGGGCCAGGCCCCGGGTTCCATGGGTTTCGATCAGATAGGATCGATGCGGAAGGTAATGGTGAAGACGTACGTTCCTGCAGTCTCGGTTCCATCGAACCAGAAACCTTCGGTGATGTAGTCATCGAGCCAACCCGCGAAACGACCGCCGCGGATCTTCAGCCACTCGATGGGCGAACCGTCGTCACCGTTCCCAGGCGTCACTTCGAGGAACGGCGTGAACGTCAGATCACCCTGGGGAAGCGGCTCGGGCCGGTCGTGGAAGAAGAGCCGGCCGTAACTGGCATCACCCAGCGGGTAGGGGCTTTGGATGTTGACCTTGAGGTCAAACTCACACCCGGTTGAATTGCCGTCTTCCTGACCGGCGGTGGAAACCCAGTTGTTACAGAACTTCTGGACGATCTTCTTATTGATGCAGACCAGCGTACCCTTTTCATCGCTACCGATCCGACCATCGTTACTGAAATCGTAGATGGCGGGGTAGGTGTCGATGGGCTGGAGGTCGCCGTTTTGGTAGGCGTCGAAGACGTCCTTGGAGTCCACCGTGCCGTCACCGTTGTAGTCGCCGAAGTCTTTCGGGACCAGGAAGCACCCTTCACCGGTTTCGTAACTGCCGAGCGGAGGGCTATTCAAATCAAGGTCCCAAAGCGTCTCGGTGATGTGCAGGGCGACCCGCGGGGGAACCGTCACCTGGATGTTCTCGGTGGCGCTGGCCTCGCTGTCGCCGACGTTCACCACCTCAGCCGGCGTCTGGGCGTAGCCAAGCCCCAGCGCGACGAGTAAGAGTGCGAAGAATCCTGTGCGCATAGGCTACCCCCTAAAGGCTCGAAAGCACGAAGTTGACCGTGATGTCGTAGGTGCCCGAAGCCTCGGTACCGTTGAACCAGAAGCCCTCGAGGATCAGGTCGTCGAGCCATCCGCCGGTGGTGCCACTGCCCTGAGCAACGACGTCCGGACCGTAAGGAAGGGTCGCGGTCATGAAACCGTCGGCCGGGCCGTTGGGCATGATGAAGTCGCCAAGACCGAAGATGCCAAAGCCTTCACTGGCGGGGCTCGTCACTTCGACGGAAAGCTGCCAGCCATCGGGGTTGTTGGAGAACTTCTGGAGGATCTTGGTGTTCAGGCAGAGCACGGTGCCCTTCTCTTCGTTGCTGATCGCGCCATCATCGTTGTAGTCGTAGATGGCCGGGTAGTTCATCGCCGGGAGCAACTCGCCTCCGCTGGCCAGGAAGCCCTCTAGATCCTGAGGCGTCAAAACGCCCTTCGGAACCAGGTAACAGCCCTCATCGGGGAGCGCCGGGTCGTTCGGGTTATAGGTGTAAGAATTCGGAGCCGAGGGGAATTCATCGGCGCCAAGATCGACGACCCAGCTCGCCTCGGTCAAATGGAGCGCGTAACGCTCGGGGATGACCACGTTGATCTCTTCGCTCACGCTCGCGCCTGAGTCATCGCCAACGGTCCACGCCTCGGGGCTACCCGTGCCGTTTTCGCCGTTCGCTGAAGAAACCGCCAATGCGCCGAGCGCCAGTACTGCAAATGCTGCTGTCCAATGCCTTTTCATTCTGATCTCCTGTTCCAAGAATCTTTTGCCGAAAAATCTATGATCTGCCGAATGCCATTTCCTCTAAAGCAGCGTGAGTGAGTAGACGAGCACCCCCTGGTAGTTGCCGGGCGCCTCGCTGCCATCCAGCCGCAACTTGATCCCCAACGTGACCGACTGCCATCCGCCGGCATACCCCCGGACCGCCTCGAGGAGAACCCCTCCACCCACACCAGCCGGCGCCGGACAGATCACCGAAGGTGGCCAGTCCGGAGCCTCACCGAGACACTTCCACTCGGGCGAAGGCGGATTGGCGTTGCCCGAGCCGGTCAGGATCGAGTGCACGGCCAGGTGGTTCTCGCCGAGCGTGCGTCCGCTCGTCGGATCCTCCAAAGGCGCGAGCACGGCGACCGAGAGGTCCCAGTTGCTCTGGGTGGTGAAGATGCTCAGTCGAAGCGAAGGGTGGGTGAAAAACTGCGGGAACTGTTTCGAACCCGGAATCACCATGCCCCACTCGTTGAGTTTGAGCGGCGGATAAGGCCGACCCTCGTCGTCGAGGAAGCGACCCTCAGGAAGCTCTGGGTAGAGCGAGGGGCAATGCACGGGCACCGCGCCCAGTGTGGCGCACCGGAGGTCGAAGTAGACCGCGGTGTCCTCGGGTCTCAGGCACAGGCTGGGGTCGGTCGGGCTGTCGTCGCAGTAGGGGGGTTGCCCCACCGAACTGCTG
>CAZXOY010000003.1:0-105437 GCA_964642655.1 uncultured bacterium
GGCCAGCGAAAGGAGGAGGAACCATGAAGCGGAACAGGACCAAAGGTTTCACCCTTATTGAGCTGCTGATCGTCATCGCGATCATCGCTATTTTGGCTGCAATCCTTATCCCTAATGCGTTGAACGCGAGGAATAGGGCCGTTCTGTCTGCCGGCAAACAATACGCGCAGGATGTCCTGGGAGCCCTGAATAACCTCGCTGCTGACAACAGCCTCTATTTCCCCGATGATTTTGATGCCACTTCCCTTACTACGATCGCCACCACGACCGGAAGCGTGATTTCCGCCAGTGACATCTCAAGCAGTGTCAACTTTGGGACCACCGCGGGCTCCCTCGACCCCAGCCCTTACCTTGACGCGCCAAGCTCTGCCACCCGAATTACAGGTGTTTACTATGTATACGGCAGCAACAAAAAGGGTTATATCGGTGTTCAGCAAAAGATTGGAGACACCACCTACTGCACTTACCTGAACGTGTCGGACAAGAAGTTCACAGTCAAAAAGGGCTCCTGCTCTACCGTCATGAGTGGTCTGTAAATTCCCACAGGTTAAGTTATGCAAACGAATACTTCAGGCTTGTCGGGCACTCAAACGAGTGCCCGACTCTTTTTGAGAACAAAAACAGATATGTAAAGCCCTACATATACCCATGACCCCAATTCCCATCCTTTTCCTTCTCTTAAGCATCACCCTCGCCTACCTCCCCACCGAAGGCGACCCGCACACCCGAACCCAGCTGGCCAAGTTCTATTTCATCCTGGGCTCCGGGTTTTTGGTAGGGCTTTGGGGATTTTTGAAAGGCCATGGAGTGGCGCGGTATGCGGCGCTTGTTTCCGCGCTCCTCCTCGCGCTCGGCAGCTTTCTCCCGCCCACGACCGCGCCCGGTCGCTGGTTCTGGGGCGGCGATCTGCAGTTTTACAGCCAGGCGGTGGCCGGGTGGCTGGGTGTTGCGGGAACGGCCTTCGGCCTTGCCGCGCTGCGGCCGAAGGGCAACGCGACGGCCATCGTGGCCTGGTGGCTGCTCCTTACCTTCGCCGCCGGGTGGGCGGGAGCCCGGGGATGGCTCGAGGCCTTCGGCTATGCCCCCTACGGACCCTTTACCAAGGACTTCTTCTCCACCATGCTCACCTGGCCCTCGCCCGGCTACCTGGCCGGGGCCCTGGCCTTCGGCGCGGCCTACGTGCTCGGCTCCCGAAAAGGGTACCTGGGCCTCGCCGCGGCCGCCGCGGCCGCGGCGCTCATGCTGGCGGGCGGCAACCGCTCGGGGCCTCTCGGCTTTTTCCTGGCGCTCCTCTTTCTCGTTTTCACCTGGCCGCCCCCCGTGCGCACCCGCCGCCTGATCGCCTTCACCTTACTCACCGCCGCGCTGTTCCTCGCCTACCCGAAACCACCGAAGGCGGTGCCCACCTTCGCCCGGCTGGACCAAAACGTCAGCACCCTCAACTCCCGAACCTACCTTTGGAAAGCCGCCTGGGCAGTTCTGAAACGGCGGCCACTGGGGGTCGGCCCCGACGGCTTTGCCTCGGCGCTCAGCCAGGCCGCCCCCGAAGAGCTCATCTTCATAGTCAGGAAGTTCGGCTTCGTGCCCAAAGAGGCCCGCGAAGTCAGGATCATCACCGCAAGCCCCATGCTCGGTTATACTGACGGCAGCGGGGAAATGCGGTTCGTGCGGGTCCGGGAGATCCTGGCCCATAACGCCTTTCTTGACTGGGCGCTGGCCTACGGCCTGCCGGTGGCGGTATCCCTCTACGCGATCTGGCTCGCCTTTTTGGTCTGGCTCTATCGCCGCGGAGAATGGTCACTTTTCGCCCCACACCTTGCCTTTTTCGTATACCTTCAACTCTGGCCACCGATCTTCCCCAACCTCTTCATCGTGGCCATGATCACCGCACTCCACCTCGCTGCACCTGGAGGCGCCCGTGAGGAGAGATCAAGGCTTTACCCTCTTTGAAATGCTCGTCGCGATCGTGATCGTGGCCTTACTCTCGGTTATTTTTCTCCCTCGCATCAACAACGCGCGCCAGTACGCCTATCACAAGGCCGCCTACTTCTGTGCTTCGGATATCCTGCAAAAGGAACTGGCCTATTACAGCGAGAACTTCCGCTACGCCACCCCCCAGGAACTCGTCGACGCCGACCTCACGCCCTCCTGCCTGGCGCCGCCCTGCGAAGATCTACAGCCAAGCCCCACCCCCGGCGCAAACCCCGGCAGCCTGGCCTGCCGGAAGGGCGGTGTGTGGTGGTTCGTCAACGATTGGTCAACGGTCCCCAAGGACATGGGCGTCTCGATCAGCGTCTGGCGGACCGGTTCCAACCGATCGGCCACCGCCTACATCAACGAGGACAGGTCGGAAGTTCGCTTTGAGGTTCTGGGCCAGTGACTTCACCCGACCCCGATCACCGAGAAGCAAGGACCCGCCCCTCGCGCAAAGCGCGCTTCGCGAGTGCTACGCGCTCCAGCTCATCCTCGGTGTAAACGAGCAAATCGATGGGAAAGTCGAGATCTTCAAAAAGCGGGAGGTACTTGCCTGATCTCTGCAGAAACGGGCCGGCTTCCCGAACCACGAAGATCAAATCGGCATCGGAGCGGGGCGTCGCATCGCCTCTGGCCAGAGAACCGAAGAGGATAACTTGGAGCACCTCGGGAAACCGTTCGATCGCCTCCCGAGCCTTTCCCTCGAGCGCCTCAACGAGGCCTACCCGGTCGAGCCAGAACACCCTGACCGAACCGTAAGAGCGCTTCTGAACAAAAGATGGCACGCCTCGCCTCCTCTTCCCCGTAGAAATCGAACGGGGCACCGCCTTCCCAGCTGTCAGGATATCGGGTCGGGATGTACAAACGATCCAGCTCTAAAGCGCACTGCTTAAGCCGTGCATCGACAGGAAGCTTATCCTCCAAACCAGCGAGCATGCTTCTTAGAACGTGCCCAAACGCATCCCCACCCAGGTGCAGATACGCGGCTCTGAGCGCCTTCTCGGCGGCCTGATGCGCAGCAAAGCACGCTCAATCAAAATCGCCCGCCTCAAAGCTCTTTCTCGCGTGCGCGAAATCGTGTTCGGCCTGGCGCATCCAATCCCGAGCCCGATTCATCCTTTAACATCGAGGATAGAGTATACCCTGTGCAGATGAACCGCCTGATTCGCCCCCTGCGCCGGGAGCTCGAGGACGGCTGCCGCGACCGCGTGGTGGCGGGGGGGCTGGAGCGCCTGGTCGAAAACCTGGCCAGGGATAAACCCGTGATTCGTCGGCTCCTCCGGGGCTACGGCAAACTGCCCCAGGAAGTACGCTGTCAAAGACTGGTCGAGGCCCTGCGGCGACTGGGCGTGGAAATCGAAGCCCCCGAAGTTCGTGAAGAAACCGAGGTCGGCCTTTCCCAGGGCGAAGGCAAGCCCCTGGACACCCCGCTCGAGACACTGCCCCTTGGTCGGGGCGCCAAGAAAAGGCTCGGCGACCTCGGACTGAAGACCCTCCGCGATCTCATCTACCACCTCCCCCGGCGCCACGAGGACCGGCGCACCCTGCCCGCCTTCCACCTGCTCAGCGAGGGCCAGAAGGTCACGGTCAGGGGGCAGGTTGCGAGCAAGGATCTGGTGCGAACGCCGCGCAAGGGCATGCAGATCGTACAGGCCCGACTCGTGGACGCCTACGGCTACGGGCTCACCGCGGTGTGGTTCAACCAGCCCTGGGTCCTCAAGCAAATCCGCGTGGGAGAAAACATCGTCGCCACCGGCCGCCTCACCCGCCGCGGCCGCAGCAGAACCCTCATGGTCGAATACTTCGAGCCCGAGGAAGGGGAGTCGCTTTCCACCGGCCGCATCGTCCCCGTCTACCCTTCCAAAGAGGGCATCAGTCAGGCCTGGCTGCGCCGGGCGATCTGGCGCGGTCTCGCCCTGGCCCGCCCCATTGCCGACCCGTTGCCAGAGGTGTACAGGGAACGTCTCCAGCTCCTTGACCTTGACTCCGCCCTGGCCCACTATCACTTTCCTCCCGATGAGACGGCCCTCGAGGCCGCCCTCAAACGCCTCAAGTTCGACGAGTACCTCTTCCTCGAACTCCGGGTCATGATCCAGTCGGGGGAGAGCGCCCTCGTTGGCCACGTTTTCGAGGTGCGCGAGGCGTGGCTGCGTGAATTTACCGAAAGCCTCCCCTTCACCCTGACGAAAGCCCAGCAAAGGGTCATCGACGAAATCCTCGCCGACATGCAATCCGACCGCCAGATGGCGAGGCTCCTGCAGGGGGATGTGGGCTCGGGCAAAACCGTGGTCGCGGCGCTCGCGCTCTACATCGCGGCCAAAAACGGCTTACAGGGCGCGCTCATGGCCCCGACCGAAGTGCTGGCCAAACAGCACTTCCAAAACCTGAACCGCTACCTCATGCCCCTCGGCCTGCGGCTTGCGCTGCTCGTGGGCTCGATGCGGGAAAAGGACAAGGACGCGGCGAAAGAGCAGATCAAAAGCGGCGAGGTCGACGTGGTGGTGGGCACCCACGCCCTGATCCAGGAGGGGGTGACCTTCCGCGCGCTGGGCCTTGCGGTGATCGACGAGGAACATCGCTTCGGGGTGATGCAACGCCGGGCGCTGCTAAAGGGCCGGCCCGACGTACTGGTGATGACCGCGACCCCCATCCCCCGTTCGCTCGCGCTCACCCTCTACGGGGACCTCGAGGTCAGCGTTCTCGACGAGCTTCCGCCGGGGCGCACACCGGTCAAGACCCGCGTCCTCTCGCAAAAGACCCGGCCCCAGGCCTACCGGTTCGCGCTGGGTGAGATCGAAAAGGGGCGCCAGGTCTTCGTGGTGGCCCCGATGATCGAGGAGTCCCAGTCCGAGCAGTTCGCCGAAATCAAGGCCGCGACCGAGCTCAAGGAAGAGCTTGAGGCCATGCTGCCCCAGGTTCGGATCGGCCTGCTCCACGGTCGCATGAGCCCGCAGGAGAAGGACGAGGTCATGGACGCCTTTCGCCGGCACGAATTCGACCTCCTGGTCTCCACCACCGTGATCGAGGTGGGGGTCGACATCCCCAACGCCACGCTGATGATCGTGGAAAACGCCGAGCGCTTCGGTCTGGCCCAGCTCCACCAGCTCCGCGGCCGGGTGGGGCGGGGCCAGCACCCCGGCTACTGCGTCCTCATCGCCGGCGAAGCCTCCAGAAAAACCATGCGCCGGCTCAAGATCCTCGAGGAGAGCAACGACGGTTTTTACGTCGCCGAGATGGACCTGAAACTGCGCGGCCCGGGCGAACTCAGGGGCGTGCGGCAGTCGGGACTCCCCGACCTCCGGGTGGGCGAGCTGGCCAAGGATTCGGAGATCATCGAAGCCGCCCGGTCGTTGGCCAAGGAAATCCTTGAATCCGACCCAACGCTTAAAAAACCGGAGCACCGGGCCCTGCGCGAGGAACTCAGCCAGCGCAGCCAGGCCCTGGGCCTCAGGGAGGTGATCTAGGCGCACGCCCTCCCCCACCCCACGCTGCCGGCCTACGCCACGAGCGGACTCCTGGTCCGGGCCCGGCACCTCCAGGCCTACCTGCTGGCGATGCAGCGGGGCCTCAGCCAGGCGCTTGCGCACCGGGACTGGCCCCGGGTGACCCTTTACGTCCTGGATGAAGCCGACTGGCGTGCCCGGCTCAAACTCCCCTACGGTTACCCGGCGGCCCGGGTGCGGGGTGCGCTCGCCGTCTACGCGCCGGCCAGGGCCCCCGACCGTCTGGTGATGCGGTTCCTCGAGGTCCTCACCCGGGCGAAGATCCGACCCCCGGGACCGGCGAGCGAGTTTTTCGACCTGGTCACCGGCCACGAGTACGGCCACGCGCTCGCGGTGGGGGCCGGTCTTTTGGCCCGGGTGCGCGAGCTCGACGAGGCGCTCGCCAACCTCCTTTGGGTGTTGGGGCTGAAGCGAGGGCAGCCTGAGGCCTTCGCCCGCCTCACGCTCTGGGCCAGCGCCCTGGCCCGGCTCCCCAAGCCCCCGGCCAAACCCCGCGCCTTTGGCCAGCAGCTGGCCTTCCAGGGGCGGATTCTCATGGGCGCCATCGAGCACCTCGAGGGCCAGGCGCCCACATGGCTTCAAGACCTCGTCGCCGACCCGCCGCCACCCGAGCGGCTCAAAAGCATTCTCCGCTCGCTTAATCTAGGCGTATGGCCAAGGTCTTCGTCACCCGAAAGCTCCCAGGAAACGCCCTAGATCGAATTCGGCAGGCGGGTTATGACCTCGAGGTCTGGGAGGGCTTTTGCTCTCCCGATCGCGACACCATGCTGGCGAAGGTCGCGGGGGTCACGGGCCTCGTGACCCTGCTCGAGGACCGCATCGACGCCGAGGTGATGGACGCCGCCGGCCCCTCGCTCAAGGTCATCGCCCAGTACGCGGTCGGCGTGGACAACATCGACCTCGAGGCGGCAAAAGCCCGCGGCATCCGCGTCACCAACACTCCCGGCGTCCTCACCGACGCCACCGCCGACCTCGCCTTCGCCCTGCTGGCTGCGACCGCCCGGCGGGTGGTCGAGGGGCACGGGTACGTCAAGGCCGGCGAATGGCGCTGCTGGCACCCCGAACTCCTGCTCGGCCCCGAGCTCCACGGCGCGACCGTGCTGGTGGTCGGGTTTGGCCGCATCGGCCAGGCCTTCGCCAAACGCGCCCGAGGCTTCGATATGACCGTGCTCTACACCAGCCGGCGCGAGCGGCCCGAGGCGGCGGCGCTCGGGGCCAGGCGGGTCAGCCTGGAAGAGGGGCTGGCCCGGGCCGACTTTGTGAGCCTGCACGTGCCCCTGACCCCAAAGACCCACCACCTCATCGACGAGGCCGCATTCCGCCGGATGAAACCGGGGGCCCTGCTCATCAACACCGCCAGGGGCAAAGTGGTCAAGACCGAAGCCCTCATCGAGGCCCTCAAAGCCGGCCACCTCGGCGGCGCCGGGCTCGACGTCACCGACCCCGAACCCCTACCGCCCGATCACCCACTGCTGGAATTCCCCAACGTCGTCGTCACCCCCCACGTGGGCTCGGCCGGCCGGGCCACCCGCGTCCGCATGGCCGAGATGGTGGTCGATGACCTCCTGGCCGTGCTCGCCGGCAACGAACCCGAAAACCCAGTGGTTTAATATTGCTTTTACATGAGAAACCTACATTCTCATGTGATATGATGGGGACCATGGAAGCACCGCTCATTCTGATCGTCGAGGACGAGAAGGACATCGCCCGGTTCCTCGAACTCGAACTCGAGGCCGAGGGCTACCAGACCGAGGTGGCCTACGACGGGGTCACCGGCCTTTCCAAGTTCCGTGAAAAGCAGCCCGACCTGGTGATCCTGGACCTCATGCTGCCGGCCCGAGATGGCCTCGAGGTGGCCCGCATCATCCGCAAGACCTCGAACGTACCCATCATCATCCTCACCGCCAAGGATCGGGTCGAGGACAAGGTGGAGGGCCTGGACGCCGGGGCGGACGACTACCTGGTCAAGCCCTTTTCCATCGAGGAGCTCTTGGCCCGGGTCCGGGCCCACCTGCGCCGGGTCACCCCCGCGATCACCGGCGAGATCCGGGTGGCCGACCTGATCGTTAACCTCGAGGGCCGCGAGGTCTTCCGCGGCGGCCGTCGAATCGAGCTCTCCAACAAGGAGTTCGAGCTGCTTGAACTCCTGGCCTCCAACCCAGGCAAGGTGTTTTCCCGCTTTGAGATCGAGGAAAAGGTCTGGCCCGGCTACCAAGGCGGCTCGAATGTGGTCGACGTCTACGTCGGCTACCTTCGCAAAAAGCTCGAGGCCGAAGGTGAACGCCGGCTGATCCACACCGTCCGCGGGGTGGGGTACGTCTTGCGGGAAGACTAGGACGTGGGGCCCAGCCCCCACGTGGCATTCCGATGACGCTCCGCACCCGCATCACGTTGCTCACCGTGGCCCTGCTCGCGGCGAGTCTGCTCGCCATCGGGGTCTCGGTCTACTCGCTGCTCGCCCGCTACATGTATCAGGGGCTCAAAAACGAGCTCGACGACGCGCTGGGGCAGGTGGTCCGGCTGGTGAACCGCGGGGGCAAGAGCCTCCTCGACATCGCGCTGCCACCGACCGTCTACGCCGAGGTCGAGGTCGTCCTCTCGCTCCCGCCCCTGGCCCCCGAGGACCTGGCCCAGGCGGTTCCGCTGGTCCGGAGCCCCTCGCTGGCTTCCAAAAACCTCACCCTCACCGACAAGGACTACGCCCTGCTCCTGCGCCGGGGCATGATCTGGACCCGCACCCTGCTCCCCCGGGCGACGGAGAAACCGGTGCCGCTCTTGGTCCGGGCCACCCTGCTCCAGGCCCAGGGCCCGCCACCCCTCGAACGCATCCCGGTGGTGGTGCTGGTGGCCAAGTCCACCGAACCCATCGAGGCCACCCTCGACCAGCTGGTCAGGATCTACGCCGTCACCGCGCTGCTGGTCCTCCTGTTCGGCGGCTGGCTCGCGTACCTGCTGGTGGCCCGCACCCTAGCGCCCCTCGAGGCCATCGCCCGCCAGGCGGAAGAGGTCTCGGCCAGATCCTTCGCCCCGCTCCCCGAACCCGAAGGCCGGGACGAGGTGGCCACCCTGGCCCGGGCCTTAAACCGCATGCTCGCCCGACTCGAGGCCGCCTTCCAGGCGCAAAAGCGCTTCCTTGCCGACGCCTCCCACGAACTTCGCACCCCGATCACCGCCATCCTGGGCCACGTGGGCTACCTCAAACGCCGCACCAACCCCACCGAGGCCCAAAAGGAAAGCCTCGAGGTCATCGAGCGGGAAGGGCAGCGGATGCGAAAACTGGTCGGCGACCTCCTCGATCTGGCCTCGAGCGAGGCGGGGTGGCGCTTTGAACCCCGAATCATCAACCTCACCCAGGTCCTTTCCGAGGTTGCCGAGGAGTACGAGCACACCTTCAGTGGCGAGATCCGGCTCGAGGTCCCAGAGGTGGCCTGGGTCAGGGGCGATGCCGACCGGCTCCACCAGGTCTTCGCCAATCTGGTGTCCAACGCCATCAAGGCCGGTGCCACGACCATCACCCTCCGCATCCACGCCCCGCGCGAACGCATCATCGCCCAGGTCGCCGACAACGGGCGCGGGATTCCGAAAGAACACGTTCCCCACCTCTTCGAGCGGTTTTATCGGGTCGATAAAGCCCGCGACCGCGCCCAGGGGGGCTCGGGGCTGGGCCTGGCCATCGTCAAGGCCATCGTCGAGGCCCACGGTGGTGAAGTCTGGGTCGAGAGCGAACAAGGCAAAGGGGCGACCTTCAGCGTTGCCCTAAGGCGCGTAGACGGGCCGCCGCCTCCTCAGGGGTAATCTCGCCGCGCTCGAGGGCATCGAGCACCGCCTGTCGGGCCTGGCCGAGGTCGGGCGCCGCTTCATAGCCCAGGACCCGCAAGAGCTGCTCCAGGCGCGCCCGCACCGTGGGGTAGGAGACGCCGAGCACCCGCTCGACCTCCTTGAGGTTGCCCCGCGCCTTGACGAAAAGGCGCAAAAACTCGAGCTGTTCGGGCGGGAGGGTGGCGAACTCGTTGGGCAGGAAACGGCCTTCCAATCGGGTGCCGCACCCCGGGCAGGCGAGTCCGGTCACCTCGAGCCGTTCGCGACACACCGGGCACGTGGCCGGCATCGGATACTTGGCGCTCATCGCCACTCACGCCCCTTCCTTGCCCGAAAACCGGGCCTTTTCAGTCTGCCATAAAGCGACAAAGGCTCACACCACCTCGATGAGAATGCGGGTCTTCTCCCCGTCCTCATCCACGTCGACCTCGAGCAGCTTGCCCTCGGCCTCGGGCGTGAGCTCGGCCAGGAGCTCATCGAGCGAGACGTCCGCCGCGCCCAGTGCCGAGCGCGCCTCTTTCGGCAGGAAGCGGGCGGCAAAGCGAGCCAGGGCCAGGGGGATGTGGACCTTGACCTTGTCATCAGGTCCCTGAATATCGATGCGCACGAATCGCCCCCGCCGTGGCTTTTGACGCTCGCCCTCGAGGGCGCTCACGAGCTCGAGCGCCTCATCCACGCTGATCTGCCCCGCCGCCAGCATCTCCAAAATGCGCCGCAGTTCATCCATGGCTGACCTCCACGCTCCCCATACCCACCTCGACCTTGAGTTCGGCATCGCCTGCCCCAAAAACCATCGTTTCGCCCAAACCCATCGCCGGCTTGCTGCTTGCATGCCCGAGGCCGATGCGCCGAATCAGGCGCAGGTTCGCGCCCGGCAAAACCCTCAGTCTGGCGCGGCCCATGCCGATCTCAAGCCGATGGCGGCCACCCCTCACCAGCAAATCGGCTTTGAAATCTCCCTGCCCCAGATGGAAATCGAGCCCACAAAGCCGCCCCAGCCGCACGCTGCCCATGCCCAGGCTCCCTTGAAGAGCGACCAGCGCCGGGGCCTCGAGCTGCCCCATCCCCAGATCGAGGGCAACCCCGGCACCGGCGGGAACCCGCACCTCAAGCCGCATCCGGGGCGTCTTGAGGCCCCAAAGGCCACGGCGCGGCTGCTCGGCGATCACCCGGTTTCCATCGAGAAAAACCTGGCCCGGACCGAAGGCCACCGCGTTCAATTCGGCCCCCTCGGTAATCCGGACATCGGCGTGCCGGGCCTTGATCTCGATCCAGGTTTCGACGCTTTCTGGCGCGGCCTCGGCCGCTGGCTGGCCTTTACCCTCGCTGAGGGCCTCGAGCAAAAGCTCGGCTTCTTCCCGGGTGATCTTGCCCTCCTCCAGCAGTTTGAGAATACGGGCCTCCTCCACGGTTCCCCTCCTCACCCGATGCGCGCGGTTCACCTCGGGCCTTCACCATAGATTGTAAATATTGCTTTTCCAATTTGTCAAGTTAAGGCTAACATTCTCACACCGGGTGGCGGCCCCCGAAAAGCGGCACCACCAGGAAGACTAAGACGATCACCACGAAGGCCAGCGTCCAGACCGCGATCTTGATTCCAGGGAGTGTCTTAGCCGGCAGCAGCACCCGCAGGGTGAGCAGCGACCAGGCAAAAAGCGTGGTCACCTCCTTGGGATCCCAGGAAAGCGGCTGTCCCCACAGCCGAAAAGCCCAGGCCATGCCGGTAAAAAGGCCAAAGGTGTAGGCCAGGTAGCCAAAGCGCAGATACGGCCCTTCAAGCCCCATCAACACCAAAAGCGGCGGCCAGCTGAGGGCCCGCCAGGGCCGCCGTTTTAAGGCCAGGTGCTGAACGTAACCGAGCAGTGCCGCGATGTAGGCGATCGTCAAAGCCACGTAGGCCAGCAGGAAGCTCCCGGCGTGCACCGCGAGCAGCCCCGGCGAGAGGCCCTCGGCGAAGCGGTTCAAGTAGTGCAGGCTAAAAAGCGCGGTGAAGGCCGCGGCCGCCTGGGCGGCGCGAACGAGGGGCACGAGTCGCGGTCGCCAGGCATAACGGTGCCCCACGCCGAGCAGCCCCAGGGAAATCAACATGCCGGTCTGGAAGGGGCTGGCCAGGGGCTCACCGGAGCGCAGGATGTGCAGGATCAGGGCAAGGACGAACGCCCCCGCCGCGGGGAGAGGCCAGTAACGGCCAAAGACCAGACCCAAAACGAGAACGAAGACGCCAAGACCTACGAAGAAGACGATCATCGCCGGGGAAGCGCGTACTCGATCTTTTCTCCTACCCTGCCATCCTTGGCCAGCAGGATCAGGGGGTGGCTGGCCTTGGCGAGGATCCGCCGCACCAACCGCTCAACCTCCCCGGCCTCTTCCGGCGATAGCCCTTTCAGCTTGCCCCGGAGTGCCGCCTCGAGTTCGGCCTCGGCCAGCCCGAAGATGCGGGCCTTCAAGCGTCCAATGCGATCGCGGGCCAGGTGCCCGGCGTACCACTCGAGGAAGTCGGCGACACCCTCGGCGACGATGGCCTCGACTTTGGGGAGTTCGCCCCGGCGGGCCTCGAGGTTTTTCGCCACCACCGACTCTAGGGCGTCGAGGTCATAGAGGTAGGCCCCGGCCAGGCGGGCGATCTCGGGGTCGATGTTCCTGGGCACCCCGATATCGATCAGGAAAAGGGGCTTTTCACGCTTAGCGAGCACCTCTTTGACCCGCTGAACGCGGACCACGTGATGGGGCGCCGCCGCGGAGGCGATGACGATGTCGGCGGCCTCGAGCCCTCGAGGCAAATCCTCCATACCGCAGGCCTCGCCGCCAAAACGCTCGGCCAGGGCCTGGGCCCGAGCCCGGGTCCGGTTCAAAACGAAGATCTTGCGGACCCCGAGCTCCTTGAGGTGGGTGAGCACCAGCTCGGCCATCTCGCCGGCCCCGAGCACCAAGACCACCTGATCCGCCAGATCGCCAAAGACCGAACGCGCCAGATCCACGGCCGCATACGCGACGCTCACCGCGCCGGCCCCGATCGCGGTCTCGGAGCGGGCCCGCTTACCGACCCAGAGCGCCCGCTGCACCGCCTGCTCGAGCACGGGCCCGACACTCCGGGCCTCGCGGGCGGCAAAAAGCGCCTGCCGCACCTGGCCGAGGATCTGAGCCTCACCCACCACCAGGCTCTCAAGCCCGGCGGCGACGCGGAAAAGGTGTCTGAGGGCCGCTTCCCCCTCCAGGTGCACGAGATACTCGCGGAAAGCCCCCAGGTGGGCCTCGTAAATTGCAATCGGCGAACGCTTCGGGGCTACCAGGTAGAGTTCGGAACGGTTACAGGTCGAAACCAGGACCGCCTCCTCAGCCTCTTGGCTGAGCGCGGCCAGGAGCTCATTCATCCGCGCCTTGGGGACGGCGACACACTCCCTAACCCCCAGTGGGGCGCTCTTGTGGGATAACCCCACCATGTGCACAGGCAGCCCCATCGTCATCGCCTTTCAGTCTATCACCCGTCCCGCAAGGCGGGCCAGGACAAACATCCACCCTTCAAGGCCCGGTGCCTCCGGATACCTGACCTCGGGAAAACCCGCTTCCCGGGCCACCCGGGCCGTCACCGCACCGACGCAGCCCGCGGGGAGCCGGGGCAGTCCAGCCGCCAGCCAGGCGCGGACCGCCGAAGGTGAGCCGAACGCCACCGCGACTGCGCCCCTTAATGCCGCGCGTTCCCGCGCATCGGGAACGCGCGGCCGGAGGGTGTAGATGTTCACCCGGCGGACCGAAAACCCCCTCCGGCGAAGCCCATCGCTGAGATCGTTCCCGGCCCGGGCCGAAGCCGGCCAGAGCACGCGGCCGGAACCGGGCAGCGTCTCGGCCAGATCCTTGGCCGTGGCCCGCTGCGGAAGAAACCGCGCCGAAATCCCCAGGCGTAAGAGCGCCTGCCGCGTGCTCTCCCCGACCGCGGCCACGGGGAGAGGCGGGCGTCCGCGCCTTTCCCACACCCGTCCAAAGTGCTCGGCGGCCTCCGGGCTCGTCACCACCACCCAGTCCCAGGGTTCGGTCAACAACGCCTCGAGCGAGGCGACCCCTTCAGGCAGCGCCTCGTAGGCCACCACCGGGAGCGAACGCGCCTCGACACCGAGCCGCTCGAGGCCAGCCTTGAGCTCGGCGTCCTTCTCCGGAGGCCGGGTCAGCACCACGTGCACACCAGTAGTCTAAAGGCGGTGCGCTCGCTTTACGTCCACGTCCCTTTTTGCCCCACCATCTGCCCCTACTGTGATTTCCACGTGGTCCGGCGGCACGGCGACGTCGTCGATCGTTACCTCGACCGGCTGGCCCAGGAAGCCGAGAGGCTCCACCAGCGATTTCCCGGACCGCTGGAAACCCTCTATTTCGGCGGCGGCACCCCGAGCTTTTTACGCGAGGCGGAGCTGATCCGGCTGTTCACCCTGCCCTGGCAAGTCGCCCCTGGAGGCGAAGTCACGCTCGAGGCCAACCCCGGAACCCTCAACCCCGAGCGGTTGCGGCTCCTCAAAACACTCGGCGTGACGCGGCTTTCGATCGGGGTTCAGAGCTTTGACGACCGGGTCCTGAAAGCCCTGGGGCGGGCCCACCGTGCCCGGGGCGCCTACCGCGCGATCGAGGAAGCGCAGCAGGCCGGTTTTCGGGTCTCCATCGACCTGATCCTCGGTCTTCCCGGCCAGGACGTCCGCCGCGACCTCCTCGAGGCAACGGCGCTCGGCGTCGGTCACGTCTCCGCCTACACCCTGATTGTGGAACCCGGGACCCGCTATGCCCTCGAGGGCCTCCACCCCGATCCGGAAGCGGAGGGACGCGCCCTTGAGCTCGCGGAAGAGATCCTGGGCGAAGCGGGACTCGTGCGCTACGAGGTGTCGAACTTCGCCCGGCCCGGCGAGGCAGCCAGGCACAACCTGGTCTACTGGCGCATGGGCTTTTGGGGCGGGCTGGGACCCGCCGCCACCGGACACCTCCCGCCAACGACCGAAGACCCCGGCCTCTACGCCCAGCGCTGGCGGAATCCACCCCTCCCCCGCTGGCTGGCCGGTGAAAGCGCAGACCTGGAACCGGTCACCCCAAGCGAACACGTTCGCGAGGCGATCATGATGGGTCTGCGGACCCGGGAAGGCGTGGACCTTCGGGCGCTTGGGGCGAGAACCGGCCACGCGCTCGGCGAGCAGCTCGCGGACGCGATCGCGGCCCTCGAGCAACGGGGTCTCGTCATCTATGATCCGCCGAGGCTCCGCCCGACCTCGAGGGGACTGAATCTGGCGCACGCGGTCGTGCTCGAGCTCTGGGAGGCCCTGGAGGATGGTTAAATACCCCGCCGTGGCCTTAAAACGCGGACGACCACCGACTCGCGCCGGGGCTCGCCCTAACGGGGCATGAGAAGTTGGAGACGCTGGCGCAGCGTGCTTTCGTCGTCGGCCCAAAGCACGGCGTAAGGACGATCGAGGACGAAGGGTTTCAGCCAGGGGTGCGCCAGCGCCGTATTCAGGCTCTTGAGGGGCACCACCGCCGCCGGACCGGGGAACTCCGGCTCGACCACCGGCCAGCCGAGGGCGACGCGGAGGTGCGCCTCGGCGTGAGAGAGGCTCCGCAGGGTAAAGAGGCCGCGCGCGGTGGGGTAAGGGGTGAAGTCCAAAAACGCGACCCGGCCTTCATCCATGCGGGCGCGAACCTCGATCACTCCCTCGTGGTCGAGCGCCTGTACCAGGCGCCAAAGCCCCTCGGCGATCTCCAAAAGGAGCGATTCGCCCAGCCCCCAGGGGACGACCCAGCCCTCCCCCACCCGGCCGGCCGGGGGATAGAGCCAAAACCCATCGCCGCTTCGAACCGCGATCAGGAGGAGCTCGGTACCACCCGGCAGGGCGTGTTCAAACACCCACTGCCCTTCGGGCACGGCAAACTCCCGGCTCGAAACCCAAAGCGCCCGCGAACCGTCCCTGGCCCGGAGCCAGCCTTCCAGACCGTGCACCATCTGCATGGCCTCGAGCTCGGCCGAACTCGTGACCCGGCCAAACCCGGGGGTAAGAAGCCCCAGCGCTCGGAAGAGTCGCTTTTGCACGAGCAGATCCTCCGCCGCCTCGAGCGCCCGCCGCCCCGGGAACGCCTCCCCGGCATCCTCGAACTCGCTGGCGGCGAAACGGATCAGGCGATCGTAGCCACGAGACGGGCTGTCCGGGGGCACGAGGTCAACCTCGACCCCCAAGGGCCACGCCGCCCAGGCCACGAGCCTGGCCCAGGGCTGGGTAAAGGACACGCCGATCTTCACGGGCCGAGTTTACGCCACACCGCGAAGGTCCGGTGGGCAAACCCCCATCGGCCTTGGCCGAACGCGTGGAGGGAAAGGCCTTCAGGCGGTTGCAAAAGCTCCCAGGGCTCCCAGTACCGGGGGCTTTCGCCCCGTCCCCGACGGATCGCCTCATACCGGTCGAAGCCCTCGATAAGCGCCAGCCCTCCGGGAAGGAGCAGCCGGGAAAAACGAGCGAGCAACGGGCGGTGGACAAAATAGCTCATCACCACAGCGGCGAACGGCCCTGGAGGCAAAACCAGGTCCGGGTCCTCGAGGTCCGCACGGATGGGATGCACCGGCAGCCCCCGGCGAGCCACCTCGTCGCGCACCATGGCGAGGGCGACCTCGCTCTGCTCCAAAAGCAGCACCCGGTGACCGAGTGCGGCCAGGAAAAACGCGTTCCGCCCCGCGCCCCCCGCGAGGTCAAGCACCACCCCCTCGGGGAGCAGGCTGCCGTAGGTGCGCACCACGAAGGCGGGATCGCTCGGCGGCGCGCAGGTTTGATAGTGTTCATCCCAGTTCCGGGCCATGGCCAAGCCCAGTTATATCAGACCGCGCGCCGCATCGAGGGAACGGGCCAAAAGCATACGGCCCCTGCCGCGGCACTCGCCGCGGCAGGGGCCACGAAGGCCCTACTTCACCACCGAAATGAAGACCTCGACCGTCCGCGTCTTCCCTTCACGGACCACTTTCAAGGTCACGGCGTCGCCGGCCTTCTTTTTGAAGAGGACCGCACGCAGGTCGTTGATCGAGGCGATGGGCTCTCCATCGGCCTCGACGATCACGTCGCCGCCGACACCGAGATCCACCACGTCACCGTTTGGCGCATAGAGGTAGATGTGATCCGTCGCCCCCTGCAGACCCGCCTTCTCGGCCGGGCTTCCCTTTTGCACCTCCTGGATCACCAGGCCCTGGTCCGGCAGCTTAAAGCGCTGGCGGATCTTTTCCGGATAGGCGCTCACCGGCAACACGGTCACGCCAAGACGGGGCCGCGACTTGATGATCTCATCCGCGCTCAGGATCCTGCCCGCTTTCATCTGGGGCAGGTAGTCCTTGGCCAGGTTGATGGGAATGGCAAACCCGATGCCGGCGAACTGCGGCGCCCCCATCTGGCCGCTCGGGGTCAGGATCGCTGCGTTGATGCCGATGACCTCGCCCCTCGAGTTGAGGAGCGGCCCCCCAGAGTTGCCGGGGTTGATCGCGGCATCGGTCTGGATCAGGTAAGGCACCAAACTGGTTTCGACGCCGGGGTTCCGGCGGATGGCGGAGACGATCCCCTCGGTCACGGTGAACTCCAGTCCGAAGGGGTTGCCGATGGCGATGGCCTTTTGCCCTACCTTTACCTGGTCAGAGTCACCGAGAACGAGGGGCGAGAGCTTGTCTTTGGGGGCCTTGACCTTGAGCAGGGCGATGTCCATGGGGGGAACGGCCCCAACCAGCTTCGCCGAGTAGGCCTTGGGATCCCCCTGGAAGCGAATCTCAATCTGGTCGGCGTCCTTGACCACGTGGTAGTTGGTGAGCACGTAGCCCTCGCGGTCGATGACGAAACCCGAACCCGTGCCCTGGCGGGGCGGAACCACGTAGGGTTCAAAAAACGGTGCGAAGTCTTCAAAACCCGGCGGCAGCTGAGGGCGGACCACCCGTGCGGCGCTCCTCACCGCGACGTAGACCACCCCCGGGGCATCCCGCTGGACGATTTCTATGGTATTTTTTTCGTTTTCTAAAAGCGCCCGGGAAGCGTCGAAGCCCTGGGCCACGGCAACCGCGCCGACCAGGGCAAGCGCACCGAGGAACAGCCCTAACTTTGACCTCATAATCACCTCCGCACATAAGTTTAGCGTCGCATTCTAAACTCTTGGTGAGGGGCGGTGTGTATGCTGGAATCGTGCGCGTTTTCGTGATTAACCCTGGCTCGACCTCGACCAAACTGGCCCTCGCCGATGTCCGCGAAGGCCGGGTCGAGGTGCTGGAGCGCGTCGAGAAGCCATCGCGCCCAGGCGAAACGCCGCTTGAAGACTTCGAATCGCGCCGGCCCCTGGTGCTGGCCCAGGCCCGGACCTGGGCACCGTTTTCCGCCATCGCCGCCCGGGGCGGGCTGATCGGACCGGTTTCCGCCGGGGTCTACCTCGTGGACGAGGTCCTGGCCAAAACCTCGCTCAAAAGCCCCTACGGCTATCACCCGGCCAACCTCGGTGCGCCGCTGGCCCTCGAGGCCGCCAAGGCGCATCAGGTCCCGGCTTACGTGGTGGACCCCCCGACGGTGTCGGAAATGCTCCCCGAAGCCCGCGTCTCGGGGGTGCCGGGCCTTGAGCGTCAAAGCCGGGTTCACGCGCTCAACCTCCGCTACGTGGCCCGCAAGGTGGCCAAGGAGCTCGGGAAACCGCTGGAATCGAGCGTGCTCATCGGCGCCCACCTCGGCGGGGGCAGCAGCGTGGCGCTCTTTTTGCACGGACGCATGGCCGACGCCACCGATGCCCTGCTCGGTGAAGGTCCCTTTAGCGCCAATCGCGCCGGCACGGTACCGCTCCACGGGGTTCTCTCGCTGGTCCAGGCCCGCGGCATCGAGGCCGCCCGCCATCTCCTCGCCTACCGTTCGGGGTTCTTAGGGCTTTTAGGCACCGACAACCTCAAGACCGTCGAGGAGAACCTCACCGACCCAAAGACCCGGCGTGTGGTGGAGGCCTACGCCCTGCAGATCGCCAAGAACCTCGCCGCTTTCGCGGTGCATGCCCGGCCCGATGCCTTTTTCCTCACCGGCAGCGCCGCGCGCTTTGAGTACGTCGTGACCCGCGTTCGCGAGCGCATCGAATGGATGGCACCGCTGGTGGTCATGCCCGGAGAGTTTGAGGCCGAGGCCCTGGCCTCGGGCGCGGCGCGGGTCCTCACGGGCCTCGAGGAGGTGCGAAGGTATGCATCTGGAGTTTAAGGAAATCGAACCCATTCGCAGCATGAACGCCCTGCTCGACCTGGCACGGTTGATCGCCCAGATCAAGGGGCCAAAAAAGGTGGCGGTTGCCGCCGCCAGCGAGGCCCACGTCATCGAAGCCGTTAACGAAGCCCGGATCGAGGGCCTCATCCAACCCATACTCTTTGGCAACCCCGAGCGCATCCGCAAAATCGCCACCGAACTCGGCATACAAGCGGACAACCTCGAGGTCCATCCGGCACGCGACCCGGTCGAGGCCACGGTCCTGGCCACCAAAGCCGTGGCCTCCGGCGCGGCCGACATCCTCATGAAAGGGCTGGTCCACTCTTCCGACTTTTTGCGGGCGGCGCTCAATAAGGAATGGGGGCTGCGCACGGGGAAGTTGCTTTCGCACGTTCTGGTCTTTGAGAGCAAGGGGTACGACCGGCTCTTTTTGATGTCCGACGGGGCGATGAACATCAACCCCGATCTCAAGGCCAAGATTCAGATCGTCGAAAACGCGGTGACGCTCGCCCACGCCCTCGGCATCCCGAGGCCCAAAGTCGCCCTCCTCGCCGCGGTCGAAGTGGTCAACCCCGAGATGGAGACCGCGGTCGAGGACGCGATCATCGCCAAGATGGCCGACCGGGGTCAGATCAAAGGGGCAACCATCGACGGCCCCCTCGCGCTCGACAACGCGGTGAGCCTCGAGGCGGCGCGCATCAAAGGCATCCAAAGCCCGGTGGCCGGCAAGGCGGACATCCTGATCGTCGACAACATCGACGTGGGCAACGTCTTCTACAAAAGCCTCATCTACTTCGCGCGGGTCCGGGGTGCGGGCATCATCATGGGCGCGAAGGCGCCTTTGGTCCTCACCAGCCGCGCCGACCCCGAGGAGGTCAAGTTCCTCTCCCTCGCTCTCGCGGTGATCCTGGCCGAACGCCTCCCCCACGTCGCTTAAAGCGAGCGATACGGGCGTGCGCTGGTCCGATGACCAGCGCATTTTTACTTGGGCGGGATAAGTCGCAAGCGGTCCAACGGACACACTGTGATTTGGGACACTTGTCCCGGTACAACCTCGAAGGTATAAAAGGTGAATCAACACAGATTTCGGAGGTGTGCACTATGAAACAGGAAAATGAACGTCATGGTATAGACCGCCGGCAGTTCCTCATGCGGACAGGTGCCGCTGCCGCCATGCTCGGGTTTTTTCCCAGCGTCCTCAGGGCCCAAGCCCAGGCTGCTCCAAAAGCCAGCGAGGTGATCATCGGCAAGGATCCAAGGCTCCTGGTCCACAACACCCGCACAGGCGTCCTCGAAACGCCCCTCCCTCTGCTACGGGAACATAAAATCACCCCCAAAGAGCTCTTCTTCGTTCGAAACAACCAGGTTCTAGCTGGAGGGAAGACGCTCGAGGCGCTTCCCCTTGCCGGTTGGATCATCGAGATTGTCGGGCTCGTACGCCGACCCGCACGCTTTGAGGCTACGGAGCTCAGGAAACTTCCCCAGCAGGAAGTCACCATGGTCTTGCAGTGCTCCGGGAACGGGCGGAGCTTTTACGCCAAATACGCCAAGAAAACCTCGGGAACCCAGTGGAAACACGGGGGCATGGGGCAAACCGTCTGGAAAGGTCCCAAGCTCAAGGATGTCCTCGAGTATTTCAAGGTCGAGGTGTACGAACAAGGCGCGAAGTACCTTACCGCAAACGGCCGTGACTTGCCGTCAGGCACCAAACCCGACTTCGAGCACAGCCTCCCCTGGACCGACCCCTACGTCCGAGACAACGCGATCTTGGCCATCGAGATGAACGGTGAGCCCATCCCAGCGGTCCACGGCGGCCCCGTCCGTCTGGTCGTGCCCGGATATTACGGCACGATGAATGTGAAGTGGATCGGCACGCTGCGCTTTGAGGCCCACGAAACCTATAACTACAACCACACGGTTCGCTATCGCGTGCCGCTCTATCCGGTCGAGCCAGGAAATTTCTCCAAATCGGATTACAACTTCGTGAACTCCCGGCCGAGCTGGCACCAGAAGATCAAAAGCGTTATCTTCTCTCCTCTAGACGGTGAAACCGTCAAGGCCGGGACCGTTAAGGTCAGCGGCGTCGCCTGGAACGACGGGGTCGTCCCCATTGACCAAGTCGAAGTCTCCATTGACCGGGGAAAGACGTGGCAAACGGCCAAGCTCCAGGCGCCAGACTCACCATTCGGATGGACTCACTGGGAAACTTACGTCGCCCTCAGTGCAGGCGAACGGGAGATCTGGGTCCGCGCAATCGACAAACTGGGGCGCACCCAACCCCTCAACGGTGGAATCGACTGGAACCCCTCGGGTTATGAGTGGAACGGTGCCGACCGCATCACGGTCAAGGTTTCCTAAGCACGCCAGGTCCCGGGCAAGGCCCGGGACCTCCCTCCTCCGCCACAGCTGTGATGGGAGTGTCCCGTGAGACGCACTTTCTTGATGACTTTTTTGTTGTTAACCCTCGGAATTGGGTACGCCCAGCTGACAACCTTACCCGACGGCCCCGGGAAAGATCTGGTGTATGCCCGCTGTCAGGCCTGTCATGACCTCGGCTACGTGCTCGATTCTGCGGGCATCGATCGAAGTGCTTGGATCGATACCATTCGGTCGATGGAAGAGGCCGGCATGGAGATCACCCCAGAGGAGTTCGACATTCTCCTTAACTACTTCGTGACCTACATGGGCCCGAATCCGCCACCGCCGCCGGATCAAGAGCAACGGGCACAAACCCCAACGGCGCCCACCAATCAGCTTGATGGCAGCAAGGTTTACGCGCAAAACTGCGCCGCCTGTCACCAGGCAGCCGGACAAGGCGTCCCCGGGGCTTTTCCCCCGCTGGCCAAGAACCCGAAGCTGCTCGCCGACCCCGATTACGCGACGCTCGTCGTCCTCTTCGGCCTGCAAGGCCCCATTCAGGTCGGCGGCCAGACCTACAACGGCGCCATGCCGCCCTTTGGCCACCTCTCCGACGCCCAGATCGCGGCGGTGATCAATTTCGTGCGCAGCAGCTGGGGCAACGACGCGCTGGCGCAAAAAGGGGCCAAGCCTCTTGCGCCCGAGGACGTCGCCCGGCTCCGGGAAAAGGGGCTCAGCCCCCAGCAGGTCTTGGAATACCGCAAACGCATGGAATGACCCCGACCTCACGCGGCCGATCGCCTCTCATCGAACCGGGCTTCGCGCCCGGTTTAACATGGTGGTATGGGAAAGTGGATTGACCTCAATGCCGATGCCGGGGAATCCTTCGGTCGCTGGAAGCTGGGGCAGGATGAACAGCTGTTTCCGCTCCTGACCTCGGTCAACCTGGCCACCGGTTTCCACGCCGGTGACCCCCTGACCATCCAGCAAGCGGTGAGGCTCGCCAAGTCGCACGGCGTGGCCGTCGGCGCCCATCCGGGCTTCCCGGACCTGGTGGGCTTCGGGCGCAGGGACATGGCCATTACCCCTGATCAGGCCTACGCCGACGTGCTCTACCAGATCGGGGCCCTCAGCGCCTTCCTCCGCCTTTCAGGTCTCCCCCTCCACCACGTCAAACCCCACGGGGCGCTGTACCTACGGATGCTCAAAGACAAACCGCTGGCCAAGGCCGTGGCCCAGGCCATCAAGGACTACGACCCCGAAGTCCCGCTCGTGCTCCTGGGCGGCACCCTGATGGAAGAAGCCGCGCGAGAAGTGGGAGTCCGCTACGTGAGGGAAGCCTTCCCCGACCGCGCCTACCTCTCGGATGGCCGCCTCGCGCCTCGCAGCATGGCCGGCGCCCTGATCCGCGACCCCAAAGCAGCGGCCGAGCGGGCGGTGGCCATGGTCTTGGACCAGGAAATCGATGCCCTCGATGGCGGGAAGGTGCGCATCGAGGCCGAGACGCTCTGCATTCACGGCGACAACCCCGAATCGGTCGAGATCGCCCGCGCGGTCCGCGAAGCCCTCACCGACGCCGGTGTGGAGCTGAAGACCTACTGAGCGAGCGCCGGCGAATCCGTAGCGTCCCGCGTTTTCCCTGAGCGCCCGACTGCTCATCCCAAACTGGCCCCGCCCGCCAGAGCATACAGCTTGGCGTAGTATCCCCCCTGGCGGAGCAGGTGGTCGTGATCGCCCTCTTCGATCAGCTCGCCGCGGCGGAAGACCAGGATCCGGTCGACGTCTTTCACCGTCGAGAGGCGGTGCGCAATAAGGATGACCGTTCGCCCCTCGCTGACCCGCTCGAGGGCGGCCTGCATTTTAGCCTCGGTTTCGCTGTCAACGTTGGCCGTGGCCTCGTCGAGGATCAGCAGAATATCGGGGTTGTGGAGCATGGCCCGGGCCAGGGCCAGAAGCTGCCGCTCGCCGGTTGAGAGCCCGGCGCCGCGCTCACCGAGCCGGGTGTGGTAGCCCTGGGGCCTTTTCATGATCATCTCATCGACCCCGACCATGCGGCAGACCTCGCGAATCCGCTCGAGCGAGATCCCCTCGTCGCCCAGGCGCAGGTTGTCCAAAATGGACGCCGCGAAGAGGAAGGGTTCCTGCATGACGATCCCCACCGCCCGGCGCAGGTCAGCCTGGCGGTAGTCACGCACGTCCACCCCATCGACCAAAACCCGGCCCCGCTGGACGTCGTAAAAACGAGAGATCAAACTGATGACGCTGGTCTTCCCGGCCCCGGTCGCCCCCACCAACGCCACCTTTTCCCCGGGGCGAACGACGAAGCTCACGCCCTTGAGGACCCACTCTTCGTTCTGGTAGGCAAACCACACGTCCTCGAACCGGATTTCCCCGCGGAGCCGGCTGACGGGTTTGGCCCCCGGGCGGTCGGTCACATACTCGGGCTCGTCGAGGAGGCCGAAGATCCGCTCGGCCGCGGCCATGGCCGACTGGAAGATGTTGAACTTATCGGAGAGGTCCCTGAGCGGTTCGAAGAAGTTGCGGGTGTAATCGATGAAGGCCACGAGCAACCCCAGCGTCACCGCGCCCCTGAGCACCTCTCCCCCGCCCTGGTAGAGCACGCTGGCCACCGCCAGCTCGCCCAAAAACCCCACCACCGGGAAAAAGGGTGCGAACCAGCGAATCACCTCGATGTAAGCCGCAAGGAGCTCGCGGTTTTTCTCCTGAAACTTTTCCTCCTGACGCCGCTCGCGAACGAAGAGCTGGATGGTGAGCACGCCCGCCAGGTTCTCGGCCAAGAAGGCGTTCATCCGGGAGAGCCGGGCCCGCATCTCGCGATAGGCTGCCCGCATGCGGATTCGCAACCAGGTGGTGACCAAAAGGAGCAAGGGCATGACCGCGAAGGCAACCAGCGCCAGCTTCCAGTCGAGCACCAACATGAAAGCCATGATTCCGACCAGCATGAAGAGGTCGGCGGCAAACCCCACCAGCCCCCCGGTGATGAACTGCTGGATGGCGTCGACGTCCGAGGTCAGGCGGGTGAGCAGCCGGCCGGCCGGCGTGCGGTCGAAAAATCCCACGTGGAGACGGAGGAGCTTGTCGAAGATGGCAGCCCGCAGGTCATAGAGCACGTGCTGGCCGATCCAGGCCAAGGTGTAGGTCTGGGCATAGCGGGTAACGAAGTCCAAAACCCTGAGTCCGACGAAAACCATCGCCGCAACCGCCAGGGTCTGGTAGCGCTCCGCCAGGGGGAGTGGCGTTTTCGGGGCCAGAGCCCCGTCGATCGCGAATTTAAAGACCAGGGGCAGGGCGTTCGCGGCGAGGGTCGTGATCAGGATGAAAAACAGGGCCAGGCCCACCTGTTTCCAGTAGGGCTTGACGAATGCCAGCACCCGCCTGGCGAGCTGGGGGTCGAACTGGGTCGCGCGCGGTTCCTGGTTCACAGCGCTTCCTCCAGACGCTGCAAGCGCTCAAGCTCGGCATAATGGCCACCGAGCCGCAACAACGACTCGTGGGTCCCTTCCTCCACAATCCGGCCGCCCTCGAGGACCACGATCCAATCGGCGTGCCGGAGCGCGCTCACCCGGTGGCTGATGATGAGGGTCGTCTGCTGCCCGAGCACCCCTTTCAGACCCTGGAGAATCTTGGCCTCGGTCTCGGTATCCACCGCCGAGAGCGCGTCGTCGAGGATTAAGATTTCCGGCTTCTTTGCCAGCGCCCTGGCCAGGGCCACCCGCTGGCGCTGCCCGCCGGAGAGGGTCACCCCCCGCTCACCGAGCTTGGTGTCGTACCCTTTGGGGAACCGGAGAATCTCCTCGTGGACACCGGCCAGCTTGGCCGCCCATTCCACCCGGTCAGGATCCGGACGCTCAAGGCCGAAGGCGATGTTGTCGAACACCGACTCCGAGAACAAAAACGGCTCTTGCGGCGCCATGCCCACGTTCCGGCGCAGGGTTTCGATGGGGATCTTTCGCACCGGATGACCGCCGACGTAGACCGTTCCCTCGCTGGCGTCGATGATCCGCGGAATGAGCCGGGCCAGCATGGTTTTGCCGCTTCCGGTCCGACCCGTCACCCCGAGCGTCATGCCTGGCTTCAAGCGGAGCATGATCTCGGCCAGGACCCGCCGTTCGTCGAGACGGAGGCCCACCCGTTCGAAGACGACCTCACCGGAAAGGACGCGAATGCCGGGATCGGTCTCCGGACCGTCGCGCACCCGGGGAACTTCGTCGAAGAGTTCGAGCAAGCGGCGCCAGCTGGTCTGGCCGCGCTGGAAAATGCCCAGGACCCAGCCCAGACCCAAGACCGGCCAGGTGAGGAGGGTCAAATAGGCGTTGAACTGGACGAACTCGCCGAGCGTCATCCGGCCGGCGACCACCTCGCCCCCGCCCTTGAGCAAAACGATCAGCACCGCGATGCCAAGGAGCAGGCTCATGGCGGCTTGCAGCGGCCCTTCGACCCGGGCCAGGGCCAGGCTCTTTTCGATGTAGGCCCGGTTCAATGCCACGAAGGCTTCCCGCTCCTTGGCCTCGAGGGCAAACCCCTTGATGACCCGGATGCCGGCGATGTCCTCCTCGGCCTTGGCCGCGATGCGGTCGTAGACTTCCTGGGCCTCGCGCCAGCGCCGGTCGGCGAGGTGCATCAAATAGCGCGCGACCAGCACCGTCGGCACGGCCACGGCCAAAACCCCCGCCGCCAGACCCGGGTTCACCAAGAACATCGCCGCGAAGGCAAACACGATAAAGAGGGTGACGCGGAACCCCATGTTGATCCCCGGCCCCAGCATGTCGCGCACCGCCTGGAGGTCGGTATTGAGCCGGTTCATGAGGTCGCCCACCGGTTTCTCGGCGTAGTAGTAAAAGTCGAGCCGCACGAGGTGGCGAAAGAGGGATTCCCGGATATCGGCCTCGACCTCGCGACTCGCCCCGATCGCCACCCACCGCTGCAACCAGGAAAAGAGTCCGGCCAGGAGGCCGGCGGCAACGATGCCCAGGATGAAGGGGAGGTAGGCCTCCCCCGCCTGAATCCGGTCGATCGTCCGGCGAAGGAAGTAGGGCGCGAGCACCGAGAACACGAGCGACAGCGTCCCCGAAGCGATGCCCACGACGTACTTCCAGAGGTAGGGGCGGACGAAGGCCAAAAGCCGGTGCAGGGGTGGAACTGACCGGTCAGTTCTCACAGTCAAGAATTGTACCCCTCAAGCGCCGCAAGCGTTTCCTCCGGCGAACCGTCAAGCCGATGCACGATCATGGGCTTTGGAAGCTTCCCGGCGATCCACCCCGCGACGCGGGCCATGGCCTCGCACTCGGGCTCCACCAAAGACACCACGACCTTCACCGAGGCCCGCCGGGCCAGGTAGTGCGCCGACCCCGCCCACTCCAGATCGCTCGGCAACACCAGCCTGAGCCCCAGGCGCTCACCTTCGCGCCGAAGCTCTTCCGGCGCCCGATCGGCGAGCGCCACTCCGTAGGGGGCCAGGGCCTCGAGCAGTCCCTGATAGAGCCTGGGTTCTTCGATCAGGTAAGGCTCGCCAACGAGGCCAACGCTCGCCACGCCCGCATCGGATCCAGGCAAACGGTAAGGGCCGCAGGGCTTGATCTGGGCCCGGCTCCGCTCGAGGGCGAGCCGGACCGCCTGGGGATTCCGCACCAGTTCCGAGCCGAGCCGGGCCGCAAGGCCGAGCACGTGGGAATCGAGCGCCGCAGGGACCACGAAGAGCCTTGGCGAAGCGGGGCGCAGGGACTCGACGGTCGACTCGAGGTCGCGGACCCAGGGGCATTGACCGCCGCCCCGCTCTCCCTCGACGCCGAGCTGGGCGTCGGGAAGAAGGATCACATCGGCGCCACGGGCTTTCAGCTCATCGATTCGCCCCAAAACGGCCCGGAGCGGCAGGCTCGCCCACTCGGGCGCCGGCGCTTTGAGAGCAACCTCGAAGGGCGCCTCCGGCAGGATCAGCGTCACCCCCAGGGCCCGCAAGTAGGCTTCCCAAAAGGACCGGTAGCGCCGCGAGAGCCAGGTATCGAGCAGGCCGACCTTCACAGTTCCTCCCGCCTCACCAGGTACGCCTCCTCGCTCTCGGGATCGAAGTCGACCACCAGCCCCCGGGCCTCGGGCGGCAAACCGTAGAACACCGCCTCGGGCTCGGGGTGATACCCCACTTCCGCATCCCACATCCGTGCCAGGACCTGGGCCTTGGCCTCGGTGGTGAAGGCGAAGAGGTACCGGCCGTCCTCGAGGTCCGCCAGCGCATACTCGGGCCCGTCCTCGCGTTCGCGGAAGAGAAAGTACACCCCTTCCTGTTTCAGGCGCGTGAGCATGTCCACGCCTCTATCGTAGCCGGGAAACGAAGCTCGCGAGCGCCTGGAGCCCCACGTCCAGCGAGTCGAGCTCGACCCACTCTTCCTCGGTATGGGCTCCGCCGCCCACGTAGACCCCGAACGCCAGCGCGGGTATGCCTGCTTCGACCGCCGCCGCGGCGTCGGTGGACGCGGCCTTGAGCGACACCGGAACCGAGAGCGAACGGAGCGACTCGATCGCAGCCGAAACCATGGCCTCGGTCGCGGTCTTCCCCGCCGGCCTCCATCCGAGGTGCTCGATCTCGAGCCGTACCCCCACCTGCGAGGCGGCCTCCAAAAGCGTGGCCCGCACCCGTTCGACCAAACGATCGAGGGCGCCGGCCTCGGTGGCACGAAGGTCGAGCGTAAAGCCGGCCTCGGCGGGAATCGCGTTCACCGCGCTCCCGCCCCAGATGCGTCCGGCGTTGAGGCTCTCGTTTTCCCCAAGGGGAAGGGCATAGAGAGCGCTCAGGGCCACGCCGAGGGCGTGGGCGGCGCTGGCCCGACCCCGATCCCCCCAGGCATGCCCGCCCGGGCCCCTGAAGTGGGCCGCGAGCCGAACCGATCCGACGGCCTCGGCGATCACCGTACCCAGATATCCGTCAACCGCGATCATCATCCGGGGCGAAAGCGCCGCCACCAGCGCCCGCGCTCCCTTGAGGTTGCCGAGGCCCTCCTCGCCCACGGTGAAGCCCAAGGTCGTGTCGCGTAACTCGGGCGCCAGGGCCAAGAGCACGGCCACCCCGGCGCTGTTATCCCCCACCCCCGGCGAGTAGAGCCGGCCCCCGGCCTCCCGGAGTGGCCGGGGGGACAAGACGGTGTCGTAGTGGGCGGCGAGCAGCAAATCGCCCTCGCCGACGATCACATTGCCCACATCGTCGACCCGGGGGGAAAAGCCGAACGCCCGCAACGTGTCAACGATCCACGCCCGCCGTTCCGCCTCCCCGGCAACGGGCGCGAACGCCTTAAGTAGCGCCTTGGGATCCACTAGTCCTCGAGGTCAGCCAGACCCTCGCGAATGGCGTAGAGCGCGGCCTGGGTCCGGTTATTGAGGTGAAGCTTGGCAAAGATCTCCGAAAGCCGGTTCCGGACCGTCTTCTCCGAAATTCCCAGCTCGTCCGCGATCTCCTGGTTGCTCGACCCCTGGGCCAAAAGGCGCAGGATCTGAACCTCCCGATCGGTCAGCTCGGCGCGTTTTGATTTCGGAATCTCCCCTTCCTTGGCGTGGAAATCCTGGATGATCCGCTCGGCGAGCTCGGCATCGAGCAGAACTTCACCAGAGCACACGCGGCGGATGGCGTCGATGAGCTCCTGCGCGCTCGCATCCTTCAGAAGGTAGCCGCGGGCACCCGCCTTCACCGCCTCGAAGACGTAAGCGTCCTGGCGGTACATGGTCAGCATGACCACCTTGGCCTCAGGATCCTCGCGCAAGATCTCCTTGGTGGCCTCCACCCCGTCGAGTCCCGGCATCTGGATATCCATGAGAATGACGTCGGGGCGCACTTCCAAAGCCGCGCGGAGCGCCTCCCGGCCATCGCTGGCTTCCCCTATGACCCGGAAATCGGGCTCGGACTCCAAGAGACTTTTCAGCCCTTCCCGAAACAGGGCGTGGTCGTCGGCCAACAGAATTCTAATCATTGCCCCTTATTTTAGGACATTCGAAACCGCCCGTGCTAAAATGGGGACCGCCCCGCGAGCGGGCGCTCCAGCCATAACCCACGAGGTGAACATGGTCCATCCCAAAAACGCCCTGACCGCTTACTGTCAGAAAAAAGGCCTCGGCAAACCGGAATACGACACAAAAAACGCGGGCCGCGACACCGACCCGCTCTACATCAGCGACGTGAGCGTCAACGGCGAGGTCGTGGCCACGGGCCAGGGCCCGACCAAGCGCGAAGCCGAGCGGATCGCCGCCGAGCTGGCCCTCGAGGTCCTCAAACAAAAGTATGGCGAGGCCAAAGGCAGCCGCCGGCGCCGCAACAAAAAATCCTCCACCCCCGCCGAAGCGCAGGTGGAAAAGGTGGCGAGCACCAACGGCCACTGGCCGGTCTTCCCCGAGCTCCTCGCCGAATCGCTCCGGGTCGCCCACCAACGGATTCCCCAAGGGGTGCGCGGCCCCGAAGCCGCCGATCAGGTGGTCCGGCTGGCCAGCGAGATCTACAAGGGAATGATCGAGGAGATCGGGATCGGGGGTGAGGGATGAAGGCCCACATCATCACCTACGGCTGCCAGATGAACGAGTACGACACCCACGTGGTGGCCTCGGAACTGGTCAGCCTCGGGGTTCAGCTGGTCGACGCGGTCGAAGACGCGGACTTCGTTCTGGTCAACACCTGCGCCGTACGCGGCAAACCGGTGGAGAAGGTGAAAAGCCTTCTCGGCAAGCTCCGCAAGGAGAAAGCACGGCGGGGCATTCTCATCGGCATGATGGGCTGCCTGGCCCAGCTCGAGGAGGGCCAGGCGATGGCCCGGAAGTTCGAGGTCGATATCCTCATCGGGCCCGGCGCCATCTCCGAGATCGGCAAGGCGCTCGATGCCCACGACAAGTTCTGGGACCTCTCGTTCCGCGACGACGTCAACCAGCTGGTCGCGCCGCCGCCTGAAGGCGCCCTCTCGGCCCACGTGGCCATCATCCGCGGCTGCAACCACCGCTGCACCTACTGCGTGGTCCCGACCACCCGCGGTGGGGTGGAGGTCAGCCGCCACCCCGATCTCATCCTCAAGGAAGTGGAAAACCTGAAAGCCGCCGGGGTGGTCGAGGTCACCCTGCTCGGTCAGAACGTCAACTCCTACGGCCGGGATAACCCGCGCTATCCTACGTTCGCCGAGCTCCTGCGCCTGGTGGGGAGCGTGGGCATCCCGCGGGTGCGCTTTTTGACCAGTCACCCGGTCAACTTTACCGAGGACATCGTCCGGGCCATTGCCGAAACCCCCACCATCACCCACTACATCCACCTGCCGGTGCAATCGGGATCGGACCGGGTGCTCCGGCGTATGGCCCGAGAGTACCGGCGCGAGGACTACCTCGAGCGCATCCGCATGATCCGTGACTACCTGCCCGAGGCGGTGCTCTCGACCGACATCATCGTGGGCTTCCCCGGCGAGACCGAGGAAGATTTCGCCGAAACCCTCTCCCTCTACGACGAGGTCGGCTTCGACCACGCCTTCATGTTCATCTACTCGGCCCGTCCCGGCACCCCCGCGGCCAAGCACTTCGAAGATCTGCCCCGCGAGGTCAAGGTGGCCCGCTTGCAACAGCTCATCGAAAAGCAAAAGGCGTGGAGCCATGAGAAAAACCGGCGCTGGGTCGGCCGCGAGGTCGAGGTCTTGATCCGGGGCGAGGCTAAGGAGAGTGGTTTCGCCGAGGGCCACGACCGGGGCAACCACCCCGTTTTGGTGCCCGGGGAGCAGGCCAAGCGACCGGGCCTCTACCGGGTTCGGATCACCGAGGCCAGCCCCCACCTCCTCTTCGGAGAGGTCACGGGCGAGATCTACGTTCCCGAGCCCGTCGAAGCCGCTTCGGCGTAAGCGTTTGAGCTGAAAGGAGCAGGGTCGGGTGGCAGAGAAAAAAAGCAACGAGCGACGACCGGCCATCGCCGCACTGCGCCTGGCGCTCGCGCTCACCGGCTTCGGTCTCGGCTTTTCGCTGATGTGGTTTTCCGTCCTCGCACTCCTGCCATCGGTCTTGGCCGGGGCCGCGAGCTTCGCCTTGGTGTGGGTCTGGGGCCAACGGATCGAGACCGCCGGGCCCTCGAGGGCCGCCCTCGAACGCCTGGCCATGCACCTCGCTTTCCGAAAGGGCTCGGTCAGCGCCGACGAGCTGGCTTCGGTGAGCGGGAAGACGCTCGCCGAAGCCCGGGAGGTCCTCGATGAACTCGCTGAGCGGGGTCTTGCCCAAGAAGAAGACGGCCGCTACCGCTTCCCCTGACCACGACTTCGTGGTGGTCGGCGCCGGCATCGCCGGGGCGGCGGTGGCCCGAACCCTGGTCGACCTCGGCCTTCGGGTGCTGGTGGTGAGCGCGGGCAAAGGCGCGAGCCACGCCCCGGTGGCGATCCTCAACCCGGTCCGGGCCCAGCGGGGCAAGGCCATCCCCGACGCCGCCGAGACGCTGGCGGTGGCGAGGTCGCTCTACGGCCGATTCGCCAAGCTCCACTTCGGGCTCGAACACGTCGTGCCCCCGGAAGCGGTGCCCAAATGGCAGGCCAACCTCAAGGACGCGGGCATCGAAACCGTCTGGCGCGGCCACCGGCTCTTCCTGCCCCAGGCGTTCTGGATGCACCCCCGTACCCTGATCCCGGCGCTTCTCCGGAATATTCCCCGCATTCACGACCGCGTGGTGGCCTGGTTCCAGGAGGGTCTTTGGCTCCAAAGCGGCCGCTTCCTCAAAGGGCCGGTCATCTGGGCGGCGGGCGCCGAAGGCACCGAGGTCACCGGCCTCGAGGGCCGGCTCGTCGCCGGCACGCTGCTGCTGACCAAGGAACCCGGCCATGGGGTGATCCAGGGGGTTTTCTACGTTGGCGGCGCGCTCGGGGGAACCCACCGCCCGGTGTCCCGGTTCCTGGCCCACACCCCGACCCACGACGAGATCGAGGAGCTCAGAGCCAGGGCCAGGGCCATCCTCGGCTATCCGCCCACCCCCATCGGGGCCTTCACCGGCGTGCGCTACCTGAAGGACCAGGTCCTCCGTGAGGTTCCCGGCGGCTTTCTCTTCACCGGCTTCGGCTCAACAGGCCACCTCCGCGCCCCAATTTGGGCGCGGAGGCTGGCCCGCACGATCCTTTGATCAGGCCCCGGCCCGCCAGGCGGGGCGCGCGTCCCTCACCTCGGGCGCGAGCGGCAGCAGCGCCGCGTCGAGGACCTCGGTCACGTCCTCGACCAGAACGATCTCCAAGCCCTCCCGCACCTCAGGCGGCAGCTCGGCCAGATCGGGGCCGTTCTCTTTCGGCAAAAGCACCCGGGAAACCCCCGACAAAAACGCGGCCAGGAGTTTTTCCTTAATCCCGCCGACCGGGAGGACCTTGCCCCGAAGCGTGATCTCTCCGCTCATCGCCAGGTCCATGCGTACCGGGCGCCCGCTGAGGGCGCTGGCGATGGCCACCGCCAGGGTGACCCCCGCCGAAGGCCCGTCCTTCGGCACCGCGCCTTCGGGGATGTGGACGTGGAGGTCCCACTTTTCGTGGAAATCCGGCGGGAGGTCGTAGCGGTCGGCCCTGGCCCGGAGATAGGTGAGGGCCGCCTCGGCAGACTCCTTCATGACCGAGCCCAGATTGCCGGTCAGCTTCAACCGGCCCTTGCCGGGCACCGCCAGCACCTCGATGGTCAGGAGCGCGCCCCCGTCGCCGGTCCAGGCCAGCCCCTGAGCCACACCCACCTGGGGGTCCTTTTCCACCCGGTCGGGGCGGTATTTCGGCGCACCGAGCAGGCTTTCGAGGTCGCTGGGCTTCACGTCGTAGACGCCCTCCCACGGGGCCTCGAGGTACTTGCGGGCGAACTTGCGCGCCACTTTGGCGAGCTGACGCTCCAGGCCGCGAACGCCGGCTTCGCGGGTGTATTCGTCGACCATTCGACGGAGCGCCGTCTCCTCAAGCTGCACCCTGCCCTCGACCCCCGCTCGCCGGGACACCTTGGGCCACAGGAAATGGCGGGCGATCTTCACCTTCTCCAGCGGCGTGTACCCGGGGATCTCGATGACCTCCATGCGGTCGAGCAACGGCCGGGGGATGGTCGAGAGGGTGTTGGCGGTGACGATGAAGAAGACCCGCGAGAGGTCGTAGGGGACCTCGAGGTAGTGGTCCTGGAAGGCCTTATTTTGCTCGGGGTCCAGGACCTCGAGCAAGGCGGAAGCCGGATCCCCGCGCCAGTCGGAGGCCAGCTTGTCGACCTCGTCGAGGAGGAAAACCGGGTTATTGGAGCCGGCGCGCTTCATCCCCTGGATGATCTTGCCGGGCAGCGCCCCGACGTAGGTGCGCCGGTGGCCGCGGATCTCGGCCTCGTCCCGAACCCCGCCCAGGGAGATGCGTACGAAGTTCCGCTGCATGCTCCGGGCCACCGAGCGTCCGAGCGAGGTCTTCCCCACCCCGGGCGGCCCGACCAAACAGAGGATCGGCCCCTTGGCGCCCTCATCCCCCGCGAGCTTTCGAACCGCTAAAAACTCCAGGATCCGCTCCTTGACCTCGTCGAGACCGTAATGATCTTCGTCCAGGATCTTCCGGGTCCGGGGCAGATCGATGACGTCTTCCGTGGCTTCCCGCCAGGGCAGATCCAAGAGCCACTCCAGGTAGGTCCGGACCACGCTGGCTTCCGGGCTCCCCGGTTGCATGCGCTGGTAACGGTCGAGCTCGCGCTCTGCCTTTTCCCGAACCTCGTCGGGGAAGTCTTTCTTTTGAATGCGCTCGCGCAAGACCTCGACCTCGGCCAGGTGGTCCTCGCCGCCACCGAGCTCCTTTTGGATCGCCTTCATCTGCTCGCGCAGGTAGTATTCGCGCTGGTTTTTGTCCATCTGCTCCTTGACGCGAGCGGCGATCTTGCGGTCGAGGTCGAAACGCTCGAGGTCGCGCGCGAGCAGCGTCAGCACCCGCTCGAGCCGGGCCTCGATCGCCACCTCGGACAAAATGGTGAGCTTTTCCTCGGTCGTCCAGGTGGCGTGGTGGGTCACCATGTCGGCCAGGCGTGCCGGGTCGGCGAGCCCCTGGATGGCCTCGAGCTGGTAGCGGTCCAGGCGCAGGCTCTTATGCGAGGCGACGTACTGGCCAAAGGCCCGCCGCACCTTTTCCAGCAACGCCCGAACGAGCTCGGGATCCTTGATCTCGGGTTCGGGCACGTCCTCATACTCGGCCCAAAGGAGGTCCTGGCCGCTAAGGCCCAAAAGACGCGCCCTTCCCATCGCCTCGACCACGACCTGGAACGTGCCGTCGGGCAGCCGGTTCACACGGCGCACCTCGGCCAGGACCCCCATGGGGTAAAGGTCATCAAGCCCGGGGAAATCGACCTCGGGATGCTTTTGGGTGGCGAGGAAAATCTGCCCCTCGGCCGAGAGCGCCCGCTCGATGGCCAGTTTCGAACCGGCGCGTCCAACGTCGACCTCGGCCTGGGTGTGCGGCATCACCACCAGGCTGCGAAGCGGCAGGAGCGGTCGTTTGGGCTTGCGTTGAAACAGTCGCATCCTCCTCCTAGCTCGCCTGCCTGAGATCCGGCTTCAGCGCCGAGAGCGGATCGTCGAGGTGCTTGGCGTCGAAGACGACACGTTTCACCCCGGACCCCGGCAGGGCGTACATGATCTCGTACATGCTCTTTTCGATGACCGCCCGCAGGCCGCGGGCCCCGGTGCCCCGGGCCTTGGCTCGGCGGGCGATCTCGCGCAAGGCTGCGTCGGTCAGGACCAGTTCGACCCCCTCCATGGCAAAAAGCGCCTGGTACTGCTTGACCAAGGCGTTTTTGGGCTCGGTGAGAATGCGTACCAGAGCCGCCTCGTCGAGGTCCGTGAGCTCGACGATCACCGGCACCCGCCCCACGAACTCGGGGATGAGGCCGTACTTGACCAGGTCCTCGGGGATGATCTCGGGCAGGCTGGCCTGCTTTTTGGCGGCGAAGCCGATGGGGTTTTGATCCACCCGGGCCTTGAGGATCTCCGAAAGGCCATCGAAGGCCCCACCGAGGATGAAGAGGATGTTTTTGGTGTTGACCGGGATCAGCTCCTGGTGGGGGTGCTTGCGGCCACCCTGGGGCGGTACGTGGGCCACGGTACCCTCGATGATCTTGAGCAACGCCTGCTGGACGCCCTCACCGGAGACGTCGCGGGTGATCGAAGGTCCTTCCGACTTACGGGCGATCTTATCGATCTCGTCGATGTAGATGATCCCCTGCTCGGCGGCCTCGACGTCCATGTTGGCGGCCTGCAAAAGCCTGAGCACCACGTTCTCGACGTCTTCACCAACATAGCCCGCTTCTGTGAGCGTGGTCGCGTCGGCGATGGCAAAGGGCACCTCCAGCCGCCGGGCCAGCGTTTCCGCAAGCAGCGTCTTCCCCGTCCCGGTGGGGCCGACCAGAAGGATGTTGGATTTTTGTATCTCAACGTCGCCCTCGGTCTGGCGGTGGCGAATCCGCTTGTAGTGGTTGTAGACGGCGACCGAAAGCACCTTCTTCGCCGCTTCCTGGCCGATGACGTACTCGTCGAGGAAGGCCTTGATCTCCCTGGGCTTGGGGAGGTGCTTGGGCCCGCGCTGGACCACGCGAGGCCGGGTCTCCTCGAGCAGCTCGTGGGCACGCTCGACGCACTCGTCGCAGACATACGCCTCTCCGAGGGGCGACTCAAAAAGCCGGTCCACCTCGGGATAGCTCCGCCCGCAGAAACTGCACGAGGTCCTAGCTCTCTTCGCCACGTCGCACCACCTGATCCACCAGACCGTAGGCCTTGGCTTCTTCGGCCTCCATCCAGAAATTGCGGTCGGTGTCCCGGGTCACCCGTTCGAGCGGCTGCCCGGTGTGCTCGGAGAGGATGCGGTTGAGCTTTTCGCGCATCTTAATGATCTGCTCGGCCTCGATGGCGATGTCCGCGGCCTGCCCGCGCGCCCCACCCCAGGGCTGATGGATCATCACCCGGGAGTTGGGCAAGGCAAAGCGTCGGCCCGGCTCGCCGGCGGCCAAGATCACCGCGGCCATGCTCGCCGCCAACCCCACCACGATGGTCGACACCGGGGCGCTGACGTATTGCATGGTGTCGTAGATGGCAAGCCCGGCGTCGATCTCGCCGCCTGGCGAGTTGATGTAGAGCTTGATCTCCTGCTTGGGGTTTTGCGCCTCGAGGAAAAGCATCTGGGCCACGACCGTGTTCGCGACCTGGGAATCGATTGGCGTGCCCAGGAAGATGATCCGGTCCTTGAGCAGCCGTGAATAGATATCGTAGACACGCTCGCCTCGAGCGGTTTGTTCAATGACGTAAGGCACAACCATGGTGTGACCATTCTACGCCGACCCGCGCCGGCGTCCGTGCCCTAAGACGGTATTGCTCAAGAGGCCGTCTCAAGGCTTTTTAGGGCTTCTTCGAGGGCCTTGTCGTGGAGACGGCGGACATAGAGCCGGCGCAGACCGTCCTCCCCAACCGCCTTCTCAAAATCCTCGACGCTGAGGCCGTAGCGCTGGGCCAGGTCCGCGAGGTGGGCTTTCCACTCCTCCTCGCCGAGCTCGGTCCCCAGCGCCTCGATCAAGCGCTCCACCGCCAAGCCGCGGCGAACCCGTCGCTCAGCGGTCTTCTCGATGTCGGCCTTAAACTCTTCGAACTTCCCCTCGCGCTCGAGCTGCTTCAGGTAGTCCTCAAAGGGCACGCCCTTTTTAGCCATATCCTCGGCGATTTCCTCCCAGATGGCCCGGATCTCGCGATCGATCATCGCCGGCGGGATCTCGACCACAAGGCCCTCGGCGAGTTTATCGAGGAATTCGGCCTTCCGGGCTTCCCGGGCATCGGCCTCGGCCCGCTGCTCAAGCTCCTCCCGCACCTTCGCCCGGGCCGCTTCCATGGTGTCAAAGCCCAGGGTCTTGGCGAACTCGTCGTCGAGCTCGGGGCGACGGACCGCCTTGATCGAGCGGATGGTGGCCTCGAGGTTCGAGGATACCTCGCCCGATTCATCGAAGACCGGAAGCGTCACCGTATCTCCCACCGCTTTGCCCTTGAGGGCATGTACCACTGCTTCCGGCGCCTTGGCCAGATCGACCGGAAGCTCGCCTTGCTCGGTGGCCACCACCACCACGTCCCCGGCCTCGGCCGGGCGCTCGACCTCCTCGATCTCGGCGTAGCGCTCGCGCAGCTCCTCGAGCGCCGAGTCAACCACATCCTCGGTGATCTCGGGGGCGCTGGCCGTGAGTTCGAAGGTCTTCCAGTCCGGGAGCTCGACCTCGGGGTAGTTCTGCACCTCGATCTCGTAAACGAAGGGCTCGCCCTCCTTCACCTCGCCCTCGACCAAACGGGCCGCAACCGGCGAAAGGCCGAGCTCGCGGACCGCCTCGCCAAAGCTCTCATCGACGAGAAGCTCGCGCACCTCCTCGAGCAGGGCCTCGCGGCCGATCCGGGCCTCGAGGACCTTTCGGGGCACGCGTCCGGGCCGAAATCCGGGTACCCGAACCCGCGCCTTGTACTTGGCGAGCACCCGTTCATAGCTCTCGCCGACCTTTTCGGCCGGAACCTCGACCTTGACGCGCACCCGGTAGCCCTCACGCTCGACGATCTCTGCCATTTGTCACCTCACACATGCGAAAGACGGCCCGACCCTTTGGTGCGAGGAGCGGGACTTGAACCCGCACGGGAATACCCCACCAGATCCTAAGTCTGGCGCGTCTACCAAATTCCGCCATCCTCGCTGGCCCGGTCGGGCCGCCCTGCCTCCTTAAGAATACCACCCCGTTTCGGGGTGGTTTGCTGGGGTGAGCGATGGGACTCGAACCCACGACCCCCGGTTCCACAGACCGGTGCTCTCACCAGCTGAGCTACGCTCACCGCGCCCAGCATAGGCCATTGTAGGCAAGCGCCTACCTTGCGTCAAGGAAAGCATCCCTCGGGCCCTGCAGCCGGGCCGGGGCGCGTAGACTGGTGGCGTGCTCCTTTTCCTCTTCGTCGACGGGCTCGGCGTCACCGAAAACCCCGAAAGCCCACTTTCGACCACACCGCTTCCCTTCCTTAAAGGGGAGCTCGCCGCGCTCGGCCCGCACCCCGTTCAGGGGCCTGACCACCTCTACCGTTTGCTCGACGCCCGCCTCGACACCCCGGGCCTGCCCCAGTCGGCCACCGGGCAAACGACGCTGCTCACGGGGCAAAACGCCGCCCGACGCCTCGGATACCACCACGGGCCCTTCCCCGGCCCCGCGCTCAAGGCCCTGCTCCAAAGCGCCTCCTTGCCACAAAGGGCCAGGCGGCTCGGCCTTCCCTACCACCACGCCAACGGCTACACCGAGCGCTACCTGGCAAAAATCGCGACCTCGCGCCGACCGCCGCTTTCCGCCTTTGCCTACGCTGCCAAAGCCTCAGATCTTCCGCTGTTGCCGCTGGGCGCACCGGGCGCGCTCGACGCCGTCCTCGAGGCCCCTCGCCGCGAGGCCCGCCGCGCCGCCGAGCTGGTTCGGAGCTACCCGTTCGTGGTCCTCGAGTTCTGGGCGCTTGACCTCGCCGGGCACCGCGACCCCCGGATGGTCCCCGAGCTGCTGCAAAGGCTCGACGCTTTTGCCGCCGAGTTCCTGGAAGCCGCCCCCGGTGCGACGCTGGTTCTCACGTCCGATCACGGCAACGCCGAGGAACCCTGGCACAAGAGGCACACACCAAACCCCGTCCCTTTCCTGGCCGCGGGCCCCCTGGTAAAGCGGCTTCTTGCCCCAGAGGATCTGGTCGGGGCCGGGGTCTTTCTGGCAGGGGCCCTCGAGGCGCTCGCGGGACAGCCGGGAAGGAATCCTCGACAAAACGAAAACAGTTCTCGTTCCTAAATCAATAAATCCTGAGCGGTTTACTTGACATTAAAAACCCCAGCCTCTAGACTTCGTTCCGGAGGGACCTCGAGGCCCCCGAGGATGATGAAGGAGAGGTGTCGACGGTTGATGCGAATAGTGTATGGATTCCTGGCTCTACTCATGCTCTCGAACGCGCCAGGGCTGGCGCAAACGCTGGTGATCTATTCCGGTCGAGCCAAGGTGCTGGTCGAGCCTTTGGTGAAAAAGTTCGAGGCCCAAACCGGGATTAAGGTCAAGGTTCGCTACGGCAAGGACGCCCAGCTCCTCGCCGCCTTGCAAGAAGAGGGCTCGCGAAGCCCCGCGGATCTCCTTTGGGCCAACACCCCCGGCGCCCTGATCGAGGCCAGCCGCAACGGGCTGCTCTCGCCGTTGCCAAAAGACCTGCTCGCCCGTCCCGCCCGCTACGTACCGAAAGACGGCCTTTGGGTCCCGGTCACGGTTCGCTTCCGGGTGCTGGCCTACAACCCCAAGCGAGTTGATCCCGCCACACTGCCCAAATCGGTGCTCGACCTACCGAAGCTCGAGGCCTTTAAGGGCCGGATCGGGTGGACGCCGGCCTATTCCAGTTTCCAGGACTTCATCACCGCCATGCGCAAGGTCCAGGGCGAAGAGGCCACCCGGGCCTGGCTCTCGGGAATGAAGGCCCTAAAGCCCAAGGCCTACGTTTCCAACACCCCGATGCTCCTGGCCCTCGCCTCGGGCGAAATCGACATCGCCCTGACCAACCACTACTACGTTTACCGACTCAAGTATGGCGGCGCTGAAGGCGAATTCGAAGGCAAGGAGGAAGAAGAAGGCGAGGAAGGCGAGGAGCCAAAAGCCAACCCCTCGCTCCCGGTGGCCATGTACCACTTCGCACCCGGCGACGTTGGCAACCTCGCCCTGATCACCGGCGCCGGCGTCTTGAAGCACAGCGAGGATCGGGCGCTGGCCGAGTCCTTCCTCCGCTTCTTGCTCTCGCAGGAAGCCCAAAGTTACGCCGCGAGCGCGGTCCACGAATACCCCGTGATTCCGGACGTGGCCACCCCGAGCTACATGCTTCCGGTCTCCGATGCCCTTAAGCTGAGCCCCGAGCTCGATTTCAGCGAACTCAAGGACCTGGATGGTACGCTAAAGCTCCTCAGGGCGCTCGATCTGCTCTAGCGCCCGAAGGCCACCCGGGCAGCCCGGGTGGCCAACCTCCTTGACCGGAAAGGCCGGGTACGGAACGAGATGCTGGACGCAAAGCGATGATGAAGCGACCACCGTTTTACCTGCTGCTTCCCGGGTTCATCACCCTCGCAGCCGTGGGGTTGCCCCTTTTGTACCTGGTGCTCAGGGCGCTGGAGATCGATGCCGAAACACTCGCCGACGTCGTGTTTCGACCCCGCAACCTCGAGCTGCTCGCGAGCACGCTCAAACTCACCGCGAGCGTCCTCGTTCTCTCGCTCCTACTGGCCTTTCCGCTCGCCTGGCTCACCACCCGCACCGACCTCCCGGCGAGCCGGCTCGCCTCGCTCATCGGCGTGCTGCCGCTTGCGGTTCCGAGCTACGTCACCGCCTACGCCCTGCTCTCGCTCGGCGGGCCCTACGGCCTGGCGGCGAAGGTCTTCGGCGTCGCCCTTCCCCACCTCAGCGGCTACGTGGGGGCGTTGCTCGCGCTCTCGCTCTACACCTACCCCTATTTCTACATGAACCTCCGCAGCGCGTTTTTGCGACTCGACCCGGCCCTCGAGGAAGCCGCCCGGGTTCTGGGCCACCCGCCAACGAGCGTTTTCATCCGGGTGGTCCTCCCCCAGCTCGTGCCGGCGGTTATGGCCGGCGGGCTCATCGTGGCCCTGCACGTTTTCGGGGACTTTGGCGTGGTGAGCCTGATGCGCTACCCCACCTTCAGCTACGCCATCTATCTGCAATACAGCACCGCCTACGACCGCGTGGGCGCGGCTTGGCTCGCGCTCTGGCTCCTCGCCCTCACCTCGGTGGTGCTCTTCCTCGAGGCCAGGGCCACCCGGCTCGCCGTCGCCCGCACGCAAAAGCGCCCGCCGGCAAAGCTCCGCCTTGGTCGGCTCCGGCCCCTCGCCCAGGGGTACGTCACCGGGCTCTTCTTGTTCAGCATTGGCCTTCCCTTGTCGGTGCTGCTCTACTGGGCGCGTGCGGGCTTTGCCAGAATCGATCGCGGCGACCTCCTCGAGGCCCTGGCCCGTTCTGCTTTTGCCAGCGCCCCGGCGGCCTTTTTCGCCCTGGCCCTGGCGCTGCCCCTCGCCTATCTGGGCGTTCGCTACGCCCGGGGGGCAGCCCGGACGCTTGAGCGCGCGGCCTACCTGGGCTATGCCATTCCACCCCTGGTGCTGGCCCTGGCGCTGATCTTCTTTACCCTCAAGGCCGTGCCCTGGCTCTATCAAACGATCTTTCTCCTCATTTACGCTTACACCTTTCACTTCCTCGCCGAGGCCCTGAGCCCGCTGCGGGGGACGCTGAGCCAAATCCCGGTGGCCATCGAGGAAGCGGCGCGAGCCCTCGGCACCCGGACCTACGCCGTGTTCACCCGGATCCTCCTCCCCCTGCTCTGGCCGGGGCTTGCCAGCGGGGGGATCCTGGTCTTCCTCTCGGCCATGAAGGAACTGCCACTCACACTGCTCCTGGCGCCGATCGGTTACGACACCCTGGCCATAAACGTATGGAGTTACACCCAGGAGGCCATGTTCGCCGAAGCCGCCCCCTATGCGCTGGTCCTCCTCGCCAGCGGGGCGATCTTCGCTGGAATGCTCTTGGCGTGGGAAGGGAGTGCGAAGTGAAGCTCTTGCGCGCTGTCGAGTTGAGCAAGCGCTTCGACGGCCAGCACGTGGTCCGAGGCATCAGTTTTGATCTCGAGGCCGGGGAGATCCTGGCCATCATCGGTCCCTCGGGGAGTGGCAAAACCACCACCCTGCGCCTCATCGCGGGGTTTGAGCGCCCGGATCAGGGAGAGGTGTGGTTCGAGGGGCGCCTGCTCAGCGGCCCGGGAAGGCACGTGCCGCCGGAGTCGCGGGGCATCGGTTTCGTTTTCCAGGACTACGCGCTCTTTCCCCACCTCACGGTTTTGGGCAACGTCACCTTTGGCCTCAAAGGGCTCTCGGCCAGGGAACGCCGGCGGCGTGCCGAAGAGGTGCTCGATCTCGTGGGCCTCACGCTCTTCGCCCGACGCTACCCGCACGAACTCTCGGGCGGGCAGCAGCAACGGGTGGCCCTGGCCCGGGCGCTGGCACCGAAACCCAAGCTCATCCTCCTCGACGAACCCTTTTCGAGCCTCGATGCCGGTCTGCGCGAGAGCACGCGCGAGGAAGTGCGCTCGATCCTCAAACAAACCGGGACCGGCGCCATCATGGTGACCCACGACCAGGAGGAAGCGCTCTCCTTTGCCGACCGCATCGCGGTGATCCGGGAAGGACGGCTCGAGCAGGTGGGGCGGCCCGAGGAGGTCTACCACCACCCGGCGACACCGTTTGTCGCCCGCTTTCTCGGCAACACCAACCTGGTGCGCGGCCTGGCCCACGGCCGCTTCGCCGACACCCCCCTGGGTACGCTTGCCCTCGACAAGGAGGCCTGGGGCCACGTTCTCCTCTCACTGCGGCCCGAGCACCTCGAACTCCTCCCGCCTGACCGCCGCGGACTCAAGGGCCAGATCGTCAAGCGGAGCTTCAAAGGTCACGACCTGACGTTTAAGGTGCGCACCGAGCACGGAACCTACCGGGTTCAAACCGGTTACCGCGCCCCCTGGCAGGTGGGCGAGTCGGTGGTGATCCGGGTCCGGGAGGTCGCGGTGGTCCTCGGAGAAAAACTCGACGAGTCCGGCTCGGCGGAAATTCCGGTGGAGGCGGGTCCGCCGACTCACCGAGAAGGGTAGGGGCGGTAGCCCGCCGCCACAAAGTAGAGCCCCTGGGGCGGAGCACTCGGTCCCGCCTGAGCGCGGCTACCCGATTCGAGCAACCGGGCCACATCCTCCGGAGCCCGCTTGTCGAGCCCCACCTCGATCAAGGTGCCGACCATGGTCCGCACCTGCCCCCGCAAAAAGCCGTCCCCCACGAACTCGAAGACCACCAGCGACCCCTCCCGCCAGACTTCAGCCCGGAAGAGGCGCTTTTTCGTTGGCCGCGTCTCCCTGGTCGCGAAGGCCTTGAAATCGTGCGCCCCTACCAGGGAGTCGAGCGCCACTCGAATCGGGGCCAATTCCAGCGGCCGCCTCAACCAGTGCGCCCGGTAGCGCCAGATGGCGCTCGGTGATTCCGAAACGCGCACGAGGTAGCGGTAGGCCCGCCACCTGGCACTCTTTCGGGCATGGAAACTCAGGGGGACATGCTCGGCCCGAAGCACCCGGACATCGGGCGGCAAGAGCGCGTTCAATGCCAACGGCACCCGTTCGATGGGAATTCGGTCTTCGGTGTCGTAGTGAAGGGGAAGGTCGAGGGCATGAACCCCGGCGTCGGTCCGCCCCGCGGCCACCACCTTCGGACGGGCGCCGGGCAGACGGCGAAGGGCGGCCTCGAGAACCCCTTGGACCGTGCGCTCGCCCTTTCCCTGCCTTTGGAACCCGGCAAACCCGGTTCCGTCGTACTCAATATGCAACTTGATCCGCCGCATCGAACCTCCAAGCGAATATACCGTCAGTGCCGGGCCCGAGGCCTCCACGGCGCTTGACAGCACCCCGGGCAGTACCTAAGATATGTGTTGCGCGTCGGACGCCGGGATGGCGGAATTGGTAGACGCGCTAGCTTGAGGGGCTAGTGGGCGATTAGCCCGTAGGGGTTCAAGTCCCCTTCCCGGCACCAAAGCACCCCCCGTCACGGGGGGTTTGCTAAACTCTTTTTCGGAAAGTGGTCGTTTTCACCACCGGTGTAAGCTCATGCTCGAGATCACCACACAGTCGCTCTGGGAAAGCCTGGCCCCGAGTCTCGAATACCTGGAGGCACCAAAACGCCAGCACATCCGGGAGGCGCTCGAATTTGCCTACCGGGCCCACGAGGGGCAAAAACGCCGGAGCGGCGAGCCCTACATCACCCATCCCGTCGAGGTGGCCCGCATCCTCGCTCAGCTGCGCATGGACGTCGAGACCATCCAGGCCGGGCTCCTCCACGACACCGTCGAAGATACCGACGTGACCTTCGAGGAGATCGAACGGGTCTTCGGAGCGGTGGTCAGACGCATCGTCGAGGGGGAAACCAAGGTCTCGAAACTCCCCAAGCTCGCCGAGCGCCTCGAGGACGAGCAGGCGGAAAACCTCCGTCAGATGTTCATCGCCATGACCGAGGACGTGCGCATCGTCATCGTCAAGCTGGCCGACCGTCTCCACAACATGCGCACACTTCGGTACATGCCTCCGGAAAAGCAAAAGCGGATCAGCAAGGAAACGCTCGAGATCTTTGCCCCCCTTGCCCACCGCCTCGGGATTGGCCAGGTCAAAAACGAACTCGAGGATCTGGCCTTCAAGTACCTCTACCCCGCCGAGTACACCGCCCTGACCCGCCGCCTCCAGCAGCACTGGACCATTCGCCAGGAGGTCATCGAAAAAGCAAGGGCCCGCTTGGAAAAAGCCATACGCTCTGATGTGATCCTTTCCGGCTCCATCCAGGACTTTGCCATCACCGGCCGGACCAAACACGCCTACTCCATCTGGCGCAAGATGAAGCGCGAGAAGAAAAACCTCGAGCAAATCTACGACCTCCTGGCGCTTCGCGTCATCCTCACCCCCAAGGACGAAGCACGGCTCGGCAAGCAGGTCTGCTACCACACCCTCGGCCTGGTCCACCAGCTCTGGCAACCGATCCCCGGCCGGATTAAGGACTACCTGGCCATGCCAAAGCCCAACGGCTACCAGAGCCTCCACACCACCGTCATCACCGACGAGGGCACGCCGCTGGAGGTGCAGATCCGAACCGAAGCCATGCACCGGCTCGCCGAGTACGGTATCGCCGCCCACTGGCTCTATAAAGAAGGCATCACCGATCCGAGGGAAGTCAAACGCCGGGTGGTGTGGCTGCAGGCGATCCAGGAATGGCAGAGCGAGTTCTCGAGCTCCCGCGACTTCGTCGAGACCATCACCCGGGAGCTGCTCGGGGGGCGGGTCTTCGTGTTCACGCCCAAAGGCCAGGTCATCAACCTCCCCAAAGGCGCCACGCCCATCGATTTCGCCTACCACATCCACACCGAGGTGGGTCATCACATGACCGGGGCCAAGGTCAACGGGCGCATCGTACCCTTCTCCTACGAGCTGCAAAACGCGGACATGGTGCAGATCATCACCAGTCCCGCGGGAAAGCCCTCGAAAGACTGGCTCTCGTACGCCAAGACCCGAAGCGCGCGCCAAAAGATCCGCCACTACTTCCGCCAGCTCGAGCAGCACGAAGAGTTGGAGAAAGGACGCCGCAAACTCGAACGCCACCTTAAACGACGCGGGCTCCCGTTCCCGAAAGAGAGCGATCTCGAACGGGTGGCCAGGGCGCTGACCGGACACCCCTCGCCCGAGGAGCTCTTCCTCGCCCTCGCCCACGGCCGGGCAACGCCCCAGCAAGTGGTGCGCATTCTCCACCCCCGGCCTCCCGCGCCCCCCCGCGAGCGCCCGCAACCCAAAACCCAGACCCTCCCCATTCGCCTCGCCGACGACCTCAGCGCCCCGCTCAAACTCGCTGCCTGCTGCCGTCCCGTCCGGGGTGATCCCATCCTCGGCTACGTGACCCGGGGCCGCGGGGTGACCATCCACCGCGTCGACTGCCCCAACATGCGCCGTTTCCTGAAAAACGAGCCCCAGCGCGTCGTCGCCGCTGAGTGGGAAGAAGGACCGGGGAACTACCCGGTGGTCCTTCGCCTCGAGGCCAGCGACCGGGCGGGCCTCCTCCGCGACGTCATGGACGTGTTCGCCGGCATGGGCAAATCGGTCTCCGGCGCCGACACCCAGGTCACCGGCACCACTGCCCGCATGCAAATTCGGTTTTCGGTTCGCGATGAGGAAGAGCTGGCCCGGATCAAGGAACGGCTGCTCGCCATGCCCGAAGTCCGCAAAGTCATGCGTGCCTGATCCGATAACGTATGGGTATGGCGCAGGTTCTCAAGGAAGACCGCGGCAAGGTCAGGGTGCTGACCCTGAGCGACCCCGAACGGCGAAACCCCCTCTCCGAGACCATGAGCCGGGCGCTCCTTTTGGCCCTCGAAGAGGCGGAGACCGACCCCGGCGTCCGGGCGGTGGTGCTGACCGGCGCCCCACCCGCCTTTTCGGCGGGGGCCGACCTCAAGTTCCTCCGCGAGGTGACCAAGCTCGGGGCCAAAGCCAACCTGGATCACTCCCACGAGCTCAAGGAAGTCTTTAGGCGTATTTACACGTTCCCCAAACCGGTCGTAGCCGCCGTCAACGGGCCGGCGGTCGCCGGCGGCGCGGGGCTCGTGCTGGCCTCGGATCTCGCGGTTATGGATGAAGGCGCAAAGATCGGCTTCACCGAGGTCAGAATCGGCTTCGTCGCCGCGCTGGTGGCGGTCATGCTGGTCCGCCACGTGGGGGAAAAGCACGCTCGCCAACTGCTCCTCCAGGGCAGGTTGATCGGCGCGGCCGAGGCCTACCGGCTGGGCCTGGTCAACGAGGTCGCCCCCAAAGGTCAAGCCCTCGAGCGCGCCCTTGCCCTGGCAAGCCAAATCGCCGAGGGGGCCCCCACCTCGCTGGCGCTCACCAAGGCCCTTCTGTCCCAGCTCCCCAGCATGGGCCTTTTCGAGGGCTTTAGCCTTGCCGCTCTCGCCAACGCCTGGATCCGGGAAACGGACGATCTGATCGAGGGTATCCAGGCCTTTTTCGAAAAGCGAAAGCCGGAGTTTTGAGGTGGTCCCACTTTTGCGTACGCCTCTCATTGGCAGCCCCCACGGCTTTACCGGCCGGGCGGGCGGCGTCTCCGAAGGACCCTGGGGCAGCCTCAACCTCTCGACGTCGGTCGGCGACGATCCGACACGGGTCGAGGAAAACCGCCGCCGCGTCCTCGCCGCCTTCGGCCACCCCCCGCTGGCCCGGCTGGCCCAGGTCCACGGCGCCCGGGCCGTTCGCGCCGATGGGCCCGGAACCTGGGAAGGCGATGCCCTGGTCAGCCGATCGCCGGGCCTTTTGCTCGCCGTCTCCACCGCCGATTGCTACCCCCTTTTGTTCGAGGATCCAAGCACAAACACCGTCGCCGCGGCGCACGCCGGCTGGCGGGGCGTCGTCGCCGGCATCGTCGAGGCCACGCTCGACCTCATGGAGTCGGAATTTCACGGCCAGCCCGGGCAGATCCGCGTCGCCATCGGCCCCGGGATCTGCGGGCGCTGTTACCAGGTGGGACCGGAAGTCGCCGAAGCCTTTGACCGGCGCGGTCTCGGCGACGCGCTGGCCGACGACCCGACCCAATCGGGCCGCTTCCGGCTCGACCTTGAAAAAGCGATCGTGGTCCTCCTGCGCAGGCGCGGCATTCCCGGCAATCACATCTGGCGGACCAAGCAGTGCACCTACGAGAACACGGCCCTTTTTTCCTATCGGCGTCAGGGGCCAAAAAGCGGGCGCATGTGGGGGCTGATTCAGGTCGCACCCTCGGTTAGCCTAGAGCCGTGAGGCTCCTCTTCCCGGCGGCCCGCTTCGAGCGCCCCTGGCAGATCGCTCCATCCTGGCTCCATGCCCGGGGGCTCAAAGGGCTCCTCCTCGATCTCGACAACACCCTGATCCCCTACGGCTACGAGGGGCCGGCCCCTGAGCCGCTCCGAGCCTGGCTGGACGAGCTCAAGCGATCCGGCATCGCTGCCTGCCTGGTGACCAACGCCAAACCCGGCCGCACCCGGCGGTGGGCCCGGAAACTGGGGCTGCCGGGGATCGCGTTGGTTGGGAAGCCGCTGCCTTTTGGCTTCGTGTGGGGAATGAAGCAGCTGGGGCTTAAGCGAAGCGAATTGGCGGTGGTTGGCGACCAGATCTTCACCGACGTCCTCGGGGGAAACCTCCTGGGGCTCACCACCATCCTGGTGGCGCCCCTCTCCGATCGAGGCCTGCCCCACACCCGTTGGGTTCGCGCCCTGGAGCGCCGGGTGCTCAAGGCCGCTTCGCCCCCGGAAAAAGGAGAGAGCGAGTAGCATTAAGATGATGTGGGAATCGCTGATCCCGGGAAGGACGAAGCGCGCATGGGCTCGCTGACCCTGGCTGACAAACGACTCGGCGCGGCGCTGGTCGAGGGTGGCTACATTAGCGACGAGGACCTGCAAAAAGCCCTCGAGCACCAACGCACCACCGGCTCGCGCCTGGCCGAGGCCCTGATCGAACTCGGTTTGCTCCCTGAAGCGAAGATTGCCCAGGCCATCGAGGAATACTTCGGCATCCCCCTCGTCGACCTCCACGAAGTCGAAATCCCGCCCGAGGTCCGGGCGTTGCTCCCGGCGGAGCGGGCCCAGGAGCTCAAGGCCATTCCCTTCGCCATGGAGGACGGAAAGCTCCGGGTGGCCTTCGTCGACCCCCTCGACAGCGCCAAGATCGAGGAGGTCGAGGCCATCACCGGCAAGCAGGTCGAACCCTACCAGACGCTCCGCTCGTCCTTCGAATACGCGCTGGCCAAGAACTACCCCGAGCTGGGTCTTGAGCTCCCTTCCAAACCACCGCCCGCCTCGCCCGAGGAAGAAACCCTGGGAAACGCCCTGGTCGAGCGCGGCCTCATCCGCGAAGAGCAGCTCCAGGAGGCGCTCAAGGCGCACCACAAGACCGGCGAGCCCTTATGGCGCATCCTCCTTAAAAAGGGCTGGATCGATGAAGAGGCACTCTACCGCACCATCGCCGAGCTCGAGGGCCTTGAGTTCCTGCCAAGCACCGAAACCTTCGAGGTCGACCCGGCGGCCGCCTCCTACTTCCTCCGCACCGACGCGCTTCGCTACCGCGCGATCCCCATCCGCGAACGGCAGGGAACGCTTGAAGTCGTCATCAGCGAACCGAAGAACATCGAGAAAGTTCGCGAGATTCTCGGCGACCGGGTCAAGTTCATCCTGACCACCCCCAAGGCCTGGGAGACGCTTTTCCAGCAGGTTTACCCGGAAAAGCCCCGGCTTGGGGAAACGCTGGTGGCCAACGGCAAACTGGGGCGGGAGGAGCTCGCCGAAGCCCTGATGGTGCAGCGGCGACTCGGCAAGCGGCGCCCGCTCGGGGAAATCCTGGTGGAGCTCGGGTTCGTATCCCCCGAGGACGTCGAGGAAGCCCTCCGCCGACAGCGCAGCGGGGGCGGCCGGATCGAGGAGACCCTCATCAAGAGCGGGAAGCTGAGCCCGGAGATGCTGGCGAAATCGCTGGCGGTGCAGCTCGGTTATCCCTACATCGACCCCGAGGAGAACCCGCCCGATCCCCTCGCCGCCGAGCTCCTCCCCGAATCGACCGCGCGCCGGTACATGGTGTTTCCCCACCACCTCGAGGACGGCGCCCTGGTGGTGCTCATGAAGGACCCCAGGAACATCTTCGCCATCGACGACCTGCGCCTCATCACCGGCAAGGAAATCCGCCCCGCGGTCGCGACCGAAGACAAGATCCTCAAACTCATCGAACGCTATTACGGCGCCACCGGGCCGCTGGATGAACTGGCCCGCGAACTCGCCCAGGAACGCCCCGAGAGCGTCGAGGTCGAAACCCCCGAACTCGACGACAACGCCGTGGTCCGGCTCGTCAACTCGCTGATCCGCGACGCCTACTTCCAGGACGCCTCGGACATCCACATCGAGCCCCGGGAGGACCACGTCCTGGTGCGGTTCCGCATCGACGGCGCCCTGCGCGAGCACACCCGCCTGCCCCGGGCCGCCGGACCCGCGATCATCGCCCGCATCAAGATCATGGGGCGGTTGAACATCGCGGAAAAACGGCTTCCCCAGGACGGCCGCGTCCGCTTCCGCGACCGCAGCATCGACGTTGACCTCCGCCTTTCCACCCTCCCCACCGTCTACGGGGAAAAGGTGGTGATGCGCCTTTTGAAAAAGGCGGCCGAGATCCCCGAGATCGAACACCTCGGATTCTCTCCCGACGTCCTCGAGCGTTTCAAGGACGTGATCAGCAAACCCTACGGGATCTTTCTCATCACCGGCCCCACCGGTTCGGGCAAGTCCTTCACCACCTTCTCGATCCTGAAGCGGATCTCCACCCCGGACAAGAACACCATGACGGTCGAGGACCCGGTCGAATACGAAATCCCTGGCATCAACCAGGTGCAGGTGAACCCGCAGGCGGGACTCACCTTCGCCAAGGCCCTGCGGGCCTTTTTGCGGCAGGACCCCGACATCATCATGGTGGGCGAGATCCGGGACCGGGAGACCGCCCAGATCGCGGTCGAAGCCGCCCTCACCGGCCATCTGGTCATCGCCACCCTGCACACCAACGACGCCGCCGGAGCCATCACCCGGCTCGACGAGATGGGGGTCGAGCTCTTTAACATCTCGGCCTCGCTCATCGGCGTCCTGGCCCAGCGGCTGGTTCGCCGGGTCTGCGACCACTGCAAGGAACCGCTCGCACCCGACCCCAAAGTCCTGGTGAAGCTGGGGCTTCGGGAAGAAGACCTCGAGGGCGCGACCCTCTACCACGGCAAGGGCTGCGCGCGCTGCAACGGCACCGGCTACCGCGGGCGTTACGCGCTGCACGAGCTCATGGTGGTCGACGACGACATCCGAAGGGCGATCATCGAGGGCAAATCGGCCGCCGAGATCAAAGCCATGGCCCGGAAAAAGGGCATGAAGACCCTGCGCGAAGACGGCATCAAAAAGGCGCTCTCGGGCATCACGACCCTGGAAGAGGTGATGGCCCGCACCGTCGAGTAGGGAGGGAACATGACCAAAGCACCGATCGACATCGTCGAACTCTTTCGCCTGGCCAAGGCCAAAGAAGCCTCGGACCTGATCCTGACCGTTGGCCTGCCCCCCATGCTCAAGATCAACGGGGAGTTTTTCCCCACCAACCACCCAAAGCTCACCCCGCAGGACACCCGGCGAATGATGTACGCCCTGATGGACGAGAAGCAGCAACGCCGCTTCGAGGAAGAACGCGAGCTCGACTTCTCATTCAGCCTCCCCGGCGAGGGGCGCTTCCGGGTCAATGTCTTCCTCCAACGCGGCTCGGTGGGCGGCGTCATGCGCGTGGTTGCGGACCTCGACAAGAGCTTTGAGGACCTCGGCCTCCCCAAGATCATCAGCGACCTGGCCATGCGGCCTCGAGGCCTCTTCCTGGTGACCGGCCCCACCGGTTCGGGCAAATCGACGACGCTCGCGGCGATGCTCGATTTCATCAACGAAAACCGCCGCTGCCACATCGTCACCATCGAGGACCCGATCGAGTTCTTCCACCGGCACAAGAAAGCCATCGTCAACCAGCGCGAGGTCGGCGGCGACACGCTCAGTTTCCAGCGCGCGCTTCGCAGCGTCCTCCGGCAGGCGCCGGACGTGATCATGGTCGGGGAGATGCGCGATCTCGAGACGATCCAGATGGCGCTCACCGCCGCTGAGACCGGTCACCTGGTACTCGCCACCCTCCACACCAACTCCGCCCCCGAGACCATCGACCGCATCGTCGACGCCTTCCCCCACGGTCAGCAGGGCCAGGTCAGAATCCAGCTCTCCAACAACCTGGTCGGGGTTTTAAGCCAGCAGCTCCTGCCCCGCGCCGACGGGCGGGGGCGGGTCCTGGCCTACGAGCTCATGGTGGCCACCATCGCCATCCGGTCCTTGATCCGAGAGGGAAAGACCCACCAGATTACGAGCGCGATCCAGACCGGAGGCCAGTACGGCATGGTGACCATGGATGCTTACCTGGCAGATCTCTATAAAAAGCGCATCATCACCTACGAGACCGGACTCAACCGGGCCATCGACCCCAAAGAGTTCGCGCGCCTCGCCGGCGGCCCACCGCCTGGAAGCGGAAAGCCCTACTAGCGCCCGCCGCGACGCACGGGTAGGCTAGGCCGGAGAGGGGGAACGATGCCGGGAGTCGCAATCATCGGTGCTCAGTGGGGGGACGAGGGGAAGGGGAAAGTCACCGACGCCCTCGTCGCCGACGCGGACTACGTCGTCCGTTATCAGGGCGGCGCCAACGCCGGGCACACGGTCGTGGTGGGCGAGGAAGTTTTCAAACTCCACCTGCTGCCCACGGGCGTGATCCACCCTCACGCCACGAGCGTGCTGGCAGACGGAATGGTGATCGACGCCACCACCTTCAAGCGCGAGCTCGAGGCCCTCAAAGCCCGCGGTTTCGAGCCAAAGATCATGGTTTCGGAACGGGCGCACCTGGTGCTCCCGCACCACAAATACGTGGAGTCGAAGAAAAACTTCGTCGGCACGACCGGCCGGGGTATTGGCCCCGCCTACGCCGACCGCGCCCGTCGCATCGGGGTGCGGGTGGGGGATTTGCTGGATGAGGCCCTGCTGAAAGAGCGGCTCGGGATCTTGCTCGAGGCCAAACCCAACTCCACGGCGGCGGTGGGCTGGACCAGCGTCGAGCGGGCCATGGAAGCCCTTCTTCCCCTCCGGGAGGTCCTCGCGCCCTACGTGGCCGACACCGGGGCCATCCTGCGCCAGGCCTGGCGGCAGGGCAAGCGCATCCTCTTCGAGGGCGCCCAAGGCACCATGCTCGATCTCAACTACGGCACCTATCCCTACGTCACCAGCTCGCACCCCACCGTGGGCGGCATCGCCATCGGCACCGGGCTCCCGCCCAAGGCCCTCACCAAGGTCTACGGCGTGGCCAAGGCCTACACCACCCGGGTGGGCCACGGCCCCTTCCCCACCGAGATCCTCGGCCCCTTTGCCAAAACCCTGAGAGACCGGGGCGGCGAGTACGGGGTCACGACGGGAAGACCCCGGCGGGTTGGCTGGCTCGACGCCGTCGCGCTTCGCTATGCGGTCGAGGTAAACGGCATGGACGGGCTGGTCCTCACCAAGCTCGACGTCCTCTCCGGCCTTGAGGAGGTCAAGATCGGGGTCGAATACCGCCCCGACGGTTCGGTTCGCTATGAGGTCCTCGAGGGCTGGGGCGAACTCGCGGGCCTCAAAAGCCGCGAAGACCTCCCCAAACCCCTCATCCGATTCATCGAGCGGATCGAGGAGCTGGTCGGGATCCCGGTGGTCATGTTCTCGACCAGCCCCAAACGCGAAGACACCTTCGGGAGCGTGAGCTGGGTATAGACTGGCCCCGGGCCGAAGGCCCGCCAGCCCAGATGGAGGAAGACCATGCCCAACACCAAAGAAGCCCACCATCTCCACCTCGACGAAAAGACTCGCGAAGCCGCGATCCAGCGTCTGCGGTCGATCCGCGGCCACGTCGAGGGCATCCTCCGGATGCTCGAGGCCGAAGAACTCTACTGCGTTGATCTCCTCAAGCAGATCAAGGCGGTCGAGGGTGCTTTGGATAAGGTCGGAGAGCTCGTCCTCCGCAGCCACCTCAAGGACCACGTGGTCACGGCCAAAGAGCGCGGCGACGTCGATGCCATCGTCGAAGAGCTCATGGAAGTGCTCAAGTATCGCTAGGCGGTCAGGGTGCGAAGGGGACACTGGCTCATCCTGCTCCTGCTCCTTGTCGCGCCCGGCTACGCGGCAAGGCCGGTCGCGGTGGCCACCATCCAGCCCTATGCCTCGCTCCTCGCCGAGGTGCTCGGAAAGGGCTGGGAGGTGCGGACCCTCATTCCTCCCGGCGCCGTCCAGGAGCTCTATACCCCAAAGCCATCGGACGTGCAAAAACTCCTCGGCGCCCGTCTGGTCGTGGCCAACGGCCTGAGCCTGGACGACTGGTTGATCGAGCGACTCGTCAAGCCAAACGCCCCCAGGGCCAGGATCCTCTACGCGGGAAAGGTCCTGAAAAGCACCATCCTCCCCATGCCCAACGGGGAGGGCGACCCCCACCTCTGGACCGATCCAAAGCGCATGGCGACTCTGGTCCTGGCCTTCGGCCGCGTCGCAGCCGAACTCGACCCGCAAAACGCCCCCGCCTACCAGGCGCGGGCCGAGCGCACGAAAGCCCGCCTGATCGAGCTCGCCGAGCGTACCCAGGCGCTGATCGAAAAAGCCCCCAGTCGTGACTTGATCGCCTACAAAAATCCCTTCACCTATCTGGCCGAGCGTTACGGGCTCACAATCCGCTTCCTCATCGGAAAAACGCCCACTTCAGAGCCCACGCCCAGAGAGATTGCGAGCGCTGGCGCGCTCAAAAAACGCTACGGTTCCCTTCCGCTCGTCGCCCCGCTTCAGTTCGCCCCCGAAGCCAGGAAGTTCGCGAATGTCCTGAACACCCGGCTCGTCGCGCTCGACCTGGTGGGCAGCGAATCCCCCGACTACTTTGCGACCTGGGAAGGCAACGCCCTCAAACTGGCCGAGGCTCTGAGGGCGCCATAGGGTCCAGCCTCTTGCCCAGGATGAGGTAGGCGCTCGCTGGCAGCTGCCCCAGCCGCTGCCAGCCGCGTCGCTGGTAAAAGCCAAGCGCGGGCGCCTGGCGGTGCACCGTGAGGACCGCCCGCGGGGCATCGGTCGCCGCCAGCAGTACGTCGTGCAAGCGCGAGCCGAGGCCAAGGTTTTGCTGCTGGGGGTCCACCGCGAACTCCACCAGACCGAACGCGCCCTGCAGCCACCACTCAAGCCCCAAAGGTCGCAGGGCCCGGGCCACGGCGTCGGTCCAAGGCTCCCCGGCCCGCCGCAAGAACCCGTAACCGAAACCCAGGACCGCCTGCGCTTCCATGACCACCGCCAGGCGAAAGCCACGCTCACTCAGGTGACGCGAGAACATCTGGCGAACGCGGGGGAGCTCTTCCCGCCGCACGTAATACGGGGGCTGGGCAAAGGCTCGAAGCCAGATGGAAAGGAGCTCTTCGGTGAGGTCCTTGGCTTCGCGGGGCCCGAGCACCTCGATTCGCATAGGTCCATTTTGCGGCACGAAAGCGCGATACATTGGAGCTGTGCTGGCGAAAACCCTGGGCGAACTCAAGCGTACCTACCCCTACGCCAAACTCAAGCGTACGGTCAAGGAAGAGGTCCGGACCAACCTCATCCAGCGCCTCAAGGCCGGCGACCCGCTCTTCCCGGGCATCCACGGCTACGAGGACAGCGTCGTCCCCGCCATCGTGAACGCGGTCCTGGCCGGCCACGACTTCATCCTCCTCGGTACCCGGGGCCAGGCGAAAAGCCGGCTGGTCAGGGCCATGGCCGAGCTGCTCGACCCGCTGATCCCCGCGCTGCCAACGCCGCTCCGGGACAACCCCCTGGCCCCGGCGAGCCCGGAAGGGCGGCGCCTGCTGACCGAGGCCGGCGACGATGCCCCGATCGTGTGGGTCGAACGCGAGGCGCGCCTGGTCGAAAAACTCGCCACCCCCGACACCAACGTCGCCGATCTGATCGGCGACCTCGATCCCATCAAAGCCGCCCGACGCGGACACGGCCTCTCCGACCTCGAGGCCCTCCACTACGGCCTGATCCCAAGGGCCAACCGCGGGATCTTCGCCATCCACGAACTCCCCGACCTCGCCCCCAAAGTCCAGGTCGCGCTCTTCGACGTGCTCCAGGAACGCCAGGTCCAGATCCGGGGCTTTCCGGTCAGGCTTTCGCTCGACGTGTGGCTGGTCTTTACCGCCAACCCCGAGGACTACACCACCCGCGGACGCATCATCACCCCCCTCAAAGACCGGATCGAAGCCGAAATCCACACCCACGACCCGAAAAGCCTCGAGGTGGCCCGGGCCATCACCGCCCAGGAAGCCCGCTGGCCCGGCGAGGTCCAGCTGCCCGAGTTCCTGGCCCGCGCCGTGGAGCGGGTCGCCTTTCTCGCCCGCACCGATCCCCGGGTGGAATCGAGTTCCGGCGTCAGCCAGCGCCTTTCCATCGCACTTTTGGAAACCGTCGGCGCGAACGCCCTGCGGCGGAGCCTCATCTACGGGGATCCGGCGGTGGCTCGCCCGGTCGACCTTTTTCGTGCCCTCCCCGCGATCACCGGCAAACTCGAACCCAGCTTCGAAGGCGAGCAGGTCGGGGTGGCACGAATCGCCGAGGACCTCATCGCCAAGGCGCTCTGGCACGAAGCCCGGGAACGGGGGAGCGACCTCGAGGCCATCAAACCCTTCTTCGCCAAAGGCGGGGACCTTGAGCTTCCGGAGGGCCCCTGGTCCGAGGTCAAGGAACGCCTCGGTCAGGTGCCGGGGCTCGCCGAGGTGGGCCGCCACCTCGACCCAGAGCATCCCTGGGTGGGGGCCGAGGCCGTCCTCGAGGCCCTGGTCGGGGAAGGCTTTCTCGTGCGCGAATGGGGGCGATTCAAACGGCCATGACCGTACGCTACCGACGCCGCGCGGACCCCGAGCCCCTGGCGGCCCTCGAGGCCCTTTTGCGCCTCGAACCGAGGCTCATGGAAGCCAAGTCCGGGTCCGGGGGCTGGCTGCCGCCAAAGCCCGAACCTCCCACGGCAAAAACCGTCAGGCGGTGGCTGGAAGAAGCGCTTTTGGCCGAAGGACACCCGCCCCAACAGGCAAAAGCGCTCTGGCAGGCGATGATCGAGACCGGCCTAATCGTAACCAGCGAGAGCGGCACAAGCGGCCAGCGTCGCGCGACGATCCGCCTCGGCGATCGAGCCATCCAGGCGCTGGGATTCAAAGCGCTCTCCAGCCTGCTCTCGCGGCAGCCACGCCGGGGCCCCGGCCCCGCGCCCGGCGGCGATCCGAGGGCGGGGGCCAGCGAGGACGCCGAAACCGCACCTTACCGGCCCGGAGAAGCGCTCGTGCTCGACCCGGTGGAAACCCTCAAACGCCTCCTTCCCCGTCCCATCGAAGCGCTGCGCGAGGACGACCTCATTCAGCGAACCCAAAGCTCTGGCAGCGCGATGGCCACCGCCCTCCTCCTCGACTGCTCGCACTCGATGGTCCTTTCCGGAAAAGACCGCTTCACACCGGCCAAACGAACAGTCCTGGCCCTCGCCCACCTCATACGCGCACGCTATCCCCGAGACCGGCTCAAAATCTTTTGCTTCCACGACAGCGCCGAAGCGGTCCCCCTGGGGCAGGTCCCGCTCCTCGCGGTCGGCCCCTGGCACACCAACACCGCCCAGGGCCTCCGGCTCGCCCGCGCCTTCCTGAAAAGGGCCCCGGAGCCGAACCGACAGGTTCTGCTCGTCACCGACGGCAAACCCTCGGCGTTGACGCTGGAAAACGGCGAAATCTACAGGAACGCCTGGGGTCTCGATCCCAAGATCGTCCGGGCGACGCTGAACGAAGCCCTGGCCCTGCGCCGGCTCGGTGCCCGGGTTCACATTTTCCTGTTCGCGCCCGGGGATGCCAGCTCAGATGATGACCGTCTCGTCGGGTTCGCCCGCGATCTGGCCCGTGCCGGCGGCGGCCAGGTCCACCGCGTCGACCCCGAGACCCTGGGTCCGACGCTGATCGCCAGCTTCCTCCGCCACCACGCTGGATAGCGGTACAATGACCTCGCAGTGGCGAGCAAAACGGTCCCCCTCATCCTGGCCTTCCTCGGCGAGCACTTCAACCGGGCGAGGCCCCGGGCGCATACCCCGAAAGAAGCCTTCCGCCACTACGACGACGTTCGGCCGGTATTGAGCCTTAACATGACCTACTACCCGGCAAGGGGCGAAGGCGGCTACGTCCTGATTCCAAAGGACGAGTTCCTCGAGGCGGCCGAAGCCCTTCTCCAGCGCGTGACCGAAGCCTAAGCGGGCAGTTTTGAGGTTTCAGGACGCCGCTGGAAAACGGCGGTCGCGCCCCTACCAAAACGCCCCGGGCTTCGCTCAATCGAGCCATACCATGGCCCGCGCCTGCACGTGGTCGGGGGCCAGGCCCTCGCTGGTTTTGAACGTCAGGCCGATCATGTCCGGCGAAAGCCCGAGCAAATCGGAAAGCCGAGCAAGCATTGCTTCGCGCGCCGGCCCCAGTTTGGGCCGGTCCAAAATCACCACCGCCGAGACCTGTCGCACGACCAGATCCCGCTGCTGGGCCAGTTCCAAAGCATGCGAGAGGAACTCGGCCGAGGCACGGCCGCGGTTGACCGCGGCGTCGTTCGGAAAATGCATCCCGATATCGCCGAGCCCCAAGGCGCTGAGCACGGCGTCGGTCAGGGCGTGGAGCAGGGCGTCGCCATCGGAATGGGCCTCGGCCCCCCGATCCGAGGGAATGGCGACGCCGCCGATCCAAAGGGGCCGCCCTTCGACCAGACGGTGGGCGTCCTCGCCGTATCCAATCCGCATGCTCCCAGCCTAAAGTAAACCCCGCCCTCACGCGAGGCCGCGCGATAGACTTGGGACATGCCGAGTTACGAAGACGCGCTGACGCTCATGCACGAATGGACCAGCTCGGAATCGCTCCGGCGACACATGTACGCGGTGGAGGCCGCCATGCGAGCTTATGCCCGGAAGTTCGGCGAAGACGAAACGCTTTGGGCCATGGCCGGCCTGTTGCACGACTTCGACTACGAACGACACCCCGACGAACACCCCAAGGTTGGCGTCCAGACCCTCCGCACGCTTGGCTACCCCGAGGCGCTGGTGAAGGCGATCCTCGCCCATGCCCCGGAGCGGACCGGCATCGAACCCGAAACCCTCTTCGAGCGGGCGCTCTTTGCCTCCGACGAAATCACCGGGTTGATTACCGCCGCCGTCTACGTTCGCCCCGACCGCAGCATCCTCACGCTCACCGTCAAGAGCCTCAAAAAGAAATTCAAGGACAAATCGTTCGCCCGCGGCGTCGACCGGGAAGGCCTGAAAATGGGCGCCGAACTCCTCGGCATCGACCTTTGGGAACACATCGGCTTTGTGCTCCAGGCCATGCAGGACGACGCCGAGCGACTGGGGCTCAAAGGCGAGGCGGAGTCGGCCTAACGACGCTTTTTGAACTCACTGCCATCGGTTTTCGCACTCACCCCGCGGCGCCATCAGGACCCAAAAGTCCTAGGGTGCTTCTTTTTCCGCCGCCCGCTTCGAGAGCCGGTAGAAGTAGCGCGCCTGACCGTCGTCGGGGTTAAGATCCAGGGCCCGCTTGTACGCCGCGGCGGCATCGGCAAAACGCCCGAGCTCGTAGTAAGCGCGTCCGAGCCATTTCCAGGCCTTGGCGTACTCCGGGTTCTTCTCCGCTGCTTCGCTGAAGGCGAGGGCGGCGGCCTCGAGGTCCCCCCGCTCATAAGCGGCGATCCCCCGGTAATAGGCCCGGGCGGCCTCGAGCCCGACCCGAACCGCTTCCCGAGACACCTTGAGGAAATACACGTTCTCAGCCGTGCGCCCGCCTAACCGGATCGCGCGCTCCCAATACGCCACCGCCTGATCCGGCTCGCCAAGGTCGAGATAGATCCGGCCCAACCAACGCGCGGGCTCGGCCCAGTCGGGGGCCAAATCCAGCGCCCGCTTGAAAAAGATCGCCGCGCCCATGCGGTCGCCTTTCTCGTAAGCGGCGTAGCCCTTGTAGAACGAGCTCACCGCCTCGGAGCCGTAGCGGGCCATCTTCCTCGTTTGCCGCAGGAAATAGAGATTCTTGGGGCTGGGGTTGATCTTTGCCGCTCGCTCCCAGTGGGGCAGCGCTGCCTTGGGATCGCCGAGCTCGAGGTCAATCCGACCCAGCCACGACTCGGCCTCGGCGTCGTCGGGCTTGGCCTCGATCGCTTTCCGGTACCACCCGATCGCCTCGTCGAAGGCCTCCCGAGCGTAGGCAAGGTAGCCCAGGTTGCGATAGACCTCCGCGAGCTCCTCGGGGGTCGCCGCTCCGCCCAGATCCAGGTAACGGCGCCAGGCCTCGGCCGCGCGGATCCACCACCCGGTCTCGGTATAGACCTCGGCCAGGAAACGCCACACCTCCGGGGCCTTGGGGTCGGCCGCGGCCGCCTGCTCGCCGAGGGCAATGGTCTTGCGCCAAAGCGGGAGATCGGGGTAGTGGTGCGCGTAGGCCGAACGGGCCTGCTCGCGGACGACCCTTGCCTGATCGAGCAGGGCGCCCGCCTTAGGAGAAATCGCAAGCGCGGCCCCGAGAAGCAAGATCGCGGTCAGCATCCACCGCACGCTGCCTCCTTACCCCTCTACGATACCGCTTGCGCGCGGCAAAGGTGAGGGGCTATAGTGTCGAACAGCTTATGAGGCCCTTCTTTTTTCGTTAGGGCGCGGGGAGCCACGGCTTCCCGCGGGGCGGCGTTGGCCGCCCTCTCTTCTTGGAGGGCACGATGCTGGAGGATTGGCTGCGACAAGTCGAAGAAGCCTCAACCCTCGAGGCGCTCGAGGCCGTGCGGGTTCGCCTCTTGGGAAAAAAGGGCGAACTCACCCAAAAACTCAAGCAGCTGGGGAAACTTCCACCCGAAGCCCGACGCGAGGAAGGGCGGCGGCTCAACGAGGCCAAGCGTGCGCTCGAAGCCGCGATCGAAGCCCGGCGCGCGGCCTTAAAGCGCGAGGCCCTCGAGGCCCGTCTGGCCCGGGAAGCGCTCGACGTCACCCTCCCCGGCCTGGCCTTCCCCCCGGGAAACACCCACGTCCTGACGCAGGTGCTGGCCGAGCTGGTGGGCATCTTCCAGCGCATGGGGTATCAGGCGGTCCTCGGTCCCGAAGCCGAGGAAGCCTTTTACAACTTCGACGCCCTCAACATCCCCGAATACCACCCGGCCCGCGACATGCACGACACCTTCTGGCTGGCCACCACCCCCGAGGCCAGCCAGATCGAGGGGGCCAAGCTCCTGCGAACCCACACCAGCCCCATCCAGGTCCGCTACATGAGCCAGCACACGCCCCCATTCAAGATCGTCGCCCCCGGCAAGGTCTTTCGCCACGAGGCCACCGACGCCACCCACGAAGCCATGTTCCACCAGCTCGAGGGGCTGGTGGTGGGGGACAACATCACCATGGCCGACCTCAAAGGCGCGCTCCTGGCCATGGCCCGGGCGCTCTATGGCCCCGAGGCCAGGGTGAACTTCAGACCGAGCTACTTCCCCTTCGTCGAACCCGGGGTCGAATTCGAGGTCTGGTGGACGAACCCCAAGACCGGCAAGGGGGTCTGGCTCGAGCTCGGCGGGGCAGGCATGGTCCACCCCGAAGTTTTCCGGGCGGTGGACGAGCTGAGGCGCGCAAAGGGACTCGCCCCAATCTATACCGGCAAGAGTGGGTTCGCGTTCGGGCTCGGCGTCGAGCGAATCGCCATGCTCCGCTACCCCATCCCCGACATCCGCGCCTTCTTCCAAAACCGGATCCCCTTCCTGACCCAGTTCCGGGGAGGTGCCTGAGATGCGCGTTCCATACAGCTGGCTCAAGGAATTCCTCGTCGAAACGCCACGGCCCGAGGCCCTCGAGGCCGCCCTGGCCCGGCTCGGCCTGCCCGTCGAGGAGGTGGTGCGTATCAGGCGCCCGCCAGCGGGCGTGGTCTTCGCCGTGGTCGAATCCGCCGAGCCCATTCCCGGAACCGAACTCAAGAAGCTGGTCCTCAACGCCGGGCGCGAGGTCGTCGTCGTCTCCGGCGCCCCCAACGCCGTCGCTGGCGTGGGCGTGGCTTGGGCCCAGCCCGGGACCGAGCTTCCGGGGGGCGTGGTGATCGACCGCCGGGTGATCCAAGGCCACACCTCGGAAGGCATGGCGCTGAGTCCGGCCGAAATGGGCGTGGGTGAGTACGCGGGCGGCTTGCTGATTCTCCCCAAGGACACGCTCCCCCCCGGCACCCCCTTGGCCGAGGTCTGGGAAGACGAGGTCGTCTTTGACGTTGAGATTACCCCGAACCGCGCCGACGCCCTCTCCATCCTGGGCGTGGCCCGCGACCTCGCCGCCGCCCTCGGAATCGGTCTGATCCACAAAAGCCCAAGCCCCGACCTCCGCGACCTCCCCTTCCCTATTTCGGTCGAGGTCTGGGATGAATCCGGAGCCGACCGCTATCTCGTCGCCTACGCCCGCCAGGTCAGGGTTGGTCCGGCGCCCCTCGAGGCGCAAAAACGGCTGCTCGCGGCCGGACAAAGGCCGATCAACAATGTGGTCGACGCGACCAACTACGTGCTGCTCGAGCTCGGAAACCCGCTCCACGCTTTCGACCGCGCGACCCTCTTCGACGGGCTGGTGGTGCGGCGAGCACGAGAAGGCGAAAAACTCGTGACCCTCGACGGCGTCGAGCGAACGCTCACCTCCGAAGACCTTCTGATCACCGCCAGGAAGGGCGAGTCCACGATCCCGGTCGCCGTCGCCGGGGTCATGGGCGGTGCCAACAGCGAGGTTGGCGAGTCGACCCGCGAAGTGATCCTCGAGGCCGCCCACTTCGACCCAGTCTCGATCCGCAAGACCGCCCGCCGCCTCGCTCTTTCCACCGAGGCCAGCTACCGTTTCGAGCGCGGGGTCGACCCCAACCTCCCACCGCTGGCCGCCAGGCGCTTCCTCGAACTCATCCAGAAATGGAGCGGGGCCGAAGTGAGCGCGAGTTGGATCGACCTCGGGGGCGAAAAGCCCCCCCACCGGGTCCAGTTCCGCCCCAGCTACGCCAACCGCTTGCTCGGAACCTCGTTCGGGAAAAACGAACAGCTCGAAGCCCTGCGCAAGCTCGGCATCGAAATCCGGGGTGAGGCCGAGCCCTACACCGCCCTCATCCCCAGCTGGCGGGTCGATCTGCGGATCGAGGAGGATCTGGTCGAGGAAGTGGCCCGCATCGTGGGCTACGACAGGATCCCCGAAACCCTGCCCGAGTTCTTCCCCGCCCCGGACAACCAGGGCGCCGAGGCCGAGTACCAGGCCGAAGCCCGGATCAAGCGCGTCCTCAGCGGCCTCGGTTTTCAGGAAGTCATCAATTACCCCTGGATCTCCGAGCGCTTTCTGGAAACGGTTAAGGCCCCGCCGCCAACCCTCTGGCTCGCCAACCCCACCAACGCCGAGGAATCGGCGCTCCGCAGCGCCCTCTACCCCGGTCTGCTCCGGAACCTGGCCACCAACCGCGACCAGCCGGGCCTCCTGATCTTCGAGCTGGGCCACGTGTTCCTCGGCGACGAGGCGGTCCACCTCGCGGCGCTTCAAAGCGGTCCCTACCACCGCGCCACCTGGCAAGCCGGCCTTGGCGAGGGCTACTACGCCCTCAAAGGGCTCCTCGAGGCCTTCGCCGCACGCCTGGGTGCGCGGGTTGAGGTCCGCCCCGAACGCCACCTCCACCTCCACCCCGGGATCTCGGGCACCGTCGTGTGGGAGGGCGAAGCCCGGGGGTGGATCGGGGTGCTCCACCCGGAGATCGCCGAACCGCTCGAGCTCGGAGCCCCGGTGATCTTCGAACTCACGCTCCCGCTGCCCCAGGGCTCGGCCGACATCACCGACGTTCCCCGCTTTCCCCCCGCCACCCGCGACCTGGCGGTGGTGGTCCCACGCACGGTGACCCACCTCGAGGTGGCCGAAATCATCCGCGCCTCGTCAGGCCCCCACCTGCGTGCGCTGGAGGTCTTCGACGTCTACCAGGGCCAGCCGCTGGCCGAGGACGAAAAGAGCCTCGCCTACCACCTCACTTTCCAAGCCCCAGACCGAACCCTGACCGACGAGGCGGTCGACGGCTACATGAGCCGGATCATCGAGGCCCTCACCCAGCGCGGCTGGCGGATTCGCGCCTAAGGGGGTCCCCCGCGGCTTTCGCCGCGGGGGCCTATACTGAGGGCGTGCTCACCTGGCTCGACGTGCTGGCCATCCTCGCGCTTTCGGCGGCCACGGCCGTGGGTGCGCGGAAAGGCTCGCTCTTCCTCGCCGCCCTTCTTCCGGCGCTGGCGCTCCTCGCCTGGCTGCCACCGCTTTCCACGCCGATCCTCCGGGCCCTGATCGCCCTCGCCGCGGGGCTCTTTTTTGGCCGCCTGGCCACCCTCATCCCCCGGCGCTTTTCCAACCGCACTGAAACCATCCTCGGCGCCAGCGGTGGGTTCGTCTGGGGCGCGCTCCTCGCCCTCAGTCTTTGGACGGGTCTGCCGTCGGCGTATAGCGTCTCCACCGGGACGATTCGCTATCCCGCGCCGGGGGTTCCCCTGGTGGTTCAGGAAGCGGTGGCCAAAAGCCCATTTGCCCTCCAGCTCTACGACGCCGTCCAGAGGGCGCCGCTCCTCAAGCGTCTTCTGGGGACGCCCGAACCGACATCGCCTCAACCCGAGAGGACCCGGGCCAGCTCGTAGAGGTCGATGTCGATCTCCTTCTTCTTGGTCACCGCTTCGTAGAGGGGCGTGAGCGTCACCTCGCCTTCGACCTCGCCCACCATGACCCCGCTGGTCCCACCGACCAGCGTTCGCGTGGCCACCGCTCCGAGGCGGCTTGCCAGCACCCGGTCCTTGGCCGTGGGTGAGCCCCCGCGCTGGATGTGACCGAGCACGGTGACCCGGGCTTCAAAGCCGGAGAGTTCCCGAACCGCCCGGAAAAGCGCCTCGGCGCCACCGGGATAGGCGCCTTCGGCAACGACGATGATCGAAGAGCGCTTCCCCTTTTCCAGCGAAGCGCTGATCGTTCTGGCGATCTCCTCGGGACTGATCGAGACCTCGGGCAAAGCCACCACCTCGGCTCCGCCCGCGATCCCGACCTCAAGCGCGATAAACCCGGCGTAACGCCCCATCACCTCGATGAAGAAGACGCGTTCGTGGCTGGCTGCGGTGTCGCGAATGCGGTCGATGGCATCCAGGGCGGTGTTGACCGCGGTATCGAAGCCGATGGTGTAATCCGTGCCGTAGAGGTCGTTGTCGATCGTCCCGGGGACCCCCACCACCGGAATACGGTGCTCTTCAATCAGCCGTTCGGCGCCCCGGAAGGTGCCGTCACCGCCGATGGCCACCAGGCCCTCGATGCCGGCCTCCTTCAGATTCCGGGCCGCGGTCGCCCGACCCGCCTCGGTCATGAAGTCCTTCGACCTCGCGGTAAGCAAAATGGTGCCCCCGCGCTGGATGATGTTGGCCACGTCCCTCGGCCCCAGGGGGACGAACTCGCCATCGATCATGCCCGCATAGCCCCGCCGAATCCCCACCACCTCGACCCCCATACCGCTCGCGGTACGGACCACCGCCCGCAGGGCCGCGTTCATGCCGGGGGCGTCTCCCCCGCTGGTAAAAACCCCGATCCGCTTCATAGGCCCTATTCTTACTGCGAGCGGCGCTCGACTTCTACCGCCAGCTGGTAAGCCCGATTCCGGGCCAGGCCGGCCTCGACCAACGCCTCGACCAGCGCTTTTCCCGAAAGCCCCTGCCCGACGAACGATTCGAGCAGCGCCGTCTCATCGGGGGAGGGCGCCTCGGCCGGCGCCAGGACCAAAACGACCTCCCCCTTCGGCCGCGTAAACCGGGCCATGGCTTCACCGATCGTTCCCCGAAAAACCTCCTCGTGGACCTTGGTGAGCTCCCGGGCCACGGCCACGGGGTGATCCTCGCCGTAGACCTCGGCCAGCTCGCGCAGGGTTTTCGAAAGCCGGTGCGGCGATTCGTAGAGCACCGCGGTCCGGCCCTCGAGGACCAGCTGCTCCAGTCGCTGCCGGCGCAGCCCCCCTTTTTTGGGCAAAAACCCTTCAAAGCTAAAGCGGGCGGTGGGGAAACCGGAAGCCACCAGGGCCGGGATCAGGGCCGTCGGTCCGGGCAGGACCTCGACCGCCGCGCCGAGACGCAGGGCCTCGCCCACCAGCTCGGCGCCGGGGTCGCTGACCCCCGGCGTCCCGGCATCGGTCACATAGGCCACCGTCTCCCAGGTCTCGAAAAGGCCCGCCAACCGGGAAACCGTGTGCTGGTCGAGCCGGACCAGGGGGGTCTCGATCCCATAGTGCTCCAAAAGCCGCCGGGTGCGGCGGGTGTCCTCCGCCGCCACCACCCCCGCCTCGCGCAGGACCCGCAACGCGCGGAGGGTGATGTCCTCGAGGTTTCCGATGGGGGTCGGGACCAGGACCAGCCTCACAAACCCCAGCCTAACCCGCCCCGCGACCGAGCTGGCTGTAGACGGTGGCCGCCAGCACCAAAGTCGCCCCGGAAAGCCCCATGACCCCCAGCGTCTCCCCCAGAGCGAGGTAGGCGGCGAGCGCGGCCCAGACCGGCTCTAAGGCGTAGATGATGGCCGCGTCCTCGGCGCTCACCTTGGCCTGCCCCACGGTCATGAGCCAGGTCGCGAGCGCCGTCGCCACCACCCCCAGGTAGAGCACCGCCGCCCAGGGCACGGCCACCGGAGGGGGGCGATCGAGCCCAACCCAGAGCCCGGACCACAGGAGCACCCCCAGCAGCTGGGCCCCGGCCAGGGCGCCGGGGGGCATCCGGCGGGCGTAGTACTCAAGGCGGAGGATGAAGGCGGTGTAGGCCAGGGCAGTCATAAGCGTCCAGAGGTCGCCGACGTTGGGCGGGGCGCCGTCGTAGGTCAAAAGGCCAACGCCAACGAGCGCCATCCCGGCCCCAACCCAAACCCGCCTCGCCACCTTGCGCCCCAAAGCCCCGGCCACCAGTGGCACCATCACCACGCTGAGCGCGGTGATAAAGGCGCTCCGCCCCACGGTGGTGTAGACCAGGCCCACCGCCTGGGTCCCATACCCCACCACCAGCCACAGCCCAAGCTCCAGCCCCGCCAGGGCCAGGCCCCGCTCGCGGCGGAACCAGGGGAGGAAAAAGACGGTGGCGATCAGGAATCTCAGGAACACCAGCAGGCTGGGGGGAAAGCTCGCCACCGCGTCGCGGATCACCACGAACGTCGTGCCCCATACCAGGGTGAGCAGGCCGAGGAGAAAAACGCCGAAGGTCCGGCTCTGAACCCGTCGCTTCAAAACGCCCACTCCTCGCTGGCACTCTGGCTCATCGCGGGCTGAACCCCCGGGAGAGGATCCAGGCGACCAGGTTCCAAAGCAGCGAGAGCCCCGCGCTCAGCACCAAGGCCGAGGTGATGGGGATAAAGATGTAGACACCGTCGCGCTCGATGCGGATGTCGCCTGGAAGGTGGCCAAACCAGGAAAAAAGCCGCGGCGCCCAGAGCAAAACCGCTCCCAGGGCGACGAGTAAAAGGCCTCCGAAAATCAGCCAGCGTCCGACCTCCACGCCGAATATTCTATCGGCCGGAGCGCCCGCCGCTTTGGGTCCTATACTCTAGGCATGGCGTTTACCATTCGCGAAGCCCGCAGCCTCGAAGACTTCCTGGCCATCGAGGAGCTGCAGATCGCCGCCTGGAACTTCTCCGAACGCGAAACCGTCCCCCACGCCTCGTTCGTCGTCGCCCAGCACACCGGCGGCCTGGTGGCCCTGGCGCTGGTCGGGGAACGGCCGGTGGGGTTCGTCTACGGCCTCGCCGCCTGCGAGGGGGAAAAGCGCTGGCAGCACTCCCACATGCTCGCGGTACACCCGGAGTTTCGGGGCAGCGGCATCGCCCCGGCGCTCAAGTGGTTCCAGCACGACTGGGCCAAGGATCGTGGCATTCCCCGCATCACCTGGACCTTTGACCCTCTCCTTACCCGGAACGCCCGGCTGAACTTCGGCAAGCTCGGGGCCTGGTCACAGACCTATTACCCCAACTTCTACGGCATCCGCACCGGGCTTTATGCGGGCCTGCCGGCCGACCGCCTCTACGTCGAGTGGGAGGTGGGCAGCCCCCGGGTGCTCGCCCGCCGGCACGCGCCGCCACCGCCGCCGGCGCCCAAAGGGCAGCCACTCAACCGCACCAGGGGCGAAGGCGAGCGGTTACGACCGGAGGCCCTCGACCCGCCTCAGGATGAAGCCGTCTACCTCGAGGTCCCCCGCGATATCGAGGCCATGAAGCGCGAGGATATGGAACTCGCCAAGGCCTGGCGCCTGCACACCCGGGAGGCGTTCCAAATGGCCTTCGCCCGGGGATACCGGGCGGTCGATCTCGCCCGGCGTGGCGAGCGGGTTTTTTACCAGCTGGTCCTTGCAAACGCCGGGTAAACCCCGAAACGTGAGCGGCGCGCTGGACATCCAGCGCGCCGCGTACTCACCGGATCGGCCGGAGTGAGGCTCGGTTCGGCGATCGACCGCGATCTTTCCGACATACCGATGTAAGATTGGCGGCCGTTTGCGTTTTCCTGGGCCCCAGCCGTGGCCAAAGCCACGGCTGGGTATTTAGACCTCGAGGCCGACCTTTTGCTCGATCGCGCTCGCCAGGTAACGCGCCAGGTTCTCAAGGCGAATGCGGCCGAGAACGTCCTCGAGGAAGGCCGCCACCAGCAAATTCTCCGCCGCCAAACGCGAGATTCCCCGGCTTTGCAGGTAAAAGCGCTGCGCCGAGTCGATCGGCGCGATCGACGACCCGTGGCTGCAGCGGACGTCGTTGGCCGCGATCTCAAGCTGGGGCACGCTTTCGGCCCGGGCGTCGCCGGAGAGCAGCAAGTTGCGGTTCGTCTGGTAGGCGTCGGTCTTCTGCGCCGCGGGTTCGAGCTGGATGAGGCCCTGGTAGATGATATTGCCCCGGTCCTTGGCCACGCCCTTGTAGTAGACGTCGCTGCGGGCGTGGGGCGCCACGTGGTGCTGCAGGGTGTAGTGATCGAGGTGCTGATCGCCGCCCGCGAAGTAGATGCCGAGCATCTCCGAGTCGGCCCCGGGCCCGGCGAGCTCCGAACCCACTTCAGAGCGGGCAAAGGAAGCCCCCAGGTTGACGGTGAGGTCCTTGAGGCTGGCATCGCGCGCAAGCAGCGCCCGCTGGCGGTAGAGGTGGTGAACGTTCTCGCCCCAAGACTGCACGCTGGCGTGCACCAGCGAAGCTCCGGCGCCCAGGATGAGCTCGGTCATCGCCAAATTCACGCTCGGCCGCTCAAGATCTTGCGAGGAATGCTCCTCGACGTACGAAAGGCGGGCGTTCTCCCCGAGCACCACCAGCGTTCGCCCCACCGACAGCACGCCCTCTTCGACCTCCCGGAAGACCCCGATGGGGGCCTCGAGGGCCAGTCCATCGGGAACATAGACGAAGACGCCGTGGTTCCAAATGGCGGCATTCAGGGCCGGAAGCTTATCGTTGGCATCGCCCTTTTGCCGCGCGGGGATCGCCTTATACAGATGCGCTTCGACCAGCTCGGGATGCGCCTGGAGCGCCTGGTGCAGGCTGAGGAAACGCAGGCCTTTTTCAATCAGCTCCTCGGGCACCTCGGCGTAAACGAGGTCCGCGCCCCTAAAGACCAAGAACGCAGAGAAATCGGCCGCAGCAATCCGCGACCGCACCCACTCAGGCAGCGCCTCACGCCCGTACGCCCGCCCACGCGGCGCTTCCTGCGGAAGCTCGAAGGGCACCGCTTTGAGGCGGCCGGCCGAGTAGCGCCAGGCCTCGGTCTTCTTGCTGGGCCAGGGCACGGCGCGAAAGACCTCGTAGGCCCCTTTTCGGGCTTCTTCCAACCAAAGGGGTTCGGAGTGCGCCTTTGAAATCTGGGCCGGGTTAAAAAGGAGCGCCTTCTCCGTCATCCGACCGAACCCTCCATCTCCAGTTCGATGAGTCGGTTGAGCTCCACCGCGAACTCCAAGGGCAGTGCCTTGGCCACCGGCTCGATAAACCCGCGCACGATCAGCGCCGCGGCTTCATCCTCGGGCAGCCCCCGCGTCTGCAGGTAAAAGATCTGATCGTCGGCCAGACGGCTCACCGTCGCCTCGTGACCAATCTGGGCGGTCTCGTTTTCGATCTCCATGTAGGGGTAGGTATCGGTTTTCGACTCGGTATCGATGAGCAGGGCATCGCACTCGACGTTGGCCTTGGCGCGCTCGGCGTTCCGATTGACCTTGACCAACCCCCGGTAGCTGGCCCGCCCGTCGCCCTTGCTGATCGATTTGCTCACGATGGAGCCCGAGGTGTCCTCGGCGAGGTGGATCAACTTGGCTCCGGTATCCAGGTGCTGACCGCTTTTGGCGAAGGCAATCGAGAGCACCTCGGCCCGCGCCCCGCGCCCCTTAAGGATCGAGGAGGGGTATTTCATCGTCACCTTGGAGCCGAGGTTGCCATCGAGCCACATGTGGTAGGCGTTCTCTTCCACCACCGCTCGCTGGGTGACGAGGTTATACATGTTGGTGGGCCAGTTCTGGATCGTGGTGTAACGCGAGTTGGCGTTCTTATGGACGTAGATCTCGATCACGCCGGTGTGCAAGGCCTCGGTGGTGTAAAGGGGTGCCGTACAACCCTCGATGTAGTGCACCTTGGCCCCCTCGTCGACGATGATCAGTGTGCGTTCGAACTGACCGAAGCCGGCGGTATTGACCCGGAAGTACGCCTGCAACGGCACGTCCACCTCAACGCCCGGGGGAACGTAGACGAACGAGCCCCCAGACCACACCGCCGAGTTCAGCGCCGCGAACTTGTTGTCCGAAGGGGGTACGATCTTGGCGAAGTACTTGCGGAAGATCTCCTCGTACTCCCGGAGCCCTTCCTCGATCGAGACGTAGATAACGCCCTTTTTCTCCAGCTCCTCCTTGATCTTGTGGTAGACCATCTCCGAGTCGTACTGGGCCCCCACCCCGGCCAAAACCTTTCGCTCGGCCTCGGGGATGCCCAGCCGCTCGTAGGTCCGTTTGATCTCCTCGGGGACGTCCTCCCAGCGATCGGCAACCCCCTGGGAAGGCGGCTTGACGTAATAGAAAAAGTCATCGAGTTGCCGCTCGAGGGCCGTAAGATCCGGCCCCCACTTGGGCATGGGGAGTTTGTAGAAGATCTCCAGGGCCTTGAGGCGGAACTCGGTCATCCAGGCCGGCTCGCCCTTGGCCTCGGAAATCCGCTTGACCGTCTCGGGGGTGAGCCCTTTCAGCGCCAGCTCGGGTTCGACGTCGTCCTTAAAGCCCCACTGGTAATCGTCGGCGACGTGCTTAAGATCCTCCGGCATGGGCCACCTCCTCCTTGAGCCAGTCATACCCCCGCGCTTCCAGCTCCAAGGCGAGCTCGGGCCCTCCGGTCTTCACCACGCGCCCGTCCATCATCACGTGGACAACGTCGGGAACGATGTAGTTCAAAAGCCGCTGGTAGTGGGTGATGACCAGCGCCGAGAACTCCGGCCCGCGCATCGAGTTCACGCCCCGGGCCACGACCTTGAGAGCGTCGATGTCGAGCCCCGAGTCGGTCTCGTCGAGGATGGCCACCTGGGGCCTCAGCACCAAAAGCTGGAGGATCTCGTTGCGCTTCTTTTCACCGCCGGAAAAGCCCTCGTTCAGGTAACGCCCGAGTACTTCTTCATCCCACTCAAGCGTCTTGAGCCCTTCCTGCAAGCGGGCGTAGAACTCGGTCACCGGCACGTCGCGACCGAGCCGCTCCTTGAGCGCCAGCCGTAAGAAGTTGGCGATCGAAACCCCCGGCACTTCCAGGGGATACTGGAAGGCGAGAAAAAGGCCTTTTCGCGCCCGCTCATCGGGTTCGAGCCCGGTGATATCCTCACCGTTCAAAAGCACCCGCCCGCGCTCGACGGTGTACGTCTGGTCCCCGGCCACCACCTTGCCAAGCGTGCTCTTGCCGGCGCCGTTGGGACCCATAAGGGCGTGAACCTCGCCCAGGGGCAGGCTCAGGTTCACCCCTTTCAAGATCATCTTTCCTTCGTGCGACACCCAAAGGTCTTGAATTTCCAGGCTTTTCGCCATCGCTTCAACCTCCCACGCGCCCTCGGCGCTATGTGTTAGTCTAGCTTGCGCCCCGGCGAATGTCTAGTAGTTCGGTCAGGATTAACGAGATAGGGCCTGTTCGAGGTCCTCGAGGACCTGGCCGACCTCATCGAGCCCCAGGTGGAGACGCACGAGGCCGCCCGGGAAACGATAGGCGCGGGCCACCCGCGGCTGCAGCGCCAGCGGCATGGCCAGCGACTCGTGCCCACCCCAGGAAACCCCGATCTTGAAGGTTCGCAAGCGGTTAACGAAACGCCGGGCGGCGGCCTCGTCCCGAAGTTCCACCCCGACCAAACTCGCGCCCCGCTTCAGGTACTTTTGGGCCAGCGGGTAGCTCGGGTCGGCGGGCAGGGTGGGGTAGTAAACCCGCTTGACCTCGGGGTGTTCGGCAAGGAAAGCGGCGGCGGCCTCGGCATTCTTCGCGTGCTGCTCGAGGCGGAGCGGCAGGGTGCGAAGGCCGCGCACGATCAGCCAGGCTTCATAGGGTGCGAGCTTGGCCCCGAGCAGCATGTAGGTTTCCCGTATAGCCTTGAGATGGGCACGGCTCCCGGCCACCACCCCGGCGATGGTGTCGGAATGGCCGGAAAAGTACTTGCTGGCCGAGTGGACCACCAGGTCCACGCCCCACTCGTGGGGCCGGGAGAGGAGGCCGGCGGTATAAGTGGCGTCGATCACGCTCACGATGCCGAGCGCCCTGGCCGTCCGCGTGAGGGGCTCCAGATCGACCACCTCGAAGGTGTAGGAGGCCGGGGACTCGAGGTACAAAAGCTTGGCCCCGGGCAGGGCCTTGAGGATCGCCTCGGTGTCGGTTGCGGGCACGAACTCGGTGCTCACCCCAAAGCGCCTCAACAGACCGGTCAAAAGCGCGTGCGTCCCGGCGTAGACCGGGGTGGTGGCCACCACCCGATCGCCCGGCTTTAAGAAAGCGAACAACGTGGCAGCGATCGCCCCCATCCCGCTGGAGAAGGCACGGGCATCTTCCGTTTTCTCAAGCGCCGCGATCTTTTTTTCCAAAAGGCGCACCGTCGGATTCGTCCCCCGGGTGTAAAAGGGGCGATCGGTATCCCGGGCCGCCGCCTCAAACGCCTCCGCGGTGTCAAAAGCGAAGAGCGAGGTCTGGTAGATGGCCGGGGCCGCCTCGCCGAAAACCGCCGATTCATCATCGTGTAAGAGGGCCTCGAGTGGATCCATACCCCAAAGGCTACACCTGGCGGAAACCCAATCGGGCAAGATCCGCGGCACGACTTCGTTAAGCTTGGAGCATGCGCGCTTACCTCCTGATCGCCTTGGGTGGATCGATGGGCGCCGTTCTCCGCTACCTCCTCAGCGGCTGGGCGCAGAACGCCCTCGGGGGCCTTTTTCCCTGGGGCACCCTCTTTGTCAACGTGGTCGGGAGTTTTTTGCTGGGGGTATTCCTCGAGGCCAGCACCCAAAGCGCCGTCGCCGTCGAGCTGCGTTGGTTTTTCGCCATCGGCGTTCTCGGCGCGTTCACCACCTTCTCGACCTTCAGCAACGAAACCCTCGGTATGCTTCGTGAAGGAGACTGGATGATGGCCCTGACCTACGCCCTGGGCTCGCTCGTGGCCGGGGTGGCCGCGGCTTTGGTCGGGGTGTGGGTGGCGAGCAGGTGAAGGGGGAAGCCATGGGGCTCAAAGGAGAAGCCAAGCTGCTGCGCATCTTCATCGGGGAATCGGACCGTTTCCACGGGCGTCCGCTCTTTGAGGCCATCGTCCTCAAGGCCAAGGAGCACGGCCTCGCCGGGGCCTCGGTGTTCAAGGGCGTCATGGGCTTTGGGGGTCGCTCGCGAATTCATACCGCCCGCATCCTCAGACTCTCCGAGGACCTGCCGGTGATGATCGAGATCGTCGATACCGCCGAAAAGATCGACGCCTTTTTACCGGTACTCGACGGCATGATCCAGGAAGGACTGGTCACCCTGGAGCGGGTCGAGGTGGTCTGGTACCGGGGTCACGAGTAACCCGTTGTGTCACTGCGCCCGCTGCCCGGCGTTTTGCCACCGCGAGCCAGGCCAGGAAAGGGGAAGAAGATGGCTTTAAAGATCGTCCTGGTGGGGGGAAGCGGATTCCTCGGCACCCACCTGGCCCGGGCGCTGATCGCCGCCGGGCACGAGGTCTTGATCCTCTCGCGCCGGGGAAGGGGCCCACTCGAGGGTGCGCGCTACCTCGAGGCCAACGCCGCGACCGGGAAGGGCCTGGGGGCGATCGCCGAAGCCGACGCGGTGGGGTATCTGGCCGGGATCATCCGCGAGCGCGAGCAAACCTTTGAGGAAGTCCACGTCGAGGGGGTGCAAAACGTCCTGGGCGCGATGCAAGCCGCCGGCGTCCGCCGCCTGCTCCACGTCTCGGCCCTCGGCGCCCGGCCAGGCACGCAGAGCCGGTACTTTGAAACCAAGGCCCAGGGGGAAATGCTGGTCGAGGAAAGCGGGCTTGAGTGGACGATCCTCCGCCCCAGCCTGGTCTTCGGCCAGGGGGATGAGTTCTTTGCCAAAGTTTTAAAGGGTCTGGTGCGCATGCCCTTGCCGTTCATCCCTCTCATCGGCGATGGGCGCTACCCGTTCCGCCCCATCTGGGCCGGCGACGTGGCCCAGGTCTTTTGCCAGGCTCTCGAAAAGCATGAGACCATCGGCCAGCGCTACGACCTGGTCGGGCCCGAGGAATATACCTACAAGGAACTGGTGCGCCTGGTGCGGGATGCGCTCGGCGCCTCGAAGCCACTGTTCTCCCTGCCGGTGGCCTTTTTCCGGCTCGTCGCCGCGCTCCCCGGCGCCCCGCTAACCCGCGACCAGCTGGCCATGCTTCTCCTTGGCAACACCGGGAACCCGGCCAAGATGCGTGAGGCCTTCTCGCTTGAGTGGCGGCGCCTCGAAGACGAGCTGAAACTTTTACTGAATTAAATAGTTGACACTATCGCTTCCCGTATGACCCTCAAATCTCGTATCCGCCCTTTCAGGTCATCAAGGGTAGGCGTCGAATTTTGCACATCGGCGATTCGCCGTGGATGGATTAAATTGCCCTGTTTACGAATGCGGTGCATAGCGTTAATCACATCTTCGTCAAACTTCAATTTTTCATGCTTTTTAAGTTCATCGATCATGAAAAAAAGGGAAACATCGGTCTCGTCATAGGTGTCCAGTACCACGGATCCGCTGCTCATTACCCTTCTTGAAATACCCAATTCCTCGAGTTCACCTGCAGTGAACTCGTAAGCTGGCTCGAACAAAATCCGAGCAAGGAGCAAGGCTTCCAAGGCAGCGCGAACCATGGATAAGCCTGCCAACACGAGCCCATGCCTATAACATTGCAACGCCTCACCCAAGTATGTATTAGAAGCGTTGATGATTTCTTCGAATTCAATGCCCTTACTCACGGCTACTATCTTTATTTTATACAACCCAGAAATGGGTACTTTCGTTGGTTCCCGCAGCCAGTGTTGACCCTCGGGGCAAAAGGCCCGGTAGCGTAAGTTTCCCGCTTTACCGACTAGCCCTTCGAAACGGTCTGCGCGCCACAGCTCGAGCCCACCCAAGCTCGGCGCTGGCCGGTGAATTCTTGCACTTCTTTCACAAGCGCTTCGTCGAGCGCAATGCTTATGCGTTTATTCACGGCGCTTCCGTTTTACACCAAGCCCCAGTGCCTACCCGCGATACAACCGAGGCAACCGCTCGGAAAGGGCGGTGGCCAGCTCGTAGTTGATCGTCCCCAGCGATTTTGCCCGGCCGGTGAGGCTGGTCCGGGGGTCGAAGTCGGCGGTCACCACTTCGAAAGTGGCCTCGAGGCCCGTCCCCTCCGGCACCCGCACCACCGTCTGGTCCATGCTCACCCGGCCCACCACCGGCACGTCCTCGCCATTCAGCTTGATCCAGCCCCGGCCGGAGAGAGCGCGGGGAAAGCCGTCGGCATAACCAAAGGGCAACGTCGCCACCCACTCTTCCGTCGTCGCCCGGTAAGTGAGACCGTATCCCACCCCGTCGCCAGGTCTGAGTTTCTTGACCAGGGTAGGCTTTGCCTTCCAGGCCAAAACCGGCTTGAGGTCGTCCCTGGCAGACTGGTCGGGCGAAAGGCCGTAGAGGGCAATGCCCGGGCGGACGAAGTCGAGATCGGTCCCGATCCCGGCAAGAATGGCCGCCGAGTTGGCCGCGTGGAGCCGGTAATGCCCTTTGAGGCCACGCACCGCCTCCAGAAAGCAAGCGAGCTGGCGGCGGGTCTCGTAGGGGTCTTCGTCGGCCACGGCAAAGTGCGTGAAAAGCCCTTCCACCGCCAAACCCAAGGCCTCGACGCCGGCCAGGAAACGGGGCAAATTCCCCGGCAAAACCCCGACCCGCCCCATGCCGGTGTCGACCTTGACGTGAACGGTGGCGCCGGGTCGCAGCCTGGCCAGGGCCCGCGCGGCCTCGAGGGTCACCACCGTGGGGATGAGGTCCGCCTCGAGGGCATCCTCGGCCTCGGCCGGGTGCAGGCTTCCCAGCAGGTGGATCGGTGCCCGGATGCCCGCTTCTCGCAGCTCGGCGCCTTCGGCGGCCGTGGCCACGGCCAGGCGGGCCGCGCCGGCCTCGAGGAGCGTCCTCGCCACCATCGCCGCCCCGTGGCCATACGCGTTCGCCTTGACCACGGCGATGATCTGGGTTTTCGGGGAAATCCGCTTCGCCAGAACGCGGTAGTTCGCCGCAAGCCTCCCCAGGTCGATCTCAAGCCAGGTGGGGCGCATGGAAGCAGTCTACTGCTGCGGGACACCTGTCCTCTCGGGACTCGTCTACCCTGGAATCAGCCGCGCCCGGATGATCCATGAATCCCTCCCTCCTAGGCGCCCGCCCAAAAAGGCGGGCGCCTCCGCGTCTTGGGGGCGCTCGGCACTGGTGTAGATTGATAGCAAGATGCCGATCTACACGCGAACCGGAGACCAGGGAACGACCTCACTCGTCGGTGGCGAACGGGTTTCCAAAGACGATCCCCGCGTCGCCGCCTACGGGAGCGTCGACGAGGCCAACAGCTTCCTTGGTCTGGCGCGAAGCCTCCTGCCTGAAACACTCGAGGAGCTCGATGCCCTTTTGAGCGCGATTCAGCACACGCTTTTCGAGCTCGGCGCCGATCTGGCCACGCTGCCCGGCAGCCAGGCCGAGCGCTACGTCCGTCGGATCGAGCCCGACGATGTCACCGAGCTGGAGGCGGCGATCGATCGCCTGGAGGCCGAGCTCCCGGCCCTCAGGTACTTCGTGCTCCCGAGCGGCACGAGCGCCGCCTCCGCCATCCACGTGGCCCGGGCCGTCGTCCGCCGCGCGGAACGGGAGGCCGTCGCCGCCAGCAAAAGCGCCGAAGTCAACCCGGAGGCCATCCGTTACCTCAACCGCCTTTCCGATCTCCTCTTCGTGCTCGCCAGAACGGTCAACCGAGCGATGGGGGTGGAGGAGACGCGTTGGAACGCGAGGGGAAAAGGATGAACCGGCTCGTGGTGCGGACGTTTTGGATCCGCCCCCACTCTTCGGGGCGGCCGTTACCCCCGGCAGGGCCGCGTATGCGGGCGGTGTTCGAAGTGTTCCTCGAGGCCTTCCCGGAGTACATGAGCTGCCTGGCCTACACCCAGTCCCCAAGGCCGCCCCACGAACTCTTCGTCTACGTCAGCGGATGCGGGGGCCTCTTTCCCTGCGCTGCCGAGCACCTGGCCCGGCTCCTTAAGGCGGCCTTTCCGAAATCGCGGGTACTCCCCTACGGCCGGCCCTTCCGGGAACCCTCGGGCCGCTAAGGGTCCACCGGCGCCCATTCGGTAACCGGGACTCTGAGCTACGCCAGCGATCGCGACCGACAAGGAGAACCGATGGAGGTCATCAGCGCCAAGGGGCTTGGTAAAACCTACCTCGTCGCCGTCAAGGACCCCGGGCTTTCGGGCACGCTCAGGCACTTCTTCCGCCGACGCTACACCCGGATCGAGGCCGTCAAAAACGTCAGCTTCGACATCGCCGAAGGGGAAGTGGTCGGCTTTTTGGGGCCGAACGGCGCCGGCAAAACCACCACCCTCAAGATGCTCACCGGCCTGATTTACCCAAGCGCGGGCCAGGTAAAGGTGCTGGGGCACGTGCCCTTCGAGCGGCGTCCCGAGTTCCTCAAAAAGATCACCCTGGTCATGGGCAACAAGCAGCAACTCATCTGGGACCTGCCCGTCCTCGATTCGCTAAAGATCAACGCCGCGGTGTACGAAATTCCGGATGCCGAAGCCAGGCGACGGATCGGCGCCTTCGCCGAGATGCTCAATTTGGAAGAGGTCCTGAAGCAGCCGGTGCGCAAGCTCTCGCTGGGGCAGCGGATGAAGGCCGAGCTGATGGCCGCGCTCCTTCACCACCCGAAGCTCCTCTTCCTCGACGAGCCCACCCTCGGCCTCGACGTCAACGCCCAGGTCTCGGTGCGCGCGTTTTTAAAGGCCTACCGCAGCCAGCACCGGGCCACGATTTTGCTCACCAGTCACTACATGGCCGACATCGCCGCCCTCGCCGAACGGGTGCTCGTCATCCACCACGGCGAGCTCATCTTCGACGGTCCCCTCCGCCTTCTGGTCGCCCGTTTTGCCCCTTACCGCGAAGTGAGCCTGGAGTTCGAGGCGCAGATTTCGCGAGACGTCCTCGCCGCCTACGGCGAGGTTGAGATCCTCGAGGGCCGAAAGGCCCGCCTGCTCGTTCGCCGGGAAAAGCTGACCGAAACCGTCCGCAGCCTGCTGGCAGAATTTCCGGTCCGCGACCTGACCGTGAGCGAACCCCCGGTCGAGGACGTGATCGCCAAGGTGTTCACCGCCGGGAGGGTGGCGTGAGGTGGATCCTTAAAAAAGCCGCGGTGCTCCTTGCCACCTACCACGCCTATATGCTCGAATATCGCGGCGAGATCTTTTTCTGGCTCCTTTCCGGCATCACGCCCTTCTTCTTCATGGCGGTCTGGATGGAGGCTGCCGGCCAGGGCTACACCGAGATCTCGACCGACCAGTACGCCCGGTATTTTTTCTTCGTCTTCCTCACCCGACAGCTCTCGCTGGTCTGGGTCAGCTGGAACCTGAGTGAATCGATCCGCACCGGCACCCTCTCCTTCCGCCTGTTGCAACCGCTCGACCCCCTTTGGCACCACCTGGCCGACCACGTGGCCGAACGCGGCGTCCGGCTCCCGCTGATGGTGCCGATCTTCATCGTTTTCACCCTCCTCTACCCCGGCACCCTCGTCTGGCCGGGGTGGGAACGGGCGCTGCTCGGGCTGGTGGCGGTGGCGCTCGCGTTTTTGACCAACTTCTTCGCCAGCTACACCCTCGGCCTGCTGGCGCTTTGGTTTGAAGACGCGGCCGAGCTCTCCGAGGTGTGGAACGTGCTCATCACCTTCTTCTCCGGCATGCTCGCCCCGCTCTCCCTCTACCCGCAGACGGTGCAAAACATTCTGGCCTGGACGCCCTTTCCCTACCTGGTCTACCTGCCGAGCGCCCTCTGGTCGGGCATGCCGGTCGCCGCCGGCTGGCCGCTGGTGATCCTATTGGGCTGGACCCTCCTCTTCTACCTCGTCTCGCGTGGCCTATGGCGACTCGGGCTCAAACACTACAGCGCCATGGGGGCCTAAGATGCGTCCGCTGAAGCTGATCCTCACCTTCTGGTCAGCCGCACTGGCCAGCCAAATGGAGTACCGGGCCAACTTCGTCATGGCAACCATCGAGGCGGTGCTCGAGGCCGTCGGCAAGCTCTTCGGCGTCTACCTCTTCTACACCACCGGCTTCAGCTTCGGCGGTTGGCGCTGGCAGGAAGCCCTTTTGGTCCTGGGCATGGCCACGCTGGTCGACGCCTTCTTCATCGGCGTCTTAAACCCCAACCTGCGACGGATCTCCGAACACGTACAAAAGGGCACCCTGGACTTCGTGCTGCTCAAACCGGTCGACAGCCAGCTCTGGATCACCACCCAGCACTTCTCCGTCGTCGGCGTCCCCTTCTTCGCATCCGGCCTCATCATCGTGATCTACGCCGGCCTCAGCGTGCATCTGCCCGCCCTCGGCTGGCTCTTGCTCGCCGCCGCAGCCGCTGCCAGCCTGGCCCTGGCCTACGCCATCGGCTTCCTCTTTGCCTCCACGGCGATCTGGTTCGTGAAGGTCTTTAACGTCGTATTCTTCCTCAACGCCCTGGTCTGGACCGGACAGTACCCGGTGAGTGCCTACCAACGACCGTTCCGCATCTTCATGACCTACGTGCTGCCCATCTACTTCATGACCACGGTCCCCGCCGAGGTCGCGCTCGGGAAAAAAAGCGCCGTCACCCTCCTCGCCGCCTTTGGCGTCGCCGCCATCGCGCTTTTGGCCAGCCGCGCCTTTTGGCGGTTCGCGCTTCGCTATTACACCTCGGCCTCGAGCTGAGTCGTCGTAAAATCGCAGAGATGGAGTTGAACCTGATCACGCTCATCGTTCTCCTTCTCGCCTATCTCTTTGGCTCGGTGCCGGCGGGCGCCATCATCGGAAGGCTCTACGGTGTCGACATCCAAAAAGTGGGTTCGGGGAACATCGGCGCCACCAACGTCCAGCGGACCCTCGGCTGGTTCCCCGCGATCATCGTGGCCCTCTTCGACGTCTTCAAGGGCGGCATCGCGGTATGGATCGCGCGGTCGGTCGGCATCGAGGGACCCCTGCTCGGCGGCGTCGCGGTGGCCGCCGTCCTCGGGCATAACTTTCCCGTTACCCTGCGTTTTTCCGGCGGCAAGGGCGTGGCGACCAGCCTGGGAACGGTCTTCTTCCTCGACCCCGAGGTCGCCCTCTACGCCGCGCTTTTGGGCATCACCGTCATTCTCCTCACCCGTTACGTTTCAGCCGGCAGCCTCACCGGGTCGATCGGGGCCGTAGCCCTCGCCCTGGCCCTCTCGCGCCCCTCGTGGGAGGTGGCCACGCTGGTGATCCTCGCTGCCCTGATCTTCTTCACCCACCGGGAAAACCTGAGGCGGCTTTGGCGGGGCAACGAACGCCGGATCGGTGAGAAGACCCCGAACGGCCCGGCCTCGGCGGATTCCCAGACCTGAGCCGCACGATCTCAAGGCCAGCGCTTATATCGCCTCCGGCTTCGGCTCCCGCTGCATCAGTTCCATAAGGATCGAGGCCGGGTCGGCGCCCTCCACCGCCACCCGGTAGACCGCGCGCACGATGGGCAGGTCGGTGCCGGTGGCCTCGGCCCAGGCATAAACCGCGCGCACCGTGCCCAAACCCTCGACGGTCTTCCCCTCGATATCCTGGCCTAAGACGATGCGCTCGCCGGCCCAGCGGTTCCTCGAGTGGCGACTGGTGGCGGTGGCCACCAAATCACCGAGCCCCGAAAGGCCAAAAAAGGTCTCGCTCCGAGCCCCAAAGGCCGCCCCGAAGCGAATGATCTCGGCGAGGCCCCGGGTCAAAAGCGCGGCCTTGGCATTATCGCCAAGGGCCAGACCGTCCACCATGCCCGCCGCGAGGGCGATCACGTTTTTGAGCGCGCCCCCGAGCTCGACGCCGACCAGATCGCGGCTCGTGTACACCCGGAAGATCGGCCCCGAGAAAACCGCCTGCACCGCCTTCGCCAAAGCGGGGTCTTCGCTCGCCACCACCGCCGCGGCGGGGAGGAGGCGGCCCACCTCCTCGGCGTGATTGGGCCCGGAGAGGGCGGCGACCCTGGCAACCCCGGTGATCTTGGCGATCACCTCGCTGGGTCGGGCCAGGTGCGCCCCCTCGAACCACAAACCCTTGGTGGCGCTGACGTACGCCGGCGCCTTCGGCAGCTGCTCCAGGGCTTCGGGGAGGGCCCTCGAGGGCAACGCCACCACGGCGAACGCCGCCCCCTTGAGGGCTTCTTCGGGATCGGCCGTGGGTTGAACGTAGGGCGGAAGCACGACCCCGGGGAGGCGGTCCCGATTCTCCCGGAGTCGCCTCAGCGCCTGGGCCTGGCTTTCCCGCCGCGCCCAAAGACCCACCGGCACCCCCTTGGCACCGAGCACCACGGCCAGCGCCGTCCCCCATGCACCCGCGCCGAAGATCGCGACCTTCAAGGCATCACCTCGAACGCTTCATACCAGGCGGCAAAGAGGAGCAACACCGCCCCCAGTACGAAGCTCCGGAGCAATACCCAAAGCCCCTGGCGGTACCCCTTCCCCGAGAGGACGTCGCCGAGGAGGCCAAGCCCGCCGAAGACCACCGCGTTATACCCGCCGAGCTCGAGGAGGATCACCGGCAGGTGGAGCAAAAACCGCTCCCAGGGAATGACCGCGGGCGAGAGGGCAATCCCCAGGACGTAGTACCTGGCCAGGTTCAGCAGGAGCGCCGGAATACCAAGGAGCAGGGCCGGGCTCAGGGTGGTCAGGATCAAGCCCCGGGTGAAGTTCCAGTAAAAGATCACTGCCGCCAGCGTCAGCGGCCCGTACTCGACCGCGCGATCGAGACCGATCTGGTTCAGCGCCCCGCCCACCAGCCGCTGCACGAGCAAGGCCACCTTAGGATCGCCGTAGGCTCCGATTGCGCCCAGAATGAAGGCGCCAAAGAGGATGGCGTTGGTAAAGAAAAAGAGCCGCCGCCGGTTGGCGAGCTCCAAAACCAACGCCCGCCACCATCCTCGCAACCGGCCGCGCGAAAGGGAGAGCACGAACACCAGGCTCAAAAGCAAAAAGAGCGGACCCATCCAGGGCGTGACGAGCCACTTCGGCAACAGGCCGCCATCGGGACGCCAAAAAATGCTCCGAGCCTCGCCGCCCCGCACCTCAACGACCACCGAGCCACCGTGGTCGTCCCAGGCGGCGGGGAACTTGACCACCGCGCCATCGCCTCTGGGCTCGACCTCGGGGGCCTCGAAGTTGACCTCGAGGCCCGGCGGTGGCGGAGGGAACGCCATCGCTTTCTCGAGAATCTCCAGCGCCCGTTCAGGGGACTGGCCCAGGGCCTCGTAGGGATTCACGCTCAACTTCCCGGCAAGCCACTCGGCGGCCGCCTGACGGGCGACCTCCGCCGGCGACTGGGCCAGGGAAAGCAAGAGCAACGGGAAAATGAGCCACGAAAGCGCTCGCATGCGCTCATCATAAAAGCGCGGGCCTATGCCCGCCCGCGCCCCAAGCGAGCGACCAGGAAAGGCAAAAAGAGGCTCAAGACAGAAAGCAGCCAGAGGGCGATGGCGATGGGGCTTTGGAAAAGGAACCCCACATCACCGCCACTGATGGCCAGGGCCCGACGCAGATTGACCTCCATCAGGTGGCCAAGGACCAGCCCCAGGATCATGGGCGCCAGGGGAAAGCCGAACTTTCGCATCAGATAGCCCCACACCCCGATCCCGGTCATGAAGAGGAGGTCGAAGGCGCTGTTGTTGACCGCGTACACCCCGACGAAACTTAGGGTCACGATGGCCGGAATCAAAAACCAGCGCGGCACGGTGAGGATCCGCGCAAACACCCCGACCAGGGGCAGGTTCAAGACCAAGAGCATGAGGTTCCCGATGTACATCGAAGCGATCAGCCCCCAGACCACCTCCGGTCGCTGCTGAAAGATCATCGGACCGGGGGTGACGTTGAACATCATCAAGGCCCCAAGGAGCACCGCCGTGGTTCCGCTTCCCGGCACCCCGAGGGTGAGCATCGGGACCATGGCACCGCCGGCGGCGGCGTTGTTGGCCGCCTCCGGAGCGGCGACGCCGCGGGGATCCCCCTGCCCGAATGTTCCTTCCCGGTCAATCAGCCTTTTCTCCGTGGTGTAGGCCACGGCGCTCGCAATCGAAGCCCCGGCTCCGGGAAGCACACCGATGAAAAACCCGATCACCGAACCGCGCAAAATGGTCCAGATCGTACCGAGAAAAACCTTGAGCGACACCCGTGTCGAGGTCACACGCATTTGCCTCGCTGAACCAAGGAAGCTTTGCTCCATCAAGACCAGAACTTCGCTGATGGCGAAAAGACCGATGGCGACCACGAGAAAGTCGATGCCGTCGTAGAGCTTGAGCTCGCCAAACGTGAAGCGGGGAAGCCCGCTCCCGGGATCAAGGCCCACGGTGGCGAGCATCAACCCGAAGACGCTGGAGATCAGCGCCTTGACCGGGTCTTTTCCGGCCAGGCTGGCAAGGGTGGTAAAGGCAAAGACCATGAGGGCGAAGTACTCGGCGGGGCCGAAGCGGATCGCCCACCCAGCCAGCGCCGGTGCGAAAAGCGTCAGGCCGATGACCGAAAGGGTGCCGCCGATAAACGAGGAAAGGGCCGAGAGCGCCAGCGCCTCACCCGCGCGCCCCTTTTGCGCCATCGGATAACCGTCGAGGGTGGTGATCACCGCGCCGGCGTCCCCGGGGACGTTGAGGAGAATGCTCGAGATACGCCCACCGTACTCGGCACCGTAATACACGCCGGCCAGCAAAATCAGCGCCGATTCCGGCGGCAGTTTGAGGGCATAGGCGATGGGGATCAATATCGCCACCCCGTTAACCGGACCGATGCCGGGCAGTGCTCCGATGAGGGTTCCCAGAAACGCACCGGCGAAAGCCAGGGCCAGGTTCAGCGGCAAAAGGGCAACCGCGAAGCCACCCGCGAGCTGATGCCAAACGTCCACCGACGCCTCCTATGCGGGCCACCACTGGCCCAAGGGAAGGGGAATCCCGAGCCCAAAAACGAAGATGAGGTAGAGCGCGAGCGAAAACCCAAAGCCTGCCGCCGCGCCCTTGCCCCACGAAGCCCCGAGCCATCGGGCCACAAAAGCCACTTCCAGCGTTGTGGCGAGGACAAAGCCAAGCGGCAGGAGGAGCTCGCTGTAAACCACGAAGCTCGCGATCACCGCGAGCTGCCCTTTCCAGGCGGGAAAGCCAACCCCTCCCCCGGCAGCAGGCCGGAAGACCATGAAGAGCGAAAGACCTAAGAGCACCGCCGAAAGCAAGAGCGGAAAGGCCCGGGGGCCGAGGGGATCGGCGAGGTAGCCGGCCTCGAGGCCTTTGGCCTCGAGGCCGTACCAAAGCGCGAGCGCCAGCAGGAAGAGTCCGACAAAACGATCAGCACGCACGTCTATTTGATGAGTCCCAGCGAACGCGAAAGCTCCCGGAAATCCTCCACCTGTTTCTTGACAAAGGCCTCGAACGCTGCCCCGCCCTTAAAGAAGGGGGCAAGACCGCGTCCGGCGCGGATCCTGGCCCACTCCGGGGATGCCTCGACCTTTTTCATCGCCTCGACCCAGAACGCGTAAGCGTCGTCTGGAACACCCGGGGGCATGTAAAAGCCCCGCCACACCGCCCACACCGCGTCGTAGCCGAGTTCCTTGGCGGTCGGCACCTCGGGCAGGGCCGGAAGACGCGCTTCGCTGAGCACGGCCAGGATCCTCACCTTGCCCGCCTTGTACTGCTCGATGGTCTCCGACGCATCGCCAGGGAAAGCCTGAACGAAGCCACCGAGCAAGGAAGTGAGCGCCTCGCCCCCACCGCTAAAGGGCACGTATTTGATCTTCCGGGGATCAAGACCCGCCGCCTTGGCCAGGAGCAAAACCTTCATGTGATCCTGGCCGCCGACCGCGCTCCCGCCACCAAACGCGATGGCAGTGGGATCCTTTCTCAGGTCGGCGATGAGGGCCTCGAGCGTTTTCCAGGGCGCATCCGGCCGCACGGCGATAACGCCAAAATCGGCGCCGAGCGCGGCGAGCCAGCGGACGTCGTCCCCGGAAAAGCCGCCGTATTTGCCCTGGGCCAACCGGAGCGTCGTCGCCGGCGAGGCCGCGACCAAGAGATTGGCATCGCCCCTGCGCTTGGTCACCACATGGGCGAAGGCCACCCCCCGCCACCACCGGGCATGTTGGTCACCTTGACCGGGCGGGGAACGATGCCAAGGTCATAGAGGAGCTTTCCCACAGTCCGGCAGGTGAAGTCCCACCCACCACCGGGATTGGCCGGGGCCACGCACTCCACCCCGGCGGGCTGGAAAGCCAGGGCCCAGCCCAAAAGGCCGAACACCACCGCCACCTGCGCACGTCTCCACAGTCCGCGCATGGCTACCAACCTCCTTTGCTTTCCCCCTCAGTTTACCACCCGCCCATTGCCCCATTTCCGGCGTAAGAAAACCCCAAGCGCATCGCCAAACTTGACATCAAAGGGGCCGAATGCTAAATTCAAGCTTGCTTGGGCGGTTAGCTCAGCTGGCCAGAGCGCCCGCCTCACACGCGGGAGGTCACTGGTTCAAGTCCAGTACCGCCCACCACGATCGAAGCGGCAGGAGCGCGCGCTCCTGCCGCTTTTTGAACGCGAGCCGATTCGCTGAATTGGGGACCACCCCTGGCAACGCCGCAGCGGCGGTAAAACCCAACGGGGTTTTCATGCCCCGGCGATAAGATGGGAGAGCATGGATGCCTACGGCCCCGTCATCAGCCAAATCACCTTCGGCGGCCTGGCCGGTCTGGTGAGCGGCTACACCCTCAAAAAGCTCGGGAAACTCCTGGCCCTGGTGTTAGGGGCGCTCTTCATCGCCGTACAGCTCCTGGCCTACGCCGGCTACATCGAAGTCAATTGGACCCGGATCCAAAAGGACGTGGAGCCGCTCCTCGACGAGGCGACGCTCAAGAGCTTTTGGCAAAAGCTCCTGGACGTGCTCACCTACAACGCCCCCTTCGCCGGAGGGTTCACCGCCGGGCTCATTTGGGGGCTGAAAAAGGGCTAAAAAGGCCCCCCGCGCTCGGGGGGCACAGCCAATCCAACCTACCGGCGCGCCAAAGGCGGCCGCGGACGAGATCCGTTTAACGGACCACCAGGTTGAGGATCTTGCCCGGAACGTAGACCTCCTTGACGACCTCTTTGCCCTCGAGGAAGCGCCGCACGTTCTTGTGGGCTCGGGCCGCCGCCTTGACTTCGTCGGCGCTGGCCTCGGCCGGCACCTGGATTCGCCCGCGAACCCGGCCGTTGACCTGCACCACGATCTCGAGGGTATCCACCTTGAGCGCCGATTCGTCGTATTCGGGCCAGCCAGAAAAGAACACCGAGGCGTCGTCGAAAATCCGCCACAGCTCCTCGGCGATATGGGGAGCAAAGGGCGCGAGGAGACGCAGGTAGTCCATGAGCGCCCGTTTGTAGACCGGGGTCACGGGACGAGTCTTGCGGTAGTCGTAAAGCGCGTTCAAAAGCTCCATGAGGGCGGCGATGGCGGTGTTGAAGTGGAAGTCACGGGTGTCCTCGGTCACCTTCTTGATCGCCGCGTTGAGCGCCCGCCAAAGCTCACGCTCCTCGGCCTCAAGACCGCCGGCATCGAACGCCGAAGACACCTCGGCGAGCTGGTCCCGGTCTTCCTGGAAAAGGCGCCACACCCGGTTCAAAAACCGCCAGGCTCCGGAAACCCCCTCCTCGGTCCAGACCATGTCGCTCTCAGGGGGAGCGGCAAAAAGGATGGTGACGCGGGCGATGTCGGCGCCCTGCTCCTTGACGAAGGGCCCGACCATCACCCCGTTGCCCAGCGACTTGCTCATCACCGCGGGCTTCCAAAAATGCATCTTGCCGTCTTCGCCGGGCCTCAGCTCGGCGCCCATCTTCTTGAGGGTGTCCAAGGAGAGCTCGCGGGCCTCGAGTTCAAGCCGGAGACGAGCCTCTTCCGAAAGCACCACCCGCTCGCCCTCGACCTCCACCGGGCCGTAGTCGGTCCAGCCAAGGACCATGCCCTGGGTGAAAAGTCCCTCGAAGGGCTCGTCTACCCCCAAAAGACCCATATCGTAGAGCACCTTGGTGAAAAAGCGTGAATAGAGGAGGTGGAGCACCGCGTGCTCGATGCCGCCGATGTATTGGTCGACCGGCATCCAAAAGTCCGCCCGCTCACGAGAGAAGGGCAGCCCGGCGTTCTTCGGATCGGCATAGCGGAGGTAGTACCAGGAAGAATCGACGAAGGTGTCCATGGTGTCCGGGTCACGCCGAGCGGGGCCTCCGCATTTGGGGCAGGTGGTGTTGATGAACTCGGGGTGGGCCTCGAGGGGGCTCTTCCCTTTCGGCCTGATCTGTTCGACGTCCTTGATCTCCGGCAGTTTGACCGGGAGTTCTTCCTCAGGCACCGGGACCACCCCGCAACGGTCGCAGTGGACCATGGGGATGGGGGTCCCCCAGTAACGCTGGCGAGAGATGAGCCAGTCACGCAGGCGGTAGTTCACCGTGCCCTTCCCGATTCCCTCGGCTTCGAGCCAAGCGATGACCTTTTTCTTGCCCTCTTCCGAAGGCAGGCCGTCGAACTGACCCGAATTGACCATGATCCCGGCCCCCTCGAAGGCCTCGGTGAGGGGCTCGGCGAGCTCGCCGGATTCCGGCCGGATCACGAGGCGAATCGGCAGGTCGTATTTCCTGGCGAACTCGAAGTCGCGCTGATCGTGCGCCGGAACGGCCATGATCGCGCCGGTGCCGTAGCCCATGAGCACGTAGTCGGCGATGTAGATGGGAATGGCCTCGCCGGTGGCGGGGTTGATCGCGTAGGCGCCGGTAAAGACCCCGGTTTTCTCGCGGTCCTCGACCTGGCGCTCGATCTCACTCTTTTTGCGGGTGGCCTCGACGTACGCCCGCACCGCCTCCACCCGATCGGGCGCGGTGATCTCGGCCACCAAGGGGTGTTCGGGGGCCAAAACCATGAAGGTGGCGCCGAAGAGGGTGTCGGGGCGGGTGGTGAAGACGCGAATCGCCTTGCCCGGGTGGTCCTTAACGGAAAAGACGATCTCGGCGCCCTCACTCTTCCCGATCCAGGCCCGCTGCATGGCCTTGACCCGTTCGGGCCAGCGCTCGAGCTTATCGAGGTCCCGGAGCAGGCGCTCGGCGTAGGCGGTGATCCTCAGATACCACTGCTCGAGTTCTTTTTTCTCGACCAGGGTGTCCTCGTGACGCCAGCAACGGCCGTCGATGACCTGCTCATTCGCGAGCACCGTCTGGCACTTGGGGCACCAGTTCACCTCGGCCTTGGCCCGGTAGACCAGGCCTCGCTCGTACATCTTGATAAAAAACCACTGGTTCCAGCGGTAGTAGTCGGGCTCACACGTGGTGACCTCGCGGTCCCAGTCGTAGAGGATCCCCATGAGGTTGAGCGAGGCCTTGGCCCGCTCGATATTCTTGTAGGTCCATTCCCGGGGATGAAGACCAAACTTCAAAGCCGCGTTCTCGGCCGGAAGCCCAAAGGCATCCCACCCCATGGGGTGGAGCACCGAATACCCCTGCATCCGCAAAAACCTCGCCAGGGCGTCCCCCATGGTGTAGTTCTTGAGATGCCCCATGTGAAGGTCCCCGGAAGGATAGGGGAACATCTCCAAAACGTAGTACTTTTTCCCTTCCTCCCTGGCCTGCATCAGGCCGGTTTCCTGCCAGTAACGCTGCCACTTGGGCTCGATCGCATGCGGGTTGTACTTTTCCATCTCGCCTCCCAATACCAAAGCCCTCTCCCCAACCCTCGGGCTCATCACGATGCATGGCCAACCGGCACCATCGGCATAGAGTATACGTCCTTGGACGAAAGGCCCAGTTGCCCCATTGTCATCCGACTCGAGGCGACGTAGGGTGAAGCTTGATGCTCACCATCGGCGAAGTGGCCAGGCAGTCGGGCGTTTCCAAAGACGCCCTCCGCTTTTACGAACGCATCGGGCTCTTGAGGCCCGAGGCGCGAAGCGAAGCCGGCTACCGGCTCTACGACGAAAGCGCCGTCGAACGCGTGCGCTTTATCAAGCTGGCCCAGGGCCTCGGCTTTCAACTCGAGGAGATCGCCAGCATGCTGGAGGTCATGGCCGAGGGCAAACCGCCCTGCGCCCACGTGCGAGCCATGCTCGAGGAAAAGGTCGCCGAGATCGAGGCCAAGATCGCCGCCCTCACCGAACTCCGTAACGAACTCAAAACGCGTCTGGAGTGGGCCAGGCAGCACCCCGACCCCGCCTGCGACGGGAAGAATACCTGCGTCTACCTGGAACCGCCGGCACCGCTCACCTGAAGGTGCGACCGAAAAGGTAGACTGGACTTTGAGGAGGTCGCATGCCACCCGAAGTCTGGGTGCTCGGTCTGGAACGGGCCCTGGTCGACCGTCAGGTCACCGACGGGCGCATGACCGATACCCTGATCACCCGAATCCAGCAACTCATCGAGGAAAATCCCGAGGCCCGCCTGCTCTTTACCAGCACCCGCCCGCTTGGCGAGGTCTACGGCACGCTGCTCCAGGCCCTCGGTCATGGCTTTCTCACCTCGGGAAAGGTCGCCATCGCCTACGATCGCGGCGCCGGGGTCTTCATCCCGGGACCGGTGACCCGGAAGATCCAGCGCTTCGCCGCGCTCGATGCCCGCTTGCTGACGGTGTTTGAGCAAGCCCGCCGGGGTCTTTTCGAATGCTGCGATATGGAGCTGGGCTGGAGCTGCATCACCTACCACCTCGCGGGCTACGAATTCAGCCTCGGTGTCCGCCCCAACGCCCCCGAGCACACCGAGGAAGCCCGCGATGTTACGGAAAAGGCCATCCCCTTCCTGATCCGGCTCGTCGCCCAATCCGCCCTCGACCAACTCCCCGGCCCCAACGCCACCGCGTCCCCGGCCGACGAAGCGGCAAAACTCCAGCGTCGCGCCACCCAAGAACTCCTCTTCGAGGGGCTGGTGGAAAGCCTGTTGAGGGAAAACCCCGAGCTTGCGGCCGTGCTCGAAGAACCGGAAGAGGTCTATCTTCACCCACCCGAATGGCTCCAGATCGACCTCAGCTTCACCCCGGGACAGGAGACCACCCTCCGGGCCAAACAGCTCGATCTCGCCGGCGCCTTCACCGACGCCTGCGGCCACTGGGGCCTCGAACGCCCCAGGGCCCGCGTCGTGGGCGCCGCCCGGCACGACCTGGTCCTCATAGAGGCTTTGCACGCATCCGGCGAGGTCCACGCCGCCTGCCCCGAAAACGCCGACCCCGACCTCCTCGCCTGGGTCAAGGCCCACGGCGGCACCGTCTATCCCCGAGGTTTTCCCGAGAAAGCCCTTGACCTTGGACCTATGTCCACCCCCTAGGCTGAGGCCAGGAGGTGGACGATGAAGTTCAAAGTTGAAGGCATGACCTGCAGTGGTTGCGCGAAAACGGTGGAGAATGCGCTGGCCCAAGTGCCTGGGGTGGCAAAGGTCAAGGTGAATTACATCAAAAAGGAAGCCGTGGTCGAGGGCGAGGCCAACGTTTCCGATCTCTTCCGGGCCGTCGAGGCCGCCGGCTACCGGCTGACCCCGAAGGAGGCTGCATGAAATACGATCTGGCCATCGTCGGCAGCGGATCGGCAGGCGTGGCCGCCGCCCTCGAGGCCCGCGCCAAGGGCGCCCGGGTGGCGGTGATCGAAAACCACACCCTGGGCGGCACCTGTGTCAACGTGGGGTGCGTGCCCAGCAAGGTCATGCTGCGCGCCGCCGAGGCCAAGCACCTCGCCGAGCGCCCCCGGTTTCCCGGCGTCAGCTCGCAGGGCGCGGCGCTGGACTTCGCCGAGGTCATGCGCCAGAAGGATGGTCTGGTGGCGGACCTCCGCCAGGCCAAGTACCAGGCGGTGCTCGAGGCCGCCGGGGTCGAGATCATCCGTGGCAAGGCACAATTCTCCGACGCCGAAACCCTCTTGATCGACGGCGACCCCATCCAGGCCGGGGCCTACCTCGTCGCCACCGGCGCCGAGCCGGTTCTCCCGCCCATCCCCGGCCTTGAAGAGAGCGAGCCCTGGACCTACCTCGAGACCGTGGCCGCTCCGGCGCTTCCTGAAAGCCTGCTGGTGATTGGGGGCGGCCCGATCGGCCTCGAACTGGCCCAGGCCTTTGCCCGCATGGGCAGCAAGGTTACGGTCCTCGAGGCCATGCCCCAGATCCTCCCCGCCGAAGAGGCCTCGCTCAGTGAGCAACTCACGGCTTACCTGGCGGCCGAAGGCATCGCGATCCACACCGGTGTCCGGGCCGAGCGGGTGGAGAAGGACAGTGGGGTCTACCGGGTCCACACCCAAAGTGGAGTCTTCGAAGCCGAGCGGCTGCTGGTGGCCACCGGACGCAAACCCCGCACCGCCCAGCTGGGCCTTGAGGCCGCGGGGGTGACCCTGGAGGCAGGGGGCGCCATCCGGGTCGACGAGCGGCTGACCACCACCAACCCCCGCATCTTCGCCGCCGGCGACGTGGCCGGGCTACCCCAGTTCGTCTACGTCGCCGCCCAGTCGGGCCGAATCGCGGCCAAGAATGCGCTGGGGGAAGGGGAAACCCTCGATCTCACCGCCGTCCCCCGGGTCACCTTCACCGACCCAGCGCTGGCCGCGGTGGGCCTGACCGAAAAGGAAGCCAAAAAGCGCCACGGTGAAGGCGTGCGGACCGCAGTGCTCGAGCTGAAGGATCTACCGCGGGCGCTGGCCGCCTTCGATACCCGCGGCCTGTTCAAGATCGTGGTGGACAGCGAGGGTACGGTCCTCGGCCTGCACATTCTGGCCCCGGAAGCGGGCGATGCGCTGCAAGAGGGCATCGTGGCGGTGAAATACGAACTCAACTACCGCGACCTCATCGAGACCTTCCACCCCTACCTCACCCTTGCCGAAGGGGTGCGGCTCGTAGCCCAAGCGCTCGACACCGACGTGCATCAGCTCTCCTGCTGCGCCTAAACGGCGCCTCGCAGCAAAGGGAGGCAGTATGAAAACGCGCCTTCTCCTGGGCCTCGCCGCGATCATCGCCGCGGCGGCTGTTTGGGCCTTTTACAGCAGCCGGGCCGGGGGCACGGTGGGCCTCGAGGTGGGCGACCATCCACCGCCTTTCCAGCTCACCGACGCCTGGGACCGCCCCATCGACCTCCCCACGCTCACCGACGGCAAACCGGGGCTCATCTTCTTTACCGCCACCTGGTGCACCCCTTGTGTCCAGGGGCTGCGCGAACTCCAGCGCTTCGAGGCCGACGCGGGCCCGCGCTTTAACGTCCTCGTCGTCTTCGTCGATCCAAATGAAACCGAGGACGATGTACGAGCCTATCGCGACCGCTACGGATTTCCCAGCCGCTGGTACTTCGCCAAGGATCCCGGCCAGATGACCCTCGACTACCGGGTGCAGGCCCTCGACACCAAATACCTGATCGACGCCTCGGGCGTGATCCGCTATAAAAGCCTCTCTCCAGCCGATTACCGGACCTGGGTGCGGGTGTTCGCACAGGTGGGGGTCGGGCCGTGAACCTCCTGGCCTACGCCCTCACCGCCGGGGCCCTCGCCACCCTCAACCCTTGCGGCTTCGCGCTCTTGCCCGCCACCCTGGGGCGCTTCCTGGCCAAAGGGAAGAGTGGCGCCTGGGGAGGCTTCTGGCTGGGGTTGCTCCTCGGCCTCGGCGCCTTCAGCACCTTCGCCGTCATCGGGTTCGTGCTCTCGCTGGTGGGCACCGCGCTCGGGAGTTACATCCCCTACATCAACCTCGGCCTCGCCCTCATCCTGATCGGGCTCGGTCTGGCTACGGTGTTGGGGCGCGGCTTGGGCTTCAACCTGGGCACCCGCGCCCCGCGAGGCGCTGGCCTTTTTGAGTTCTACCTCTTTGGTATCGCCTACGGGCTGGCAAGCCTGGGGTGCACCTTGCCGGTATTCCTGGCCATCGTCGGCCTTTCGTTTGCCAAGGGGGCCGCGGCCGGCCTCGTCGCCCTGCTCGGATACGGGGCCGGAATGGCAGCGGTCCTCGTAGCGGTCGGCGTGCTCGCGGGGTTGGGCAAGGAAGAGCTCCTCAAAACGCTGCGCCGGGCGGGGGCCTACCTGGAACCCATCGGCGGTGTCCTCCTCTTGCTGGCCGGCGGATACCTGCTGGGCTACCAGCTCGACTTCCTCACCCAGCGCCAGGGACTCAGCTGGCAGCTTGCCCTCGCGGGTTCGCTCCTCGGTGGCTTGATCGCACTCTTTCGCGCTCGAAGTACCGGCCTTCGCGCCTAGCGTAAAAACCCCGGCCCCGCGTTCCTTGCGCGGGGCCTTTTCAGGGAGGCTGCTAACGAAAGGGCGGGAGGCGGCGTTTTCGCATCCTGAAACGCATCCAAAGGGCATAGGCGCTCGCAAACGCCAGCGCTGCCCCGGCGAGGATCATCACCGTGGCCAAGAGCCAAAGCGCGATCACCAGCCCCAGCAACGAGGCGGCGGCGATGACGAGCCAGGCCCAAAGGCCGCGGGGTCGGAAGAAGCGGTATTGGAATCCAAACGAGCGTCTCATGCGCAACCCTATTCAACCACCCCCGGGTGAAGCCCGGATGAAACGATCGCTTACGGAAGAATCTTGCCCGGGTTCAAAAGCCCCAGAGGATCGAAGGCTGCCTTGAGCTTTCGCATCCACTCCAGGGCCTCGGCGTGCTCGATGGTCATGAACTTTTTCTTGCGAATCCCCACCCCGTGCTCCCCGGTGGCGGTGCCCCCGAGCTCCAGCGCCCGCTGGACCAAGCGGGTGCTATAGGTCTCGGCCAGGTGGTAATCCTCCTCGGTGACCGCGACGATGGTGTGGAAGTTGCCATCCCCCACGTGCCCCAGAATCGACCCCACGAGACCCAGCTCGTCCATGAGCGTCTGGGCGTAGACGACGAGCGAAGGTAGCCGGGAAAGCGGCACCGCGGTGTCGGTGATGACGTAGGCCCGCTCGGGGAACAGGCGCACCAGCGCCCAGTAGGCCTGGTGCCGTGCCTCCCACTGGGCCTTGCGATCGGCTTCGCTGGCCGCGGCGTCGATCGAATCGGCCCCAGCCTCCAGCAGGAGTTCCCGGGCGAAACTCGCCTCGGAGGCGATGGCCGCTTCGGTCGAGGAGTGGAACTCCAAAAAGAGGGCGGGACGCTCGGGATAGTCGCTGCCCAGATAACGGTTCACGGCCTTGAGCGCGTTTTCGTCCAGGAGTTCAAGCCGGGCCACCGGCAACCCCGAGCCCATCACCGCGTAGGCGCCCTCGGCGGCGGCGGCGATCGAGGGAAAGAAGACCCGGAGGGTGTGGACGTGGGCCGGGAGGGGATGGAGCTTCAGGTAGAGCTTGGTGATCACGCCCAGGGTACCTTCGGAACCGATGAAGAGATCTTTCAGGTCATAGCCCGAGCTGCTCTTGCGCACCGGGCGGCCGAAACGCACCCGCTCGCCACCGACCATGACCGCCTCGAGGGCCAGCACGTTCTGGTGCATGCCCCCGTACTTCACCGTGGTGGTTCCCGAAGCGTTGGTGGCGGCCATGCCACCGAGGGTGGCATTGGCCCCGGGATCGACGGGAAAAAAGAGCCCGTGGGGCCGGAGCCTGGCATTGAGCGCCTCGCGGGTCACCCCCGGCTCCACCACCGCCAGGAAGTCCTCGGGGGAAACCTCCAGAATTCGGTCCATGCGCGAAAGGTCGAGACTCACCGTGGGCCGCTTGAGCGGCAGGAGGTGGCCCTCGAGGCTGGTCCCGCCTCCGAAGGGGATCACGTAAAACCCGTTGCGCGCCGCGAGGCCGAGCAGAAGGGCAACGTCGTCCACCGACTCCGCAAAAACCACCGCGTCCACCGGCCGCGTCTCGGGGTACCCCTCGTCCCGGCCGTGCTCGGCGAGCGTCGCGGGGGCAAAGCTCACCTTCTCGCCGAAATGCGCCGTTAAGAGTTCCCGCATACCCCCACTCTAAGCAAAAGCGAGGCCCCCGGGGTGATCACCCGGGGGCGCTGGAAAAAGGGCCCCTCAGCGCCTGTTCTTCTTCTCAACGCCGTAGAGCGCCCGGGGCCGCAGCACCAGGAGCAACGCCGGTAGCACCAACAGGGTGAAGATCGCGCTGGTCACCAGAGCCAGGGCCAAAAGGCCGCCGAAACGCTGCAGGTGCTGCCCCACCGCGAAGACCAGCACCACGAAGCCACCGGCCACCGAAAGGGCGTTGATCATGATCGAGATGCCGGTGGTGGACATCGTCTCTTTGAGCGCGGTGAAGTTGTCGAGGCCCCGGCCGAGCTCCTTGCGGTAGCGCGCGACGAAGTGAATCGCGTAGTCCACACCGAGACCAATGGCCACGCTGGCGATCATCGCCGTGTAGGAGTCAAGCCCGATACCGAGATAGCCAAGCGCGGCGAAGTTGACCAGGATGGTGAGGACCGTCGGCACCACGCCCACCAGCCCGATGATGAGCGAACGGAAGACCAGGGCAAAAAGCAGGAAGATCACACCCAGGGCGATGACCACGCTCAGTACCTGGGTTGGCACCAGCTCGTCCTCCATCTTCTTCAGGACCGGAACCAGGCCCGTCTGGCGGAACTCCACGTCCACCACCCGCAGCGGCTGGATTCCAGATAACGCCCCCTCGGGCAGCGGGACCACCGCCCAGGTGGCGGCAAAGAGGTCCTCCTCGACACGCTGGCGCAGGTCCGAATCGTCCTGCAAACCAGGCAGCTGGGCAGCGAGGCGGTCGAGGGCCCAGCGAACCCGGCCCTCGAAGCGAACATCGCGGAGGACCTGGTTCACGAAGGCCACCATCGGGTCGAGCATGTCGTCAAGCCCCGGCATGGGCATGGCCGAAGCCAGGATGGACGCCAGGCGATCGCGCTGGACCCGGCCCGTTTCGTCGATCGAGGCCAGGACCGCCTGGACCAGACCGTCCACGGCCGCGGGTGGCAGGTTCACCCCATCGCCGAGCTTGGCCAGCGCCTCGCGGATCACCCGCGCCCGCGCCCTGGCCTCGAGTGGCGGCGGGGTATCGGTCAACACGGCCCTGACCACCGGTTCAACCACCGCCACGTCGGCCTTCAGCCCCCTGGCCTCGAGGTCCCACACGATGCGATTGGCCAGCTCGCGGGCGCGGATCGAGATCGCCCGGTCCCTCGCTTCAGGGGGCAGGGTCTCGAGGTCAACCACGACGTAACGCCCGGAGACATTCTTCAGATGCTCGTTGATCTGGGTCACGCTCTCGGCCATGTCCGCCGTCGCCATGGTCGCCATCTTGCCCTGGATCAGGGCTTCCTTCCCGTCAGCGGTCACCATGTGGCGCAAGCCCGGGAAGTCCTCGAGCACCTTCCAGGCCATATCCACCAGTTTGGGGTCCTGGGGCAGGCCGTAACGGCCGGTGAGCGAGGCCGAGAACTCCTCGACCAAGGAGGCCACCGACACCGAACCGCTCACCAGCGGCAGGGCGTTCATCATCTTCTCGACGCCACGGACGATCGAGAGCACCGCCGGATCCTTCAAGTTCCCCTGGACCACCACCTGAACCGGGAGCGAACCGCCAAAGGCCTCCCGCAAGAGCACGTTGGCCTGGTAGGCCTTGCTGTTTCGATCCAGGCACAGCGTCCAGTCCACGTTGCGCTGGATCTTGGGAATCCCCGCCACCGCCACCACCGTCAGTAGCAAGGTGGCGCCCAAAATCCAGCCCGGCCGGCGAAAGACCACCGTGGCTACGGATGCCGGCCAACCGCGCTTGGTGCGGTCGCGTCGCACCGCCGGGCTGGTGCTGGTGATCCAGGACATGAGGATCGGGAGCAACAAAATGGTGACCACCAGCGCCAGGAAGATCGCGGCGGCGGTGACCAGGCCGAAGGTGCGGATCACCGCGAAGTTGGTGGTGGCGAGCGATGCGAACCCCACCATCGTGGTCAGGGTGGTGAGGGCGATCGGCCCTGCCATCTCGCTCACCCCGGCGCGGGCCGCCTCGACCGGCGATTTCCCCTCCGCCCGCAGCTCGAAGAAGCGGCGCATGAGGTGGATGCCGTCGGCGCTCCCCATGGCGAGCAGGATGATCGGGGTGATCCCGGTCAGGAGGTCCATGGGAATGCCGAGGAGCGCCATGAACCCCACGATCCAGATGGTGGCTACGCCCACCACCAGCAAGGGCATGATCACCCCGTGGACATTGCGGAAGCCGATGTAGAGAATTCCCACCAAAAGCAGAACCACGATCGGGATCAGGTAGGCGAGGTTCCCGATGATCGTGGACTGGAAGGCGTACATCAAAAACGGCATGCCCCCGAAGTAGACGAGGTCGGGGTTTGGCGCCACCGAGTTGGTGATGTCCTCGAGGGCCTTCGCCACCTGGCTGTGATCGGCGTTCGGGTCAAAGTTCACCAAGATCAACGCCGCGCTGCCCGAATCGGAGACCACGAGCCCCTTGAGGAAGGCCTGACGCATCACGGCTTCCTTGAAGGGTTCGATCTGGGAAGGAGCCTCGGGGTAGGGGGGCAGGAGTCGCCGCCCGTCGAGGGCCATCTGGGAGAGGCTGTAAAGACTGGTGACCCCGACCACGCCGTCGACCTTTTCGTAGCGCTGGGTGAGGGTCTTGATCGAGTCAAGCCACTCCGGGGTAAAAACGTCGGTGTTGATCAGGACCATACCCACGTAGTTGGTCCCAAAGACCTCGCCCACGCGGTTGAAGTCCTCGACCAGGGGATCGTCGGCCGCGAGGTACGTCGAGAAATCGGTATTGAGCTGGATGCGGGTCGCCTCGTAGCCCAAAAACCCGGTAACCAAAACGATGGCCGCCAGGATGATCACCCGAAAACGGATGAGTCCGTCCAAAAACCCCTTCACCGTTCACACCTCCTTCGGCCTTTCAAGACCGTCATCACGTCTCACCTCGTCTTCAGTATAGCACACCCCACCCCGGGTGGGGTGGGGATCAGTGCGGGCAATCGGCCCTTCCTGTAAAAAAACCGGCCGGCCCGGCCTCACATCAAGGCGAACAGGCCGACCAGCACCACAAAGAGACCAAGCCCGAGCTTGACCTTCCCGCGCTGAGTAATGTGCAGCCGCGAGAGTTCCCTGAGCACCGTGCGGCTGCCGCTCACCGCGACGAGCAACACCAGAGGAAGGATGAACGAGAGGTTATAGGTGAGCAGGAGGCTGTAGGCGTAGGTCTTCGAAGGCAGACTCCCGATCAGCGAGGCCACGGCCAGGTACATCGCCCCGCCACAGGGGATGGTGCAGGTCCCGATCAGCACCCCGCCCACGAAGGCGGCGGCGACGGTGGTCTTGCGCCCCCACTTCTTGGCGAGCCCGTGCAGCGAGGCCGGCATCGAAAGCCGGATGGGTGAATTGGGCTGGAAGTACTCCCAGATCATGACCAGACCCAGGAGCACCGCCAGCAAGGCCGCGATCCGGGTGAAGATGTGGGTGTTGCCGAAGACCCGCAGGCTGGTCACCTCGATGAAGCCGGCGCCCAAAATGAAGTAGAGCAGGAAAATGCCCAGGATGTAGGCGCCGGCGACGGACCACACGTAAAGGCGGGCCCGCCAGGCATCACCCACCCGCGTCGCGCGCTCCACCACCGCCATCAGCGCCCCGAGGAAGAGCAAAAGCGTGGTAATGGCGCAGGGGTTGAGACCGTCGGCGAAGCCCGCGACCCCGGAGAGCCCGAAGGCGAGCAAGGGGTGGGCCTCGAGCCAGGCGACGCTCGGCATGCCGAAAGGCTTGGTGAGCGCCAGGTAGATCCCGCCGGCGAAAAGCAAAAACAGCCCCGAGGCCCAGAGCCAGAGCCACCTTCGCCGGCCGGCGCCGTTTTCACCCGCGTTCGTCCGCGCGTCCATAACTACGCCTCACGATGGCGCCAAAAGCCTCTTTGGCTCACAGAACCACCAGCTTGCCCTGCATGAAGGGGTTGTCCTTGCCGCCGCAGCAGATGTCGCAGTAAAAGAGGTACTCTCCTGGTTTATCGGGTACGAAGGTAAAGGTCAGCGTCCCTTTGGGGGGAACCCGTTTTTCGATACCAAAGGCTTCAACGACGAAGTTGTGCCAGCCGCCGCCGTCGGTGTGGAACTGGTTGTCGAGGTTAATGATCTCGATGGTCACCGGTTTTCCGCGCTCAGCCCGGATCACCGCCGGCTCCCACCCGGACATGCTGATACGCAAGACCACGTCCGGCTTTTGCCCCGAGGCGCTGGCGCTCGAAGTGCGCAAATAGGGCGAGGCGAAAAGGTAGATCGCGACGGCGAGAACAGCCACGACCACCGCCGCACCGAGCCAGCCTCCCTTGCGTTTTTGAGGTTTCCGAGTCGATTTTTTCTTACCCATGATATACCCCCTATCACGATCAGCCTTTTAGAGGCTACCCCAGGTATGTTAAGAAAGCGAAAAGGTGACGTCCGTCCCCCGGACGCCGGGCAAAACGCTCTCACCCTGCACCTGAGCCGGCACAGGCCTCCGCCGAACGCCCGCAGGCGCACCACACGCAGCCGCAGCCGGGGTGGTGGCAACGGGCATCGCGGTAGTGGGAACGAAATCGCATGCCGAGCCGGGTCACCGGCCAAAGGATCCGCTTCCACAAAAGGGGCGCGTGGTGCTTGCGCAAATACGCCATGGGGTCGGGCCGGGAGGTCACCCGATCCAGGAGCCATCCATAGACCCGCTCGCCAAACAGGGCGTGGGAAAGCTCGAGCAAGGCCCGGTTCTCCATGCCCACCCGCAAGCGCCCAAGCAGGAACTTCCGCACCAGGGCCTCGTAATCCGCCCCCGCGATCAGGCTCTTGGCCGCCAGGTACCCCGAGGCGAGCGCGTAGCGCAGTCCAAACCCCCAAAGCGCATCCTGCAATCCCGCCGCCTCGCCCACGTAAAGCCGCTCGCCGTGCACGAGCCGCGGGGGCACGAACACGTTGCCGTAACCAGAGAAAAAGCGGGCGCCCTCGAGGTCGAGCGCCGGGACCAGCCGCCGGAACGCCTCGACGGTGTGCTCGAGGTGGCGTTTCCACTGCTTTAAGCGGGCGAACTGACAGCTGACCAGCGTCCCGTGCCCCTTGCGGATGAGCAGGTAGCTGTAACCAAGCGGCGCCAGCCGGTCGGACAGGATACAGTGCGCCTGGTCCGGGAGGTCGGTCGGGAAGGTGTAGCCCACGCAGATCCCGTCGCCGTAACGCGGGCCGGTGGCGATGATCGCCGGTCCTCTCACCTGCTTAACTGCGGTTCCGAAGCGGATCTCGACCCCGGCCTCGAGCGCCTGGGCCAAGAGCCCCCGGTCGAGGCTCCCCGGCACGTCGCCGCGCCGCACCAGATAGAACATGGGCCTGGAGGAGCGAAACCGCCTCGCCCGGCCGTCGGGGCCATAAAAGTTCACTTCGGAGAAGGGCCCGGCGTCGAAGTTCACGACCAGCCCCAGATTGGCCAGCCAGGCCATGACGTCCTCGCGCGTACTCCAGTTCTCAAGCCCCTGGAAATCCCCGGCAAAACGCCCGCCCACCTGCGGGTTTTTCTCGTACACCACCGGGCGCCAGCCGGCCCTGGCCAGGGTCATCGCCGCGACGAGCCCCGCCGGGCCCGCGCCGACTACCGTCACCTCCCTCATGAGCTGCCTCCCATGGCCCTGACGTAGCGCTGGAACATCCTGTCCCCGAACCCAAGCCGTCGGCCGCCTGCGAGGAGGGCGGCATCCAGCGAGGCCGGAACGACAGATACGAATCGCTGGAGCACCTCCAGACCTCGCCAGGCCAGTCGCCGCCGCCAGACCTCCGCCTGGTAGTGCCGTTTTGCCTCTTCGAGATCGGCGCGGCCCTCGACCACCTCTCGCAAACGCTGGCCCAGAAAGTAGCCGAAGTAAAGGGCGGGACGGATCCCCTCGGCGGTGGTGGGCATCACCTGGCCGGCGGCATCCCCCACCACGAAGACACTGCCGATCACCGGGGACCGCAGTCGCCAGGGGATGAGCCCGCCGTGCCGTGCCCCCCCGGCAACGCCAAAGCGGGTGAGAAACCCCTCGAGCACCTCGCGGACCCGCCAGTTTCGCCTTTGATAGAGGTAGACACCGATCCGGGCCCGATCCCCCGCGCCGAACGCCCAGCCGTAACCGGGGGGAAGGGCGTCTTCGACGTAGAAGTGAAGCCCGGGGGAAAGCCCGGCCGGCCGCGGGACCTCGACCTCAAGGCCCACCCCGGCGTGGCCTCGCTCGGCGTATCCGGGGTGAAGGGAGGCGGCCAGCGCCGCCATCGGCCCGGTGGCATCGACGACGATCCCGGCCTCGATCTCGCCCCTCGTGGTCGAGACCCCCTCGGGCCGCGCGGCGAGGGCGTGGGCCTGAATGACCTCAACGCCGGCCGCCTCGAGCATGTGGGTGCAAAAACGGCGGTAGTCGACGGTCACGTAGGGGGGATCCATGGGCTGCCGGAACACCCGACCCCCAACGTGCAGGACGAGCTCGGGATGAACCTCCAGGATCGACGCCCGCCCGCCGAAGCGGACGGCAACCGGAAAGGGCATGGCGTTGGCCGATTTGGTGTGCTCGCCAATGGGATGGGGCTCGACCAGCACTGCGTTCCGCCCGCCGAGCCCCATGGCTACGGCGAGTCCAGCAAAACTCCCGCCCGCGATCACCACCTTCATGCCGCACGCCCCTGCCCTGCCCGCAGGTTACCCCTGGCCTTTTGGCCCACTCGCGGTCAGCACGATGCGAACCAGGATCGTGGTGCTGAGAGTCAGCGTCGCAAGGAGCAGCACCGCGATCACCCACGACGCGGCATCGCCACCACCGCGAGCCAAGAGGCCGACATAGCGGCCGAGCAACCCCCCCGCCGCGAGTGCGGCGAAGAGGTTGCCCCAGAAAAACCAGATGGCTCGGCTCACGATCACATCCCCAGGTGTACAGCCGCCGGCGCGACCTTGGCGTAGATCCCAAGCCCGATCAAGAGGAGCGCCAAAAGGCCGTAGGCCCAGATCACGCCCCGCCGCCGGGTGGGATTGAGGTAAGGGCTTCGGTCCACGATTGGCACGATGGCGAGCGCGGCGAAGATCGCTCCCGAAGCCCAAAAGAGCCCCGAGATCCCGAACCAGTTCTCCACGGCGAACATGGGCATGAACATCCACCAGGGCTTGGTGACCTCGACCCCGGAGACCGGCGCCGGCCCGAGCTGCGCCGGAACCGCGATGGCCAGGAAGACGAGAACCCCAAAGCCGATGAGGCCGTAAAGCCCCACCACCACCAGGTGTTCAAGGAAGGTGGCCTTGCTGGGTTCGCCCGCGGTTCGCCGGGTGGTGGCGTCTTGGGACGCGAAGGCGCTCGGCGCCAGACCGTGCAGCTTGATCAAGATGGCGTGCACGGCGAACAGAAGTACGAAAAGCGCCGGCAGGATCGAGACGTGGGCCACGTAGAGGCGCGTCAGGATGGGGACGTTCTTGGTGAACTCGCTGGAAAACCACACCCCCAGCCCGCCCAGGAGACCGGCGATTTCCTCGTTGTGCTCAAGCGCCTCCATCGCCTCCTGGTCCCACTTCAAGACCGTCCCGGTAAAGACGAAGCCGAGCACGGTGGCGAGCAGGCCGAGCCCGATGAGCCAGTTGAACTCCCGCGGGCGCTTGAAGGCGCCGGTATAGAGCACCCGGAGCATGTGCAAGAGCACCGTGAGCACCATGGCGTTGGCCGCCCAGTAGTGCAGGTTCCGGGCGAAAAAGCCCCCGCGGACGTCCCGCAAAATGCCGATCACCGAATCCCTGGCCCCTTCCGGCATGGGGCTGTAGAACTGCGCCAGGTAAAGACCGGTGAGCACCAGAATGATGAAGCTCACCAGGGAAAGCCCGCCGAGCGAGTAGGGGATCCCCTGGGCGTGTTCGGGGACATCATACTTCAGCGCCGAGATCCCCACCCGCTCGTCGAAGGCCTCCCAGAAACCGCGCCGCGCCTGCTTGGACGTCACCCTTTACCTCCCGTGGGCCGCCGTTTTGCGCCCCAGGCCGTAAGCTCCGAACCCGACGAGCAACACCGCCACCACGAAGGCTTCGTAGACCGCCGGCCCGAGATCGACCCGCACCACCGGACCGGAGGCCGACGGGGTCTCGCCCAAAGCCCGTTCGGCGAGCGACGCCGCCTCTTCAACGGCGCCCGCGTCGAGGGCCGAGACCGCGAGCTCGACGAAACGCCGGTTGACCTCGCCCTCGCCGGTCAGGGCCTCCTCGAGGGCATCCTTGGCCAGTTCAATGCGGGGTGGTTCGGCCTTCAGGTAGCCGACGGCCCGGGAAACCAGGGTCGGCGCGTCCGCGCCACCCTCATCGCCACCGTGCGCGAGCGCCACAGGAATACCCAAGAACACCAGAGCAACGAACACCGCCATCAAAGAACGCAACACGACTCCCCCTCTCTCGCGCGGCCAATGCCCGCGCGCATCGAACCCTTTCGGGTTGATTCCGATCCTCAGTCAGTGCATCCAGCCGAGCCTAGCGCCAGATCCTGCGTCCTCCCTCGATTGAGAGCGCCTCGGCCACGGGTTTTCTGGCCAGCAGGCTGGCCTCGTAGTGGTGGCGCGAGTCGTTGCCGGCCCTGGCCACCGCCGCCTGGAGGTCCTCGACGCTCACCGCCGCGGGGTCAAAGGCCACCGCGGCCACGCCGTGCTCGAGGAAAACGTCCGCCAGCTTGACACCGTCTTGCGACAAAAGTCCGTTGCGCACCCGCGTCGCGCACCGCGGACACCCCATCCCCAAAACCCTGAGGTAGGCGACTTCCGCGCCCTCGAGGTCTTCCTCGCGAAACGGCTTTTCGATCGGTTCTACGTGACAGCCGTCATGCCCTTCCATGCCATACCTCCTCCACGGACTCCACCTTAGCCCACCCCAAGGGGGGTGGGCTATAGACAATTGTCCCTTGCCTTTTCGCAACTTGCAATACCCACCCCCTTCTTTGCGCCAGCAAATCAAGAAGAATTCGTACTCACTTTACAATGCCTTTCCGCGTGCGATAACGAATAAGCACCCCTCCGGCAGGAATGCCTCTCCTGGCGAAAGGAAAGCAGGCGGTTCCGAACATCGGGAATGCGGGGTGGTCAAACAAGAGGAACCCCCGGTCTTCCGACCGGGGGTTTTCCTCGTCCTGCTCTTGGTGGGCGATGGTGGACTTGAACCACCGACCTCACGCTTATCAGGCGTGCGCTCTAACCAGCTGAGCTAATCGCCCGCCCAGCACCCAACAACTTAGCAGTTTCCCCCCACCCGGTCAAGGGCTGACCTGGGCCTCGGTGCGCTGGTTGACGGCGTCCACGGCGATGATCGTTGCCCCCTTGGCCGGCACCTCGGCGTAGAACCTGACCCGTTTTCCCTTGGGCAGGTTCAAGCGGCTGAAGGTCTCGCCGTAGCGCACCACCACACGGTCAACTTCGACATCGTCGCTGGCCACGCCGACGATTCGCAGCCGCCCATCGACCTCTTCCACCCGTTCGATGGTGACCCGGGGCGGCGCCTCGTCGAGGACCAGGTCGAGGTCACGGCTCGTGGTGTAGCCCTCGAGGTCCTTCGCCACGACCTTGACCCTGATCCGGCCGGCCTGCGGTGCCTTGAGCTGGAAGCGGAAACGCACCAACCGTTTCCCCTTCATCTCGGGGAGCAAAACCTCGGTCCCCGCCACCTCAACGCTCGCCACGCCGGTATCATCGAAGGCGTAGCCTTCGACAGTCACCGCCCGCCCCTTGGCGACCGCTCCTCCGGTCGGGTGGGTAATTCCGAGGAATGGCGCGGTCTGATCGGGGCGAGCGGCGCAGGCGCTGAGCACCACCACCAGGACGGAGAGGAGCAAGGCCCTTCGCATCCCCCCGATCCTACCCCTCCCCTCGGCCAAGCGGGGACCCATCGCCGGCCTTAGGGCGACTGGGGAACCTGCCCGGGCAGCTGGAAGTAAAGCCTGGGGCCGACGCGCACCGACACACCCGGCCCCGAGTTCAGCCAGTAGCCGAAGACGACCTCGCTCAAGATCGAGACGTCCTTCTGCGCCCCCGAGGGCCAGTCAAACCCCAGCGTCCCCAGGGCCGCCACGTCGGCGCCGCTCCCGCTGCTGTAGCGCACACCCATCCCACCGCCAACGTAGAGGGTGAACACGTCCGTGGGCACGGGATAGAGCGCCTCCGCCTGAACGCTTGCATAAACACCGCCGCTGGTGGTGCTGAAAATGACCGCGCCCCGGGCGCTCATGGGCCCGAGCGCATCCGTCTGGCCACCGGCCAGCTGGACGTTAATCGAAAACGGCGCAAGCCCGATCTCGCCCAACAGCAACTCGCCAAAGTAACGCGACTGGGCATAGCCCGGCGCAGCCAAAGCCAGCGCCAGGGTGACGACGGCAACCACGGAAAAGCCTTTCACCCCTCGCATCACTGCACCTCCTGCCTGAAATGCTAGCACGCACCGCTCGGGATCCCCGGTGTCATTGCACAAATCGGCGGCGCCCGGATTCTCGGGCGCCGCGCTCACTGCACCCGGTTCACCGGAAGTTCACGCCAACCTTCCCGCCGTAGCCAACGGCAAACCCTCCAAAGAGCGAGCCGAATGAGAACATGGGGCCAACATTGACCTCGCTGAAGACCGACATGTTCGATCCAGGGAGATCGAACTCGAGGCCAGCCAACATATGCGGGTAAACGCTCATGACCGAGACCCCTACAACGCTGTAGAAGGAGCCGCCCACGCCACCGCCGTAATAGTAGGAGAAGGGATTCTCCATCGACATATCCAT
>CAZXOY010000003.1:105537-124571 GCA_964642655.1 uncultured bacterium
CGCCCACGCCACCGCCGTAATAGTAGGAGAAGGGATTCTCCATCGACATATCCATCATCCCGCGACCCATGATCATGTCGAGCGAGGCATCAACCCCAAAACCGTAGAAGAAGGGGATGCCGACGCTTACCCGCATGTCGCCCATGAAGTAGTGCCCGCCTATGCCGCCGGGGTACCCGGTGTAAACGCCAAACTTTTGCGCAGCACCGAAACTTAAGAAACCTAAAGCCAAGCCGACCACGAACATGCCAAGCGCCTTCTTCATAACAAAACACCTCCTGCGACTTTGATTACAATTATGAGGATATCATAAAAACAATTTACGTGGTGTACTCGGCATTGATCTTGACGTATCCCTCGGTCAGATCGCAGCCCCAGGCCTCTCCCCTGCCCTCCCCGAGCATAAGGTCGATCTCGACGATGACCTCGCCCTGCCGCATGGCTTTCGAACACGCCGCCGCGTCGTACGCAAGGGGCGCGCCATCATAGAGCAAGAAGCCCTGGAGTGCGATCCGGAGCCGCTCGGGGTGAAACCTGGCCCCGGAGTAACCGAGGGCGGCCAGCACCCTGCCCCAGTTGGGGTCGTTGCCATAGACGGCAGCTTTCCACAAAGGACTGCCGGCCACCGCCCGGGCGGCGACCCGCGCCTCTTCATCGCTGGCCGCGCCCCGGACCCGTACCGTGATCAGCTTGGTGGCCCCTTCACCATCGGCGGCGATCTGACGCGCCAGCGAGCGGGCCACGGCCTCGACGGCGTCCCAAAAGCCATCTGCGTCGGGGGCCTTTTTGAGGCCGCTGGAGAGGAGCACCGCCATGTCGTTGGTCGAGGTATCGCCGTCCACCGTCACCTGGTTGAAGGTACGGGCAACCGCCTCGGGCCAGCGCCGGCGAAGCGCCGGCTCGGGAATGTCAGCGTCGGTCAGGAGAAAGGCGAACATCGTGGCCATGTTGGGGTGGATCATGCCGCTGCCCTTGGCCACGCCGACCACGCGCGCGCCGCCAGGGAGCGAGGCCTCGGCGAGTTTCGGCCGGGTGTCGGTGGTCATGATGGCCTCGGCAAAACCCTTGAGATCCGAGCCTAGCTCAAGATTGGGAAGGGCCGAGGCAATCTTCTCTACCGGCAAGGGCACCCCGATCACGCCGGTGCTGGCGGTGAGCACCGTTTCCACCGAAACCCCAAGCCGCTCCGCCGCGCTCGCGGCCATGCGCAGGTTGTCAGCCGGGCCGCGTTCCCCGGTGGCGGCGTTGGCATTCCCGGCGTTCACCACCAGGGCACGCAGCGGTACCCCTTGCGCATAGAGGGCGCGATCGCGAAGCACGCACGGCGCCGCGGCCCGGTTGGTGGTGGCGACGTAGGCCCAGCGGAGGGAGAGTTCCCCAAAAAGGAGCGCCAGGTCCAGCTTCCCCGAGGGCTTGATGCCGGCCCGGGTGGCTCCGGCTTGAAATCCTTCCGGCAGCTGCATGTTTTTTAGTCTAGCCGCTGCTAGGGCCAAAGGCCCTCTGCGCTCAGGCCGAGGGTTTCCTCGAGGCCAAAGACGACGTTCATGTTCTGGACCGCCTGGCCGGCCGCGCCCTTCACCAGGTTGTCGATCGCGGCAAAGACCACCACCCAGCCGGTGCGGGCATCCTTCCGCAGGGAAATCCAGGTGGTGTTGGCGGCAAAAACCCCTTTGGTGCGGGGAAGCGCCTCGGACACCCGTACGAAGGGCTCCCCGGCAAAGAACTGGCGGTAGCGTTCAAAGAGGGCGCTCTCCTCGAGGTCCTCGCGCAGGCGCACGTAGGCGGTCACCAGAATGCCCCGGGTCATCGGAACCAAGTGGGGGACGAAGGTCAGGCGCAGCGGGCGGGCCGGCCCGTTCGTCTTCACCCAGCGACCCTGGGCGGCGACGCGCCCCAGGTTTTGCTCGATCTCCGGGGTGTGGCGGTGCACGCCGGCGGGCTTGTAGGGCCGGTAGTCCTCGTTGACCTCGGCGAATGCCGTTCCCTCGGCCCCGCGGCCGGCCCCGGAAACCCCGCTGGCCGCGTTCACCAGGAGCGCCTCGATCAACCCCTCCGCCGCCAGCGGGCTGAGGGCCAAAGTGGCCGCGGTCACGTAGCAGCCGGGGTTCGCGACCAAGCGAGCCCCCGGGAGTTCGGGGCGGTGCAGCTCCACCAGCCCGTAGCGGGCCTCCGGCAAAAGGGCCTCGGCCCTGTGGGGCATGCGGTACCAGGCTTCGAAGACTTCCCTTGGCAAGCGGAAATCAGCCGAGAGATCGATGACCCGTTTCCCGGCCTCGAGGATGCGCGGGGCAAGCTCCATGGCCACTCCGTTCGGGGTGGCGAGAAAGACCACGTCGGCTTCCGCGATGGCCCGCTCAAGGTCATGAAACGCGCCCTCCGAAAGCTGCGGCCAGGCCTCGGCCAGAGGCCGCCCCTCGAAGGTGCGGCTGAAAAAGGCGACGGGCTCCACCTCAGGGTGCGCGCGCAGGAGACGGATGAGCTCGGCCCCGCCGTACCCCGAAGCCCCGACGACGCTGGCCTTGATCATCCTTCCTCCAGCAAAAACCGAAGCACGGCCTTGGCCGCGTGCAGGCGGTTTTCGGCCTGGTCGAAGACCCGAGAACGGGGGTGGTTCACCACCGACTCGTCAACCTCTTCGCCATAATGCGCGGGCAGGCAGTGCAAAAAAGCGGCCGTGGGCTTGGCCAGGGCAAAAAGTTCGGGTGTGACCCGGAACCCGGCGAAGTCAGCCCGGCGGCGCTCGGCCTCGTCCTCCTGGCCCATCGAAATCCAGACGTCGGTGTAGACCGCATCGGCACCGGCCACCGCTGCCCTGGGATCGCGGACCATCTCGATGGGCAAGGTCTCGGGCGGATCGTAACCGGCCGGGATCGCGGCCACCACCTCCACCCCCACCATGGCCGCGGCCTTGGCGAAGGAGGCGAGGACGTTGTTACCATCCCCCACCCAGGCCACGCGAAGCCCCTCAAGACGGCCGAAGGCCTCTTCCAGGGTCATGAGGTCAGCGAGCGCCTGCAAAGGGTGTGCCCGATCCGAAAGCGCGTTGATCACCGGGATGCGGGCGTTTTCGCGGAGCTCGATCAGGGTCTCGTGCCGGTAGACCCGGGCCGCGATCGCCGCCACCCAGCGCTCGAGGTTTTTTGCCACGTCGCGCGCGGGCTCGCGGGAACCCAGGCCGATGTTGTGATCGAGGTAGAGCCCGTAACCGCCGAGCTCGTAGGCCGCGATCGAGAGCGTCGATCGGGTCCGCAACGAGGGCTTTTCGAAGATGAGGGCCACGGTCTTGCCCTCGAGCACGCTCTCCCGGACCCGAGTGCGCTTCATCGCCTGCGCGCGATCAAGAATGCCCCGCAGTTCCTGTACACTGAGGTCGTCGACATCGAGGAAGTCCCGCTTCATAGGCCTTAAAGATACCGCATAAAAATAAGCGACGCGAGCCGTGTTTTCTATTGACAATTATTTTATTATCAAACTATATTTGAAACGTGGACGCTTGGCTGTTTCTCACCCGGATCTGGCGGCTCCAGCGGCGCCTCTTCGAAGAGGCCCGCCCCTGCATGGAAGCCGCGGGCATCAAGCCCAAAGGACTCTTTCTCCTGGCCCACATCCAAAAAGGCGCCTACCCCAAAGAGTTGGCCGAATCCTTCCACATGCCCCCGCCGACGGTGAGCCATCTGATCGGGGCGCTCGAGGACGCGGGCTACCTGGTCCGCGAGTCCGACCCCAAGGACCGCCGCCGCTACCTTTTGAAGATCACCGAGGAAGGCGAGGCTGCGCTGGAGACAGCTCGCAAGTGCCTCGAGGGCGTGGTTCGCGGGTGGCTCGAATCCCTGAGGCCCGAGGAAGCACAGACGCTTTTGGGGCTGCTCGAACGGCTGGACGGTGATCGGTCATGAGCCGGGAAGTACGACTCACCCTGGTCGGCATCATGATCAGCATCTTCCTGGCCGCGCTGGACCAGACCATCGTGGCCACGGCCTTGCCCCGGATCGTCGAGGAGCTCGGCGGCACCAACCTCTACGCCTGGGTGGCGACCAGCTACCTGCTGGCTTCCACCGTGGGGGTGCCGATCTTCGGCCGGCTCGCCGACCTGGTGCGCACAAAAGTTCTGCTCTCGTGGGCCATCGTCATCTTCCTTATTGGTTCGGCCCTCTCCGGACTCTCGCCGACCATCCAGGCCCTGGTGGCCTTCCGGGGACTGCAGGGCATCGGCGGCGGGGCACTCTTTGCCGTGGCGGTGACGACGATCGGGCTGCTCATCCCGCCCCGCGAGCGGGGGAAGATCCAGGGGCTTTTCGGCGCGGTCTTCGGTATCGCCAGCGTGGTCGGCCCCTGGCTCGGCGGTCTCCTCACCGACAACCTCAGCTGGCGCTGGGTCTTTTACATCAACATGCCGGTGGGCGCGGTGGCGATCTACTTCCTTTGGAAGCACATGCCGAGCACCGCCCCGCCCTCGAGGCACCGCTTTGACCTCTGGGGGGCAGCCACGCTCATCGCCTGGACGGTGCCCCTCTTGCTCGCGCTCTCGTGGGGCGGACACACCTACGCCTGGAACAGCCCGGTGGAGATCGGTCTCTTCATCACCGCGGCCCTCGGCCTTTTCCTCTTTATCTGGGTCGAAACCCATATGCGCGAACCGCTTTTCGACCTCACGCTCTTGCAAAACGCGGTCTTTCGCTGGGCCAGCGTGGCGCTCTTCTTCTTCGGCGCCGCGTTCCTTTCGGCGATGTTCTTCCTTCCCCTCTACCTGATCCAGGTCAAGGGGATCAGCGCCACCAGCTCCGGCCTCACCCTGACGCCCCTCACGCTCGGGGTGGTGGTTGGCAGCTTCTTTTCCGGTCGTGTAGCGAGTCGCGTGGGGCGCTACAAGATCCTCATGATTTCGGGGAATGTCTGGCTGGTCCTCAACCTCCTGGCCATGCACTACCTCATCGACCTCAATACCCCGCTCTGGGTGGTCCTGGTGCTCATGGTCAGCACCGGCCTCGGCCTCGGGCCCTCGATGCCGCTTTACACCCTGGCGGTGCAGAACTCGGTCGAACCCGCCCGCATGGGCACCGCGAGCTCGGCCACCCAGTTTTTCCGCCAAATCGGCTCCACCCTCGGAACCGCTCTGCTGGGCGCGGTGCTCGCGGCCAGCCTGCAAAGCGCGATCCAGGCGAACCTTCCGGCGGGACTCCAGATCGACGTCAACGCACCCCGCGATCCCAGCGCTCTCACCAAGGGCTTCGACCAGCAGGTCAACGGCTTCCTGGAGCAACTCCAAAAGGCGCTCTCGGGGGACCAGGCGGCGCGGGAAACCCTGCTCGCTTCTCCCTTGCTCCCCAAAGAGCTCAAAGGTCTTTTGCAAGGCCCAGCTCCGCCCCCAGCCATGCGCACCGAGATCGTAGAAAAAGTCAAGACCGGCCTCAAGGCCCAGCTCGAAAGGCTCCGCGAGGACATGAAAAAAGCCCTCGATGAGGCCATCGTCACCGCCATCAGGAAGGTCTATCTCTATGGCGCTCTTTTCGCCATGCTCGGCTTTCTCGCCACCCTCCTCATCCCCGACGCCGAGCTGAAAAGCCAGTGGGGGGCAAGCCCGGCCACCTAGCCGGGCCCGCCCCACCCCGTCACGGCTCTTTTTCGGGGTCCGGAGGGAAGTCGCCGCGCGCGTGCTCGACGTAGAGCACCGCGCCGATGTATTCGTTTTTAAGCTCCTCGGCCAGATCCTGGGTCACGTGGGGCCGAACCTCCTCGATCAGCGCCTTGGCCTGATCGAGGATCAGCTCGGCCTCTTCAAAGTTGCGATCTTTCTGGGCCTTTTCCCGGGCATGCAGGAGCATGGAGCGGATCAGGGTGAGCTTTTCAAAGGGATCGCTGTCAGCCATCGTAGACCTCCTCGAGGAACCCCCGGAGTGCGGTGTTGAACGCCGCCGGCCGTTCGAGATTGGCCAGGTGCCCGGCCTCGGGAATCACCAGCATACGTCCGTTTGGCAGGTGCTTTTGCATTCGCAGACCTTCGTCGGGCGGGGTCAGGGCATCCTGCTCGCCAAAAAGCAAAAGGACCGGGAAGGTCATCCTGGCGAGGAGGTCGGTGGAATCCGGCCGCCCGGCCATGGCCACAAGGGCGTTGGCGACACCCTGGGAACTGGCCTTTAAAATCATGGCCTCGACTTCCTTCACCAGGGCGGGATTTTCGGCCCGGGTTACCGGCGAAAGGGCCGCGTTCAAAAAGCCGGGGAGCAGCGCCGAGGGACCCTGGGCACGGGCTTCGGCGGCTTGCGAGTGCCGACGCGCCCGGGCCGCGTCGTCATCGGCACCGGCCCGGGTATCGGCGAGGACCAAACCGGCGACGCGCTCGGGAAAGCGGTCGAAGATCCGGAAAGCCACGTAGCCGCCCATGCTGAGCCCGACGAAGACGGCCTTTTTCGCCCCCAGCCCGTCGAGAAAACCAATGGCGTGATCGGCGAAGTCCGAAAGGCGCTCGGGCCCGGCCGGCGTCTTGCCAAAACCGGGGAAGTCCAGGGCGTGCACGGGATAGCGTCCCTCGAACGCCACGAGCTGCGGCCGCCACATGGCCGAAGAGAGCGGGAAGGCGTGCAAGAAGATCACCGGCCAGCGCATCAGGCCTCCCCCCACTCCACCGCGGAAAGCCCTCGCGCCGCCAGGGTCTCAACCAACGCCTCGTCCAAAACGATCACCCAGTTCTTCCCGTCCTTGCTCCGTGCGATCAGCTTCTCCTCGGCCGCGGCCTTCTTCCAGCGTTCCATGAGGTCGCGGTCCGTGGCCAAAAGCGGCGTGACCCGACTGGCCTCGAACGCCTTCACTTCGGCTCCTTCAAAGCTTCCTCGAGGGCGTTCCAGGCGAGCGTGGCGCACTTGACCCTCGAGGGCAGCTGGGCCACGCCGGAGAGCGCCGCCAGATCACCGAGTTCGGGATCCGGGGCCTTGCCCTCAACCACCATGGCCCGGAATTTCTTCGCCAAGGCCAGGGCTTCCTCGACCGTCTTGCCCTTGACAGCCTCGGTCAAAAGGCTGGCCGAGGCCTGGCTGATGGCGCACCCGTCACCGTCGAAACTGGCCTCAACGACCCGGTCACCGTCCAGTTTCAAAAAAAGCTCGACCTGGTCGCCGCAGGAAGGGTTGTGGCCACCCGAGCTCACCGTGGCGTCGGCGAGCACACCTCGGTTTTTCGGGCTCTTATAGTGGGTCAGGATGATTTCCTTGTAAAGCTCTTCGAGGAAGGCCATTGCTCACCCATTGTATGCCCGGCCCCCCGGGCGAAATGTGGGCCGGAGGTCACAGCCAGTCTTTGAAGAATTCGCGGGCCTTCAAAAGCGCCTCCACCAACCGGTCGACGTCTTCGCGCGTGTTGTAGATGTAAAAGCTCGCGCGGGCGGTCGAGCTCACCCCGAGCCGGCGGTGGAGCGGCTGAGCGCAGTGGTGCCCCGAGCGCACCGCGACCCCGGCCTGCCCCAAAAAGGTCGCCAGGTCGTGGGCGTGGAGGCCGGGGAACACAAAGCTCACCACGCCGCCCCGGTCTTCGCCCCTCGGTCCGAAGATTTTGAGATCGGGCACCTGGGCAAGGCGCTCCAGGGCATATTCCACCAGCATCCGATCGTGGGCCCAGACCGCCTCCATGCCCAGGGCCTCGAGGTAGTCGATCGCCGCGGCAAGGCCCACCGCCTCGGCAAAGGGCGGCGTTCCGGCCTCGAAGCGCGCCGGAGGAGCGTCGTAGGTTGAGCGGTCGATGCGAACGCGCTGGATCATGCCCCCGCCGGTGAGGAAAGGCGGCAGCTCGGCGAGGAGCTCGTAGCGCGCCCACAGCACCCCCGCCCCGGTGGGGCCAAGCATCTTGTGGCCGGAGAAAGCGTAGAAATCGGCGCCCAGATCGCCCACCTTGGTGGGGATATGGGGTGCGCCCTGGGCCCCGTCGACGACCACCAGCGCCCCCTTGGCCCTGGCCCACTCGGCAAGGGTTCGCACCGGGTTCACCGTGCCCAAGACATTCGACATCTGGGTGATGGCGAGCACCTTTGGACCCTGGTCGATGAGGTTCTGGGCGGCCTCGAGGTCGAGCCGGCCCTCGTCGGTGATGGGAATGGCCTCGATTCGGGCCCCGCGCCACGCAGCCGCCCTTTGCCAAGGCACGAGGTTGGCATGGTGCTCCATCTCGCTCACCACAATGAGGTCGCCCTCGCCGAGGAAAGCCTCGGCCACCGAGTGTGCCACCAGGTTCAGAGCCTCGGTGGTATTGCGAACAAAGATAACCTCTTCCGGTCGCGCGGCCCCGATGAAGGCCGCCGCCTTCTCCCTCGCCTTCTCGTAGGCGTCGGTGGCGGCGTCGGAGAGAGGGTAGCTGCCCCGGTGCACGTTGGCGTAGCTGGTCTCGTAGAAGCGGGTCATGGCCTCGAGGACCGACCGGGGTTTTTGGCTGCTCGCGGCCGAGTCCAAAAACACCAAGTCGGGATGGGCATCAAAAATGGGGAAGTCGTTTTTTACCGCGCGTGCATCCATGTCCCGATGGTACGCCAGCCCTTGCCCCCCGGGCCAGGGTTTGCAATACTTGTCATGTGACAAGGGACCTGCCCCCAGGTCAGCGACGGGTGCTCCAGGCCATCGGCCGGTCAAAGGGACCGGTATGGGCGGCGGAGCTCGCGGCACGGCTCGGCATGAGCCGCCAGGGCATCCGCGGCCACCTGCGTGCCCTGGCGAGCAAGGGGTTCGTTCGGCTGACCAGCCGGCCCCGGCACGGAACGCTGGTCGAGCTCACCCTCGAGGGCCGCGCTGCCTTGCGGCTCGGCGTTTTGCCGGTGGTCGGCGAAATCGCCGCCGGTACCCCCACCCTAGCTGAGGAGCAGATCGAAGCCTACGCCGAGCGCCTCACCGACCTCCTGCCGGTCGAGCCCGGCGATTTCCTCCTCCGGGTCACCGGCGACTCGATGGTCGGGGTCGGCATTTTCCCCGGGGACTACGTGGTGGTCCGCCCTTTTTCCGGCACCCCGGAGGCCGGGACCATCGTCGTCGCCCTCCTGCCCGAAGAAAACACCGCCACCTTAAAGCGCTTTTTCCGCGAGGGGAAAACCGCGGTGTTGCGCTCGGAAAACCCGGCCTACCCTCCGATTCGCCTTCCCCTCGAGGCCATCCGCATCCAGGGCTACGTCGTCGGCCACCTCGGCGACCCCAGGCGCCGCCTCAAACGCTGAAATCGGGGATCTTGTCGAAGGCAATGCGGTACTCCCCGGCATCCCGAACGCCGGCCATACCGCCGTAGTACACCGTATCCGGCCCGAAGCGGGCGTTGACGCGGTCCATGGCCAGGGCCAGCAAGTGATTCTTGCGGTCTTCGGGGAAGAGGGGAAGGCCGGGATGCTCGACCAGGTGACCGAGCACCACCGCCACCTTGAGCACCTCGCGGCACCGCCCACTCGGCCACAGCCGGTTCAGGGCCTTAAGCAGCGTGCGCGTGGCCTGGGTCGGCGTCAGGAGCAAGAAGCCGTGATGGTCGTCGCCGCTTGTAAACCGCAGTGCAAGCGTCATCGAACCGGCCGCATACCCCGCCTTTCGCATCCGCGCCGCCGCCTTGACGACCAGCCTCACCGCCACCGCCCTGGCTTTTTCAGGCTTGCGGAGCTCAGGGGGTAAGACGTGGGACTGCGAAAACGACCGGCGTTTGGTCGGGAGCTCAGGCAGGTCGACGCCGCGCAAATTGGCGTACATCCGCTCCCCCAAAACGCCGCCCCAGGCCCGGCGTAAAAGCCCCAGGGACGCCTCGGTCAGCTGGCGCACGGTGTAAATGCCCAGCCGATGGAGCCGGGCCTCCATACGCCTGCCGATGCCCGGCAGGTCCCTGAGGCCGAGCCGCCAAAGCGCCCGGGGAAGATTGCCCTCATCCAGGACCACCAGCCCGTCGGGTTTTTCCAGCTCGGTCGCCACCTTGGCCAAAAAGCGGTTCGGCCCGATCCCGACCGAGGCCTTAAGGGCCTCGCCCACGTTTTGGCGGATGCTTTCCTTGAGCGCCTTCGCGATCTCCACGGCCCGGGGCGCCTCATTTTTCATGAGCACGAAACGCATCTCGTCGATCGAACGCACCGCCTCGACGGGCAGCACCCGCTCCACCGCCGCCAAGATCTGCCGGTGCACCTCGACGTACACCCGCGGCCTGGCCCGGACCACGACCAGCCCGGGCGCGCGCCGCCGCGCCTCGTAGACCGGCGTTCCCGTCTTCACGCCGTAGCGGCGCGCCTCGTAGCTGGCGGCGATGCACACCGTCGTCTCGGCCTCAACCGGAACCACGCACACCGGCCGGCCCCGGAGCTCAGGGCGAAGCTGCTGCTCGACCGAGGCGAAGTAGGCGTTCATATCGAGGTAGAGGTAGCGGGGCGGCATCATCCTCCAATCGTCTGGCCCCTCAGGGACACCGACGCCCGCCGGTACTACCTCGGCATGTTGGAAGCTCGTGGGCATGTTCTTAGTTTACACGTGACAACTCTTCGCTGCACCGATGCCGGGGTCCGCGTGCCTTAGGCTGGTCCATGGCCGTGTTGCGACTTCTCGCCATCGCCTGGACGTACGAGTTGGGTTCGTGGTTCGCCTTCATCTCGGTCATCACCTGGCTCGAACGATCGGGAGGCGGTCAGTGGGTCTCGGCCTACTTCGTGCTCTATAACGGGGTGCAGCTCCTCGCGGCACCGATCCTGGCCCCCATCCTCGACCGCTACGACCGTGGCCGCCTCCTGGGGGTCATCCCCTTGTTGCCGCTTTCGGCCATTTTGCTCAGCACCCTTGACCAAACCCTGCCCGTGGGGGTGATCGCGGGGGCCATGTTCGCCCTGGCGGACGTCTTTGTGTTCAACCTGGTACCGGCCATCATCCCCCTTTTGCTCGCAGAGGGGCGGATCTCGAGGGCCAACGCCGCCTGGAGCGTAGGCTCGAGCGTCATCTTCGCCCTGGCCCCTGCCGGCGCCGGCGTACTCATCGGCCAAAAAGGCATCCTCGCCGGCCTCGTCACCGCCGGCATCCTGGCGGCGATCAGCCTCGCGGTGGGGCTGGGTTTTCACTCAGGCCGGCAGCCGATGCCGGGCGGCGAACGCCTCAGGTGGTGGACACTCCTTCTCCGCCCCCGGCTCATCCACATCGCCACGGCGACGCTCCTCCTCAGCCTCGGCGGCGGGATCGTCAACGCCGCCCTGCCGCGCCTCGCCAGCAACGGGCAAAGCTACGGCTTTATCCTCTCTGCCCTGGGCTGGGGCAGTCTGGCCGCGGGCATCCTGCTCACCACCCGGGAGCTCAAGCGGCCGCTTGGGTGGGCCCGCCTGGCTTACCTGGCCCATGCCCTCGGCAACGCCGTGCTGGCTGCATTCACCGCCCTCCCGGCCTTCCTCGGCGCCGGCTTCGCCAAGGGCGCGGCCAACACGCTGGGGTCGGTGGCCATCGACAGCCACCTGCAGAAAACCCTCGAGGCCGCGGTCCTGGGCCGCGCCTTCGCCGGGCTTTGGTCGCTGGCCAACCTGGGTCAGCTCGTTGGCGCCGGCGCCTTCGGGCTCGCCGAAGGCACGCTCGGCGCCCGCACGCTGCTTTGGCTCTCGGCTGGGCTCGCGCTTTTGGGCTCGGCCATCCTTTCCCGAACCAACCGTACCGGGGCCGCCTCAGGCCCATCACCGGTAAAACGCCAACCAACGCTCGGGGACGACGATGCCTGAAACATCCGCCGACGCACCCTCAACCCGGCTCCAGGGCATGGCCGAGGGTGGGGCGAATCACGCCCAGCTCGGTCAGGACTGCCTCGAGTGAAGGCGGGGCGGTCTGACCGGGCCCGCGCAGGCGTATGCGCCGCCAGAGGGCCTCGGCCCGCTCCCGGTTATGCGCGCGCGTCGCCGGGTGCCCCCGAATCGCAGAGAGCACCCGGGCCGCGGTTTCCTGGCGACCTTTGGCCAGCATCAGCTCGGCAAAGACCAAAAGCCCCCGCAAGACCTCGGGAATATCCTGGACCGTCCAAACCACGTGCAACCCGGAGCGGACGTGCCGCTCGGCGACCTCAAGGAAGCCAAGACGCAAGAGCGCCGCGCCGAGGTTGAGCAGAGCGCTGCCCTCGAGGACCCGCTCGCCGGTTTGCCGAACCAGGCGCAACGCCGCCTCGAAGCGGGCACGGGCCTCGCCAACGTCCCCCCGATCCAGGGCCACCTGACCCAGGTTGTAGAGGAGATAAGGCTCGATCTGGCGGAGGTCGTGGGCCCGGGCCAGTTTCAGACCGGTCTCGAGCAGGCGCTGGGCTTCCTCGAGGTCCCCCCGAAGACGGTGCAGGTTGCCCAGGTTGTTGAGCGTGTTGGCCTCCCCGGCCACGTAACCTGCCTCTCGGTCACGCGTCAGCGCCTCACGAAAATAATCCTCGGCCCGCGCGTAATCGCCGAGGGGATAGGCCGCGAGCGCGAGATTGTGCAAAAGGCGGCCCATGGCCCGCCGGTCACCCCGGGCCCGGGCCACCTCGAGCGCCGCCTCCCAAGCACGCGCCGCGTCAGCGTAATCGCCCGCGCGGTAGGCCTGGAGTCCAAGGTTGTTCAAGGCTTTCTGCACCCCGGCCACATCCCCCAGCCGCCGAAGCGTGCGCCGGGCGGCTTCGGAAACCTCTCTCGCCTCCTTGAGGCGTCCAACCCGGGCCAAAAACCACCCCTGGACGGTTTGCACGTGGCCACGGGCCCGCAAATCGCTCATTTTCGAAAGCGCTTTTTCCGTCCAGAAAAGCCCTTCTTCGAAACGACCCTCGGCATCGAAGAAGAACTTGAGGGTCTCCGAAGCCCCGGCGAGCGCCTCGTCCCAGCCCCGGGCCACCGCCCATCGCCATGCCGCCCGGAGGTTTGCGAGCGCCTCGCGCATCTCCCGAAGCATCTCTTTGCCGAGGGTTTTTTCCCGTACCCAGTTGAGGTAGTGCCTGGCATGGGCATCCCTGGCCTTTTGCGCCAAATCGCCGTATTCGGAAAGCTTGCGCAAGGCAAACCCTTGCAAGAGCGAGTGCATCCGGTAGCGCCCTGGTGCAATTTGTTCGAGGAGCGACTTCTGGACGAGTTGACTCAAAGCAGCGGCGCGCTGGCCTAGAACCTCGGCCGCGGCCTCGCCCGAGAAAGCCCCCACGAAAACCGAGAGCTTGAGGAAAGCCTGCTTTTGCTCGGGCTTCAGCAGGGCGAAGCTTTGCTCAAGCATGGCCCTCAAGGTCCGGTGCCGCTCGGGAACATTCTTCCACGGAGCCGACGCGTAACCCGCGCCCCGCTCAATCGCCTCGGCGATCCCTTCCAGCCGGTCGTGTTCGGTCCACCCGGCGGCGAGCTCAAGCCCCAGCGGCAAGCCCTCGACCAGCTCGCAGATCCGAGCCAGTACCGGACGGTCCCGTTCGTGGAGCGTGAAGCCATCGTTCAACTGGCGGGCCCGCTCCAGGAAGAGCATCTCGGCCTCTGAAAACGCCCCCGCCTTTTCGGGACGGGTATCGAGCCCGCCAAGGCGAATGACCCACTCCTCCTTGAGGCCGAGCCGCTCCCGTGTGGTCACCAGGATCTTCAGGCCCGGGCAACGGGCGAGGAGCCAAGAAAGCCGGGGCGCCGCCTCGAGCAGGGGCTCGAAGTTGTCCAGGACGAAAAGGATGTAGCGATCTGCCAGCACCCCGGCGAGCCGCTCCCAGGCACCGCCGCTTACCCCCGATCGACCGGAGAGCGTCGAGAGGATCGCCTCGGGCAGGGTGTTGGGTTCGACGCCCTCGAGGTCCACCCAGTACACCCCACCGACAAAACAACCCCGCTGGCACAGGCGGTGGGCCACCTCGAGGGCGCTGCGGGACTTCCCCACCCCACCCATGCCCACCAGGCTGACCAGGCGAGTGGCCGGGTTCAGCAACCGCACCTCGATGGACTCGAGCAAACCTCGGCGTCCGATGAACCGCGTCGCCGGTTGGGGCAGCCGACAGGGGACGCTCCGGGGAAGGCCGAGCGAGCGGGCGATCGACCCGGCCAGAGGACTGCCGGAAGCCGTGAGCAGCGAGAGCAGCCTCGTTCCGAGGACGCCATCAATCAACTCACCTGCCCCGAGCGCCGCCTCGGCAAAGCGCCGCGCCGCCTCGAAGTCCCCCTTTTCGAGCGCCGCCTCGCCGAGGGCCAACCGGGCCTCGCTCACCCAGCCCTCGATGCGCTCGCGCCAGGTGTAGACCCACTCCTCGAGCTCGGGCCCGAGGACGAGATCGAGCCCCTGCAGGAACGGACCCCGGTCGAGGGCATCCACCTTCGCCCAATCCCTCGACTCAACCGCAGCCTTGAGCGCCGCCACGTCGGTGTCAATCCGGACCCGGACGGCAGCCTCATCGGCAACGATCACCCCGGGGACGGCCTTTTTCAGCTGTGTCAGGGCTACCGACAGGCTCCCGAGGGGGTTTTTGGCCGTCGGCCAGAAGAGCTCGGCCAGGTAACGGCGAGGCTTTGGGCCCTCGAGGGCCAAATACCCGAGCAACAACAGGGGCTTGGGGCGCCTGAATGCCGCCCCTTTGAGTTTGAGCCCGCCGAGCATATCCAGGCGCATGCCCCGTCTCCATTCACACCCGTTAAGACCCCGTTAAGGCCATTGTTGCTAAGCTTGCAAGCAAATGCAAGCGAGTGTCATTTACGAGCGGAAAGCGGCGCCGGCACCCCGCCCGCCGGGTACGGGGACATTCCCAGCGCCATTTGCCCCTAAGCTTTGGGGTATCGGAGGTGGTATTGCATGAGGTGGAAACTCTTTGGCGCACTGGCCGGCCTGCTCTTTTTGGGCGCACTCTCGGCCTGCAAGAACATTCAGCTGCCAACCACGCCCCAGGTGACCCTTTCCGTGACCTTTTCGGGCAGCGGCCAGGGCCAGGTCACGGTCACCCCCCCAGGCATCACCAAAAGTCAGGACTTCACCCAGAGCTATGACCAGGGCGACCAGGTGACCCTCACCGCCAGCCCGGCCTCGGGCTCGACCTTCCTCAACTGGCAGGGCGACTGCACGGGCAGCGCCCCCTGCACACTTCCCATGGACACCGACAAAAACGTCACCGCCGTGTTCCAGACCGCAGCCAGCGGCAAGGTGACCCTTTCCGTGACCTTTTCGGGCAGCGGCCAGGGCCAGGTCACGGTCACCCCCCCAGGCATCACCAAAAGTCAGGACTTCACCCAGAGCTATGACCAGGGCGACCAGGTGACCCTCACCGCCAGCCCGGCCTCGGGCTCGACCTTCCTCAACTGGCAGGGCGACTGCACGGGCAGCGCCCCCTGCACACTTCCCATGGACACCGACAAAAACGTCACCGCCGTGTTCCAGACCGCAGCCAGCGGCAATCTGACCATCTACGGGCCGAGCGACTTTTCGGCCAACACGCTCACCGTGTCACTGCCGAACCTGCAAAGCGGCGAGCGTGTGGCGGTCATCCCCATCTACGCCAGCCAGGACATCTCCCCCACTGCCCTCACCTACTCGATCCAGACCACGAACGTCGTCGCGCCGTCTCCGGCTTTCTCGGTCGCCGAAGCGCTTTCGAGCACCAGCCCCCTCGTTCCCAGCGACGCCGACATCCTCGAAGCCAGTGCCGAGCTGGTGAACCAGGCGAGAGCCCGGGGGATCAAGCCTCTCGGCCAAGGTGTCTCTCCCCAGGCCTTCCAAAATTGCCCCGGCCCTTACTCGGCGGGGAGTACCCAATGTACCTTTTACGTGATCAGTGATCGAACAACCAACCCCGTCACTCAAACGCAGATCACGGCCACGGTGCAATACGTCAGCAATAACGCAGTGTGGTTCGTTCAGGACGGGCTTTCCGGTGATGACCCCCTCACGAGCAGCGAGCTCCAGGATCTGGCCACGGCCTTTGAAAACACCATCTTCCCAAAGATCACAAATGTCTTCGGCCCCGCCACCGACGTGGACGGTAACAACAAGATCTTCATCGTGCTCTCGCCGCTGGTGGGCGACGCTGGACTCTTTGGCTATGTTTACTCGGTTGACCTTTTCCCTGACGGCACCTTCACCGGTATCAGAAGCAACGAGGGCGACATCTTCTACGCCACCACGCCGGGTCCGCCCATCAACACCTACGGCTGGTCTCGCACGGCGTTTCTTAGCTACGGCCTTCCCGGAACCATGGCCCACGAGCTCAAACACTTGGTGGCCACCGGCTACCGGGTCTTAAATGGCGACCCTTACGAAGAGGCTTGGGTCGAAGAGCCTTCAGCCGAAGTCGCCAAGGAACTCACCGGCTACGGCACCTCGCTGGGCCGGATCCAGGCGCGTGCCAACGTCGCGCTGCCCGCACCGCAAGACTATCGTATCGTCTACGATCAGCGTCCTGGCGGCATCGCCGAACAGGCGATGTACGGCTTCAACTTCCTCCTTCTCTGGCGAATCCACGAACAATACGGGGGCGATAGCTTCTGGAAGCCCTGGGTCCAAAGCGGCCTCACCGGCATTGCCAACTTAGAAAGCCAAACCGGCACCACTTTCGAGGACCTGATGGTCGACTGGGCACTTACGCTTCTCTTCGACAACACCGCCTTTTTCGCGAATTACCAGTACAACAGCCTTGACCTCCGAGATGGGACCTGGACGACGCTCGGGTACCAGAACCTGGTCCCGGTCGCGAACCAGCCCCTGCGCTCCATGGCCTACTACCTGGGCCAGGGCACCGGAACCGATGCCACGGTGACGATCAACGTCGACGACCCCACGAAAGTTCGTGTTGTGGTGGCGCGTTTCCCCGGGGCGCTTGGCTACTAAGTGGGAGGTGATGATGCGCCGCATGCTGCTCCTTTTTGGGTTCCTCATCCCCGCGCTGGCCGCAGGCTATCTCCCGGTCACCGTGGACGAGGTAGCCAGGGGTCAGGCCGAACCGGGCCTGGTACGGGTGTGGGGCCGCTATCTGCCCTTCGGGCCATACACCCAGCTGGTGCGCGGCGTTTTGGCCAGCGGCCGCTTCGCGCTCCGCCTCGAGGGCCAGGTCTTCGATTTCAACCCGCCCCCGGGGGCCTACATCGAGGTCTGGGGGGACCTCGTGCGGGAGGGCCCGTTCTGGACACTTCGATTCCACAACGCCCGCTTGCCCGGGGACGATCGCACTCCCCGGCCGGCAGCAGGGCTCAGCGTGGGCGGGCCGGTACGGGTATGGCTCAAGGTCTATCAGGCCGGCGGAGAAATCCCCCAAACCGTCGGCCGGAGCGAGGACGGGCTCGGCTTCGTGCTGCCCGGTTACAGCGGACCTTTTGGCGTGCAGTGCCTCGAGGGCCGCCTCGTCGCGCCCAACGTACTGGAAAAAGCCCGGACCTGCTCAGGGAGGTGAAGCATGAAAGGTGGCATCCGGGCACACGCGGCTTGGCTCGGGCTGCTCGCACTCTTCCTCACTGGGTGCGGGCTCTTCGGAGGCGCCCCCTCGAATTCGATCGGACAGCTCGGGCCAACGGGAGGGTGGCTTGAGGGCCCCGACCAGCTGGCACTCAGCATTCCCGCCAACGCCCTGCCGAACAGCATCAACGTCCAGCTCGAAAAAACACAGCCGCCGAGTCTCGCCCTGCCCACGGAGTGGACCAAGCGGGGCGACTTCTATACCTTGAGCGCCGATACCTACGTTCCCGCCAGCGACCCCTTTGCGCTCATCGTCCCAGTTCCCAAGGGCGCGAACACCGCCCAGCTCGCGCTCGCGATCTACGTGCCGACTGGCTCACCGCACGCGCCCCAGCAACCCATCTGGACGTTCCTCGAGGGCACCTACCTCCAGGCCCAAAACGCCTTCGTCGTCCTTCTTCCAGAAATCCCCGAGGAAGGTTTGACCTTTGTCCTGGTCGAAGGCTCCGATTTCACAAGCCCCAGCGCTTCAGCGCCGAGCCCAGGAACCCTCGCGCCCGCCGGGAGCAAGGGCCTTGGCTACCAATGGCTCAAAGGCAGCCAGGCCAAGGTCTACCCCAAAGGTTCAATTGCGAGCTCAACCGCCAGCACCTTCCAAAACGAGTTCGATAAGATAATTACCCTCTATAGCAAATCCAAGCTCCGGTCTCCGCTCCTGCCCGTCACCGGGGCCAAACCCATCATCTCGCTGTGGCGAAAAAAACCCCTTGGCTACGATTACACCAACGCCAAGTACAGATTCTTCCTGGTCCCTAGCGGCGACAAGAAAAACGGATGCGACTCCAGCACGCTCGGCTACTACGACCCAAGAACCCGCATCATGGTGGTCTGCGTCCCCAAAGACGGCAAATTCACCGACCTCATGAAGCGAACGCTGATTCACGAAATCTTCCACGCGGTGCAAGAACGTTACGGAAAGAGTACGTTCTGGTGGGCCGAGAGCACAGCTGCACTCTCCGAGGTCTCAATGCAGGACCCCGCCTACCAGCCCCAGCTCACGCCCGATTACAGCCACCGCGAAGAGTGGCGGGCGCTGACGGCGTTTGGCGGAAAGGCCAGCAACGTTCACTACCGTACCCAGGACTGGTGGTACCACGTCCTCCGAGAGCAGGGCCTTGCGTTTGACGCCGGCATGCACGAGTTCATGCTCTTCTCAATGAATGTCGCCGGGACCAACGCCGCGCTCAAAAACAAGCTGCCCGACGAGTATTGGCACTGGATCCAGGACCACACTTATCTGAAAGGGCCTCACACGGCCCGACCGGCGGCCGCCTGCAAGCCCGATCCACAGACGGCGCTCAGCGTCACCCAACTCGTGGGGAACACTCGGTCCGAAACCTGGGTCGATCACCAAAACGACCGCCTGGTTTTCAATGGCTCCGTCTTCACTTACAGACTCCCGAACACCGAACCTTTCCCAGTCACCTGGCGGCTCTGGTTCACGCTCCAGGGCAGCGCCCTCAAACCCAGCGACCGTACCGCCGTCGATACCAAACAGTGGGGCTGCCAGATGCAAACCCCACCTGTCGAGATCTCGGTGGCCCCGGGAGCGACCTTCGAAAGCGGCGCCATCGCCGCGAACGTCGAGCTCTCCCGGGCCAGGGACGATCAGCAGCCCAAAGCCGACGGCAACAAGAAGTTCCGCTTCCACGCCAAACCATTGCGAGGAACGGT
>CAZXOY010000004.1:0-78883 GCA_964642655.1 uncultured bacterium
AGGGCCGGTTTGGGAATTCGGGGGCCGAGCAGGGGGCGCGTTGCTAGCCGCCGTAGAACCAGCCGGTATCCCACATGACCAGCGGCCTGGCCTCGTAGCGCACTCCGGCGTTGATGACCTCGGCCACGAAGACGGTGTGGTCACCGCCGCCTACCTTGCCCGTAACCCTGGCCTCGAGCCAGTAGGGCAGTTCGGTGAGGAGCGGGGCCCCGGTCTCCTGGCCCGGCTCGTAGGGGTGGCCGTTGAGGGTGCCCGCCTCGAGGCGGGTGGGGCCGAAAAAGTCCTGGGCGATTGGTTTTTGATCGAAGGCCAGCACGTTGAGGGCGAAGGCGCCGCCGGCTTCGACCAGCTGGTGGAGCTGGCTGTCGGCTTTGATGGCCACCATGATTCGAGGGGGTTTGAAAGAGGCTTGCGAGACCCAGTTCACCGTTCCCGCGGCCACTGCATCATCCTGAGCCGCGGTCAGCACGTAGAGGCCATAGGTTAGACTGCGCAATACCGTTTTCTTACTTTTCTCGTCCATCTCACGCTTGGTATAACCCCCGAGGGGTTGGCTCAACGTGGCCGGTGGCACGATAGCGGCGCTTGCGACTTCAGTCGCGAATTGTTATCATTCCGTTTTGGAGAGAGGGGTGTTGTGAATGGAACGAGAGAACGAAGTCAAGGTGCTGCGTATCGGTGATCGGTTTCCCGAGATCACCCTCCCGGCTTACTTTCCCGATCGGGGTGAAGAGGGCACGATCGATTTCGCCCAGCTCTCGGCCGAGGGTAAGTGGGTGGTGCTGGTCTTCTACCCGGCCGATTTCACCTTCGTTTGCCCCACCGAGCTCGCCGATTTCGCCCGCTTCCAAGATGAGCTGAAAGCGCGTGACGTGGTTCTGGTCGGGGTGAGCACCGACACGGTCTACACCCACAAGGCCTGGCTGGAGTCGGAAAAGCTCCTTAAAGATGTCCGCTTCCCGCTGGCCGCCGACCACACCGGCCGCTTGGCCAGGTTGCTCGGCATTTATAACGACGAGGACGGCACGGCCCTGCGGGGCACCTTCATTGTGGACCCCGAGGGCTACCTCCGCGCCTTTGAGGTCACCTGGTACAACGTGGGTCGGAACGCAGAGGAGACGGTGCGTTTGATCGACGCGTTTAAGTTCGTGCGCGAAAACCCCGACGCCGCTTGCCCGGCCGGCTGGCGCCCCGGTCAAAAGACCCTGCGCCCCGGTCTCGATCTGGTGGGCCATGTTTATGAGGCCCTGACCGAGAAGGATCGTTGAGCAAGCCCGGTGCTTTGGCCGGCCGCCGCAAGGCGGCCGGCCAAAGTTTGGGAGCAGGCTATCCGGAGATGAGGCCGGCTTTGACCATGACCTGGGTGAGATCCCGGGCCAGTTCCTGAAAGCTCGCTCCGGCCGCTTCGGGCTGGGCGATGATCATGATCTCGGCGGGGGGGAGGTGGCTGCGGCGGACGAGTTCCCTCAGGCGGCGTTTGACCTTGTTGCGCACGACCGCCTTGCCTACTTTTTTGGAAACGACAATACCCACCCGCACCTCTTGGGTGCGGAGCGGGCGCCAGCGCAAACTCAAGTAGCGTCCGCGGGCCGAGCGGCCCCGGCGAACGCGGCGGAACGCCGTTTCCCCTTTGAGCGAGCGTAAGCGAGGGCGGGCTCGTTCCAAATCCAGCTACACTGCCAGACGCTTGCGCCCTTTGCGGCGCCGCCGGGCGAGCACCTTCCGGCCACCGGGGGTTCTCATACGCACGCGGAACCCGTGGGTTTTATGGCGCTTACGTCGGTTGGGTTGCCAAGTACGCTTCATCTTTTCCCTCCCGTCGCGGGTACGGACCCGCCAGCCCCGTGAGTTTAGCACGACGGGGGTCGTCTTGACAAACTCAGGCGTTCGCCCTAGCCTAAAACCTGGCGTCTGCCGGGATGGCGGAATTGGTAGACGCGCATGATTCAGGGTCATGTGCCCGCAAGGGCGTGTGGGTTCGAGTCCCACTCCCGGCACCACGAAGCGCCTCCAAATAAGGAGGCGCTCGTTTTATGATGGCGGCCATGAAGCGGGTCTTCTCTGGCATTCAACCGTCGGGTGAAATTCATATCGGCAACTACCTGGGGGCGATCAAAAACTGGATCGCTCTCGGCGAGCGCCTCGGCAAGGAGGCCTTTTTCTCCATCGTCGATTACCACGCGATCACCCAAACCTACGACCCCTCGAGCCTCAAAAAGCGGACCTTTGAAGCGGCGCTGGCCAACATCGCCGCCGGACTCGACCCGGAAAAGGTGACCCTCTTTGTGCAGTCTCAGGTGCCGGAGCACACCGAGCTCGCCTGGGTCTTTACCACCCAGACCCCCGTAGGCGATCTCACCAGAATGACCCAGTACAAGGACAAGGCCAGGCGCCAAGCCTTCGTCGGCGCGGGGCTTTTGATGTACCCGGTGCTGCAGGCCGCGGACATCTTGCTCTACAAAGCGGACACGGTGCCGGTGGGCGAGGACCAGCTCCAGCACATCGAGCTCACCCGCGAGATCGCCCGCCGGTTCAATGCGCGATTCGGCGAGACCTTTCCCGAACCCCAGGCCTACATCAACAAGGATGCGCCCCGGGTTCCCGGCATCGATGGGGCCGCGAAGATGTCAAAGTCGGTGGGGAACACCATCGGCACGCTCGAGGCCCCCGATTCGATCTGGGAAAAGCTGCGCACCGCCCCCACCGACCCGGCGAGGGTCCGCCGCAGCGACCCCGGTGAGCCCACCCGCTGCTTGATCTGGCGCTACCACACCTATTTCTCGGATCCGGATCTGGTCCAGAACGTGGTCGAACCGGAGTGTCGGCGGGCGGGGATCGGTTGCGTGGAGTGCAAGCGGCTGCTCTTTGATGCCATGATGCGCGAACTGGGGCCCATTCAGGCCCGGGCCGATCATTTGCGGCGGCACCCCGAGGTGGTGATGGATGCCCTCGAGGACGGCCGCAAGCGCGCCTCGGAGGTGGCGAGGCCGGTGATGGAAGAGGTGCGGGAGAAAGTGGGACTCTTGCGTCCGGGCGATGCGACTCTTTCTTCGCGTTGACGGTTTCGAGGGGTCGGCGGAAGAACTCCTGGTCGCGGTCAAGGCGGGCCGGGTGGCGCTGACCTCGATTTCGCTTGCCCGTTTGATCGATGAGGCGCTGGCGCAAGTCGAGGGATGGTCGCTTGAGGCCAGGGCCAAGGCGGCGGTCCTGCTCGCCAATTTGATCGTGATTCGCCTGGGGCTTCATGAGCAAAAGGAAGAGGCGCTGGCGCCTGAGGCGGGCGAAGCGGCTCTGCAAAAGTTCGCCGATCTCGAGCGGATCGCCACCGCTCTTTCCAGCCGGGCCGAGTCGCGTCGTTCGGTCATCCCCGTACCCGCAGCGCCATTGCCGCGGGACCTGCGGATGCCGCGTCTTTCGCCGAAAATCCTCCGCCGTTTCGTTCCCAGGAGTAGCGAGCCCCTGAGCTGGCCCAGGCTGGTTGGCTTCGGGCTCAGAGAGGCCTGGCGCCGCCTTCGCGAGCGGCTTTTAGGGGTCAAAAGGGCCCGGTTCGATCAGCTTGCGCCCAAGTCCTGGGGCACGCGCGCGGTGTACTTTGCGGCCTTGCTCGAGGCGGTAAAGCGGGGCTGGGTGACGATGGTCCAGCCGCGCTCCTATGCCCCGATCGACGTTCATCTTGCGGATCGCGAAGCGGGCCTTTTCGAGGAGTCGGTATAGTGAGCCTATGATGAGGGAGGGAGCGCTCGCGCCGGATTTTGCCCTGCCCGACCAGGATGGGCGCGTTTGGCGACTCAGCGAACTGCGCGGCCGGTGGGTCGTGCTCTACGTTTACCCCAAGGACTTTACGCCAGGGTGTACCCGAGAAGCCGAGGCTTTCCTGAAGGCCCAGGCGGCGCTTTCCCACGAGGGGGCTCAGGTGCTCGGCCTGAGCGCCGATCCGCCGGAACGTCATCGGCGCTTTGCTGAGAAGCTGGGACTTACATTTCCCCTCCTCTCGGATCCCGAGGCGAGGGTTATCCGTGAACTCGGTGCCTGGGGGACGAAGAATCTCTACGGGAAAAAGTCTGAGGGCATCCTCCGTCAGACTTACGTGATTGACCCCGAAGGCCGGGTGGTCAAAGTGATCCGGCGGGCCAAGGTCGAGGCCCACCCGGAAAAAGCGCTCGCGGCGTTGCGGGAGGCCAAGAATGAAGCTTGAGGCGTTGAAGCGGCAGGCGGCGCTCGCCGCTTTAAAGCACGTGGAAGATGGAATGTTGCTCGGGCTGGGCACGGGCAGCACCGTCCGCCACTTCCTCGTTGCCCTGGGTGAAAAGATCCAGGCGGGTGAGCTGCGGGACGTGCGCGGGGTGGCCACTTCGAACGTGACCGCGGCCCTGGCCGAGGAGTTTGGGATTCCCCTCGTTCCCCTGGAGGGGCCAGGCGTTGATCTGGCCGTCGACGGCGCCGATGAGATCGGTCCCGGCCTTTCGCTGATCAAGGGCGGCGGCGGGGCGCTTCTTGGTGAAAAGATCGTCGAGAATGCGGCTAAACACTTCATCGTGATCGCCGATCACACCAAGGTGGTCTCGGTTTTGGGCGAGCGTTTCCCCCTGCCCATCGAGGTCGTGCCCTTTGGCTACCGGCGGACGCTGGCCGAGATTCAGGCCCTGGGGGGACGCCCGAAGTTGCGGGGCTCCGGCGGGGCGCCGTTTAAGACCGATCACGGCCACTACATCCTCGACACCGACTTCGGCCCCATCGGCGATCCCTCGGGGCTCGAGGCCCTGCTCAAGTCGATCCCCGGCGTGGTCGAGGTGGGCCTTTTCGTCAACATGGCCGACCTCGCTTACGTGGCCGGTCCCGGTGGGGTGGAGGAACTTCGCCCTTGAAGCGGATCAAAGTCGATCTCTTTGGAACCAGGCCCGTGGGCCTGACCGTGGCTGTATGGGAAGCGGTTCGCTCGTGGATGCAGGAGGAAGGCGTCGGTGAGGTATGGTTCGAGGCCATGGGGCCGGTCTACACGATCCGCTTTAACGCCGCCGAAGGTCCGGTGCCTGGCGTTTATCTGCATGCAAGCGATCTCGGCGACCCCCGAAACCTCTTGGAGGGCCTCCAGGAAGCGATTATGATTTACTACGAGGAGCTCAATCTTCGGGATTAGGGGGGTGTGCCATGGGTGGCTATCGTGTCAGTGCGGAGGGTGTGGCCGGGTTTGCCGACGAGGTTGGCAACCGTCTTTTGGCCTGGCTGCGTGCACAAAACCTGCAAGAGGTACGTCTGGTGCCCAGGGGCTCGTATTTCGAGATCCACGTGAACGGTGCCCCGGAGGCGGTTCCGGGGGTTGTAGTTCCAGCCGAATTGCTCTCGGATGCCGAGGCGCTGCTCGAGGTGCTTGAGGCGGCGCGGCTGGTCTTTGATCACGAAACGGCCAAGGCGGATTGAGCCGCGGGCGTTGGCAAGCGGAAGGCCGGCCGACGGGGTGACCGGGGCGCTTCGTGTGCGGGTTTTGAGGAGGGACGATGGAACCACTCGCGTTTTATTGCAAGAAAGGGTGTAGAACCTGTCAGAAAGCCGCCAACTGGCTTCAAGAAAAAGGGGTTCCTTTCGAGTTCATCGATTACACCAAGCGCTTGCCCCCCGAGGACGTCGTGCGGCGGATCTTCGAGGAATACGGGGCCAACGCGCTCCGGCGGCGGCATCCGCGTTTTAAGGAACTGAAGTCGGCCTCGATGGAGGCATGGCTTCGGGCCGTTCGCGAAGATGCCGGGGTCCTCATCCGCCCCATTGTGGTTTTGGACGCCGGGCATTACCTCGCGGGCTTCGACCCCGAGTTCTGGCAGGAGGCGCTTTCCCAGCGCGGATTCATCCCCCGCCAAGAGGGGTAAGGCCCGGGAGGTGAGTCCGTGGAAACCGGGATCGAGGTCCGGGGCCTGACCAAGCGCTACCGGAAAACGCTGGCCCTTTCGGGCATTGACTTTTCGGTGGCCCCGGGGGAGGTGTTCGCGTTGCTCGGGCCGAACGGCGCCGGCAAGACGACCACCCTCCGGATCCTGGCCGGGCTCATCAAACCGAGTCAGGGACACGTTCGGGTGGCCGGCGCCGACCCGGTCCGCGAACCGATGGTGGCCCGGCGGCGCTTGGGTTACGTGAGCGGCGGCATGGGGCTTTACGAGCGACTGACGGGTGAAGAGGTCCTTTCGTATTTCGGTCGGCTCTACGGCCTTTCTGGTGCGGCGCTTCGCCGGAGGATCGATGAGCTCGATAGGATCTTTGCCCTGGGAAAGGCGTTGGTGACCCGGGTGGAGGCGATGTCGAGCGGAATGAAGCAAAAGGTGCTCGTGGCCCGCGTGTTCCTGCACCGGCCCCGCGTTCTTTTGCTCGACGAACCCACGCAGGCGCTCGACGTCTTTGCCCGCCGGGCTCTGCTCGATCACCTGGAGACGTTAAAGCGCGATGGCCGGGCGGTGCTCTATTCGACCCACGTTTTACCCGAAGCCGAGGAGGTCGCCGATCGGGTGGGGTTTTTGCATCGGGGTCGGTTGGTTTATGTGGGAGGCGTCGATGAGGCCAAAACGAGGTTTTCTGCCCCCACCCTCGAGCACGCCTTCATCCGTGCGGTTGGGGGGGTGGAGGCGTGAGCGCCTGGTGGGTGATTGCCAAAAAGGAGCTCGCCACCTTCTTCCGGGACCGTCGGGCGCTTTTCAACCAGGTCCTTTTGCCGGTGCTGCTGATGCCGCTCTTCATGTTCGCCCCCACCCTCCTGGTTGAGCAGCTGAGTCAGGGCGCGGTCCAAAAAGTCCAGAAGATCGCGGTGGCGGGTCTGCCAGAGGCGGTGACGCGCGCGCTCGCTGCCGCCCGACTTCAGCTGGTCACCGAGTCCGACCCCGCCGCCGCGGTTCGCGAGGGGCGGGCGGATGCCGGGCTGGCTTTCGTCTCCGGATCGTACCGGGTGTACGCGAGGGTGAGTCAGGATGGGTTGAAGGCCCAGGTCGTGGTGGAGAAAGTGCGTCAGGTCCTCGAGGCCGTCAAACGAGAGGAGGTGGCGGGGACGCTGCGCCGGGCCGGGCTCGACCCCAGCGTTTTGGAACCCTTTTCCATTTCGGTCGAGGACGTCTCGCCGCCGAGCGCCAAGGGAGTCGGCTTTCTGGCCTTCTTGGTGCCGATGTTCCTGCTGATCTTCGTGATGAACGGCTCCCTGCCGGTGGTCCTCGACGTGACGGCCGGGGAGAAGGAAAAGGGGACCCTCGAGGCGCTCCTGGTCACCCCGGTGGGACTGCCCGCGGTGTTGTTCGGCAAGATGTTCGCCGCTTTGGTGGCGGCGGTGATGTCGACGGTGAGTGGGGTGGCGGGGCTGATTCTCGGCGCTCGCGTGGCCGCCGGTCTGGACTCCGAGGGGCTTCAGGCCGCGGGGTTTTCCCTCTCGCTGACCCCGGGCATGTTGCTCGCGCTCTTGGTGACCGGTGTGCTCTTTGCCGCTTTTGCCGTGAGCCTGCAGCTCATGTTCGGCATCTTCGCCCGCAGCTACAAAGAAGCCCAGGGTTACATGTCGGTGTTGTATCTCCTGTTGGTGCTGCCGGCGGCGATGCTCGGTTTCGTGTCCGGGTTCGTTGAGGTGGGGCCGGGGCTTTTGGCCGTCCCGGTGGTGGGGCCCTTCTTTTTCATCGACCAGGTGTTGCGGGCGAAGGCCGATTTTCTGGGTTACCTTGTGACCTGGGGTTCGTCGGCACTCTACGCGATGGTGGCGCTCTTTCTCGCCTACTTGAGCTTTCGCCGGGAAGAGGTGGTTTTCCGGAACTGAGCCCAAAAAAGCGCCCGCCCAAAATGGCGGGCGGAATTGCTTTCGGCAACCCGCCGTGGCGTTTGCCACGGCGGGCTCCGGAAACTGCGAGTGGCTGCCGATCGCTCGCGGGTATGTTCAAAAACGCGCAAAGCGCGATTAACGGGGAACGAGCCGATCTTTCCCCATGTATTCGGCCAAGGCCTCGGGTAGCCTGACCGTGCCGTCCGCTTGCTGGTGAATTTCGAGCAGCGCGGCGATGACCCGGGGAAAGGCCAGGCCGGAGCCGTTCAGGGTGTGGGGGTAAGCGGGTTTTTGACCCTTTTCCCGGTAGCGGAGCCGCATGCGCCGGGCCTGGTAATCCTCGAGGTTCGAGACTGAGCTCACCTCAAGCCACCTGTCCTGACCCGGCGCGTAGACCTCGAGGTCGTACTTCTTGGCCTGGGTAAAGCCCATGTCGCCGGTGCACATGAGGAGGCGGCGATAGGGGAGTTCGAGGGCTTCGAGGAGCGTTTCCGCCTCGGCGGTGAGGCGCTCAAGCCACTCGTACGACGTCTCGGGCTTGGTGATCACCACCATCTCCACCTTGTCAAATTGGTGGAGGCGGTTGAGCCCCCTGACGTCCTTGCCGTAGCTCCCGGCCTCGACGCGAAAGTTCGGGGTGTAAGCGGTGTAACGCTTTGGCAGTTCGTCAGCGCTCAGGATTTCTCCGGCGTGCAGGTTGGTCACCGGAACTTCCGAGGTGGGGATGAGGTAGTACCCGCCGGAAACCTCGTACATCAGACCCTCTTTGTCCGGAAGCTGGCCGGTGCCGAACGCGGCCTCGGGTCGCACGAGCAGGGGCGGCCGGACCTCGGTGAAGCCCCGGGCGACGTGGTGGTCGAGGAAGAAGTTCTCAAGCGCCCGGACGAGCCGCGCGCCGTCGCCGATGAACACCGGGAAGCCGGATCCCGAGATCTTGGCTCCGCGTTCGAAGTCGACGATGCCCAGCGTTTCGGCGATCTCCCAGTGGGGCCGGGGGGCAAAGGTGAAGTCTGGGGGCTGGCCCCAGGTTTTGACCACGACGTTGTCTTCAGGCCCCGTGCCTTCGGGAACCGAGGGGTGGGGGAGGTTCGGGATTTCCGCCAGCAGCGTTTCCACTCGCTCGCGCAGCGACCGGGCCTCGGCCTCGAGGGCCTCGATTTTGACCTTGATGGCTTCGGCTTCGGCGATCAGGTCCCGGGCATCTTCCCCCCGCCGCTTGTGTTCCCCGATGGCGCGGGAGTACTTCTTTTGCTCGGCGCGCAGGGCCTCGAGGGTGGCCAGCCGTTCCCGGTAGGCGCGGTCGGTTTCTAAAAGTTCGTCGACCAGGGCCGCGGCCTCTGGCATCTGCTTTTTACGCGCGCCTTCCTTGACGCGTTCGGGGTCGTCTCGGATCAGCTTGAGATCAAGCATGACGCTCCTTTACTCGATGGACCGGGGAACTTTAAAGAACCCGTTGTCGCGTTGGGTGGCAACCGAAAGCGCACTTTCCGTTTCGAGCCCGGCTTCGGGCGCGTCGTCCCGGAGCCGGTTTACGAGCGCGATGGGGCGGACCATTTCCTCTTCGTCATCCAGATCCAGGGCCCGGAGCGCCTCGAAGTGCTCGAGGATCTGCTCAAGGTCCCGCTGCATGCGCGCCCGTTCGCCATCGTCGAGGTGGATCCGGGCGAGGGCCTCGAGGTGTTGGAGGAGTTCTGGCGTCACCTTCATCGCCCTCAGCTTAACAAGCTGGCCAGGGCCCAGAGCCCGGGGGCGAGGAAGAGGCTGGGGAGGAAAGCGGCCACCCGGATCCGGGTGGCCTCGAGGAGGTTCAATCCGACCCCGATGACCATCAACCCGCCGACGCCGGTCGCCAGCAAGACTCTGGGATCGCTCGCGGGGTCGGGAAGCCAGGCGGCGAGCGCCCCGGCGAGCAGCGACAGTCCGAGTTGGTAGCCGAGAATCACCAGAACGCTTCCCCCGACCCCGAGGCCAAAACTCGCCGCCAGGGCGATCGAGGAGATGCCATCGAGGGCGGCTTTGACGAGCAGGAGCGAGGGGTCGCCCAGCAACCCGTTGTTCATGGCCCCGATCAGCGTCATGGGGCCGACGCAAAAGAGGATGCTGGCGCTCACGAACCCTTCGGTAAAGCTTCCCCCGCCCCGGACCTGGCGCCTGAGCCCTTCACCGAAGCGCTCGAGCCAGGACTCGATCCCCAGGGCTTCTCCAAGACCGCCACCGATGGCCATGGCCAAGAGCGCGAGGATGACTCCGTCGATCTTTCCGGCGCCGCCCTTCGACACGTTCTGGGCCATGAACACACCGATGACGATGGTGGTTAGACCGACGCCCTGCACCACGGTGCGCTGGATCTGGAGCGGGAGACGCCCCCGAAGCAGAACGCCCAGCGTCGTGCCGACCAAAACGGCCAGCGCGTTGATCCAGGTGCCGCTGGTCTTGGCCCAGAACGTGAGTTCCATGAACGCGATTATAATCACCCCGTGCGGGCGCTTATTTCGGTTTCTGACAAGCGGGGGCTGGCGTCTTTTGCCCGCTCCCTCGAGGGCATGGGGTTTGAGCTCGTGGCCAGCGGCAATACCGCCCGGGTGCTGCGGGAGGCGGGGGTGCGCGTTCGGGAGGTTTCGGAGCTGACCGGGTTCCCGGAGATCCTCTCGGGGCGCGTCAAGACCCTGCACCCCCGGGTGCACGCCGGGATCCTGGCTCGCGAAGACCAGCTCGGCGAGCTCCAGGCCATGGACCTCCCGGTTTTTGATTTGGTGGTGGTCAACCTCTATCCTTTCGAGGACGCACTCGCCAGGGATTTGCCCGAGGCCGAGGTCCTTGAGCAGATCGATATCGGGGGGCCGGCCCTCGTTCGGGCCGCGGCCAAGAACTACCCGCGGGTCTTGGTGGTCGTGGATCCCGATGACTATGACGAGGTGGTGGCGCGCTACCGGGATGGCCGGGTCGACCTCGATTTCCGGCGGCGCTTTGCCTGGAAAGCCTTCGCCCACACCGCCGCTTACGACGCGGCGATCGCCGAATGGCTGAACGCCAGCGGCCCTTTCCCGGAGAGGAAGATCGTGGTCCTCGACCGGATCCGGCCGCTCCGTTACGGCGAAAACCCGCACCAGGAGGCCGCACTCTACCGGGTTCGTGGTGAAGGCGGGGGGCTGATCGAGGCGGAGGTGCTCCAGGGCAAGGCCATGAGCTACAACAACTACGCCGACGCCGAAGCGGCCTGGCGTTTGGTGCGCGAGTTCGATCAACCAGCCGCGGTCGCACTCAAACACCAGATGCCCTGCGGCGTCGGTGTCGGGGCCGATCTGGCCGAGGCCTACGCCCGGGCGTACGCCGCCGACCCGGTCAGCATTTTCGGGGGCATCGTTGCCTTCAACCGTCCGGTGGATGCCCGGGTGGCCAAAGCCATCGGCGGGCTTTTTTTGGAGGTCATCGTGGCGCCCGGGTACAGCGAGGAGGCCCTGGCCCGTTTCGCCAAGAAAAAGAACCTCAGGCTCATCCAGGTGCCCGAGGCCCAGCGTCTACCCCTCCACTTCCAGCGGATCACCGGCGGCATGCTCCTTCAGACCCCCGACGAGGGGATATGGAACGAGGTCCGGGTGGTCACCAAGCGAGCACCGAGCCCCGAGGAGACCGAGGCGCTTCGGCTCGCGATGGCCGTGGTCAAGCATGCTCGTTCCAACGCCATCGTCGTGGCCAAGGCCGGGCAGACGCTGGGGATTGGTCAGGGGCAGACCAGCCGCATCGAGGCCGCCCGCATCGCGCTCAACCAGGCGGGCGAAGGCGCGCGCGGGGCCGTGCTGGCCTCGGACGCCTTTTTCCCCTTCGACGACGTCGTCCGCCTTGCCGGGCAGTTTGGTATTTCGGCCATCGTACAGCCCGGGGGTTCGAAGCGGGATGCCGATTCCATCGCCGCTGCCGACGAACTGGGCATCGCGATGATCTTCACCGGGGTTCGCCACTTCAAGCACTGAGGTCCCGGGTTCACCGTCGCGTTTTCAAAAACATCAAGACGACCGCGGCCACGAGGGTGGCCGCGGTGAGGTTTGGGAGCAGGGTATAACCGCTGCGATTCGACCAGAGCGCCCAGGCCACGGCCACGTTGGCGGCCAGGAGTAGCGCGATCTTCAAGGAACGAGCGGCCATGGCAACCTAGAAGAGGGGATCCTGGGCCGCGGTTTTGATCGCCCGGTCGGGCTTAGCGCCGAGCTGATCGAGGGTGGCTTTGACTTCGCGGATGTCGCGCCAGGTCAGCGCTTTGGGGGATCCGGGGGCGCGGGAAGGGTTTCGGAGCAGGTAGGCGGGGTGGAACATGGGGAAGACCTTGACCCCGTGCCACTCGAACCACTGACCCCGCACCTTGGTGATGGAGACCTTCTGGCCCAAAAAGTACTGGGTCGCCACCGAGCCCAGAGGGATGATGATTTGCGGACGCACCAACTCCACCTCCCGGCTGAGCCACAGCGACGTGCACAGCTTCGCCTCGTCGGGGAGCGGAGCGCGGTTGTTCGGCGGGCGGCACTTGACGACGTTGGTGATGTACACGCTCTCGCGGGGGATTCCTGCGGCCTCGAGGATCCGGTCCAAAAGCTGCCCGGCCTTGCCAACGAAAGGCCGGCCCAAACGGTCTTCGTCGGCGCCGGGGCCCTCGCCGACGAACATCAGCCGCGCATCAGGGTGGCCTTCGCCAAAGACCACCTGCGTTCGCCCCTCAACCAGACGGCAGCCGGTGCAGAGAAGGGCCTGACGTTTGAGATCTTCGAGCGCGGACATCTCGTGACTCACTCGATGGGCTGGCGGGCTTTACGGGCTTCCCGGCGTACCTTGGGGTCGAGGCCGATCATGAGGAAGAAGTTTTCCAACGCGTTTTCCTTGCCCTTGATCTCCGGATACGCGTCCTCGGCGGTTCCGGTGACGAAGGGGAGCGAGCGGTAGAGCTCGAGGGCGAACGCCACCACCGCATCCGGCCCCTTGCCTTCGGCGACCTCGGCGAGTTGGGCGTAGACTTCCCGCCTCGCCTCGGCGTGTTTGCGAAAAACTTCTGGATTCGGGGTTTCTGGCGCGCGCAGAACGTCTTGTTTGGCAATCCGGCGGTAGTGCTTTAAGCCCCGGATGATCTCTTCGGTTGAGAGAGTGACTTTGTACTCCATACCCGCTCCTTTCCCTCCGCCCAGTCGAAAACACCGCCCCGGTCGGGCGGCATCGTCTCTAGAGGGCAGCAACAACCATCGTTAAAAGATTATACGTAGCGGCAAAATGAGGTGTCAACGAAGTTTTTTCTCAGCATGGCGCGTATAATCGAATCGTGCAACGCCAGGGACCCTATTTGGTGAAGGGTCGGTTGCGTCGCGAGGGCGCTATCGAGGTCCTCGAGGGCCTCGACCCGCTGACGGGCGGGGTCGTCGTCCTTTACCGCCCGTTGCAGACGGACCCTCCCGCCCTCGCCCTCGAGGGCGTTCTCTCTTATCGGGGGCGGGTTGGCGATGCCTGGGTGGTCGAGGTGCCTTTCGGGGCCGCCCCTGCGGTGCGCTACCGGGGAGAGGCCGACCTCGAGCGGCTCACGGCCTGGGCCCGGCGCTTGCTGGCCACACTCTCTGCTTTGGACGAGCAGGGTTTCGCACACGGCCATCTCTCCCTCGGCGACCTTTGGGTACGGGGTGAGATGATCTGGGTGAGTGGCGTTGCCGTTCCTTGGGAGGAGAAGATCCCGGATGCGGCAGGGCTGGGCGCGGTTTTAAAGGAACTCGCGGGGGAGGCCTGGGCTGGCTGGCGGCTGGCGCCGATTTTTGAGGCACTGGCCGAGGGCCGTTTGAACTACAGCGGGGCCATGAATGCGCTGGCCGATCCCATGGCCTTCGAGGCGTTCTTAAAGGGCGAGCTCGAACCGCCCGAGCCAAAGCCCGACGATATCCTACCGAAGCCCCAACCGTCGGTTTCGGTTAAGCCCAAAGCGCCCCCTAAGGAGGAAACGGAGGCGCCCGAGCCCGCCGGGGTGGGAAAAGCCCAGACCCCGCCCCCGGCACCACCGGTTTCGACGGGCGAGGGCATCGTTCGCGTCCGCAAGAAGGACGGGAGCGCGCCGCCATTGCTCCCCGGCGAAGACCCACCGGAGGCGCTTCGGGTGGACCCTGGCGCCTCGCCTGAGCCTCGCCGGAGCAGCCGGCGGCGGCTTTTGGTCTGGCTGCTCGTTTTGGCCCTGCTCGCAGGCGGTGCGTTTTGGTACCAGTCCCGTCGCCCGGGCTTTTCCGGTCAGGTGGTTCGTTTCGTGGTCGAACCGCCCGAGGCCCAAGCCGAGATCTACTTGCAGCTGGCCCCGGAGGGATCGAACCTGGCCCCGGGCTTTCTGGCCGAGGTGCCGGGCAGCGTGCGGTTCGACGAACAGGGGACCTACCGCCTCGAGGTGCGGGCCGAAGGATACAAACCCCAGAATTTTGACCTGGAGGTCCCGGTTTTGGGGGGATCGGTCGTGATTCGTCTCGGCGGCCAGTAAACTCCTGGTATGGCCGTCGTCGTTTTGGATTTTGGTTCCCAGTACACCCGGCTCATCGCCCGCCGCTTGCGCGAGCTCAGGGCTTACTCGGTGATCTTGCCGGGCTCAGCACCCCTGGACGAGATGAAAGCGCAAAGGCCGGAGGCCATCGTGCTCTCGGGTGGCCCCTCTTCGGTCTTCGATCCCGATGCCCCGAGACCTGACCCCGGCGTTTTCTCCCTTGGCGTACCCGTCCTCGGCATCTGCTACGGGATGCAGTACATGGCCCAGCACTTCGGGGGCGAGGTCAAACGCGCCGGTCGCGCTGAATACGGAAAGGCCAGCCTTCTTCGCTTCGAGGGGCCGCTGTTTTCCGGGCTTTCGGGAGAGGTCCAGGTCTGGATGAGCCACGCCGACGCCGTGCTCCGTTTGCCCGAGGGCTGGCGGGTCATCGCCGAGACCGATGAGAACCCGGTGGCCGCAATTCAGGACGGGGAGGGGAAGTTTTTCGGCGTACAGTTCCACCCCGAGGTGAGCCATACCCCCAAGGGCCTGGAGATTTTGGAAAACTTCCTCGCACTGGCCGGCGTTTCCCGCGAGTGGACGCCGGGCTCGGTCCTCGAGGCCATGCTCACCGAGGTCCGCGAGCGAGTCGGGAAGGACCGCGTTCTGCTCGCGGTTTCAGGTGGGGTTGACTCTTCGACTTTGGCCTTGCTCCTCGCCCGGGCGGGCGTCGACCACCTCGCGGTGTTCGTGGATCACGGGCTGTTGCGCCTGGGTGAGCGCGACGAGGTCGAGCGTGCCCTTCGCCCCCTCGGTGTGCGACTCCGGGTGGTCGATGCCAGGGACCGCTTCCTCTCGGCGCTCAAGGGCGTCCTCGACCCCGAGGAAAAACGCCGCATCATCGGCCATACCTTCATCGAGGTTTTCAAAGCGGTTGCAGGCGAGGAGGGTCCGTTCCGCTTCCTGGCCCAGGGCACGCTCTATCCCGACGTGATCGAGAGCGCTGGTGGCTATGGCGCTGCCAAGATCAAGAGCCACCACAACGTCGGCGGCCTCCCCGAAGAACTCGGCTTCGAGCTGCTTGAGCCCTTCCGCTACCTCTTTAAGGACGAGGTTCGCGAGATTGCCCTGCTCCTTGGCCTTCCCGACACCATCCGTCTTCGTCATCCCTTTCCCGGTCCCGGGCTCGCGATCCGCGTCCTCGGCGAGGTTAGCGAGGAAAAGCTCGAGGTGCTGCGCCGGGCCGACGACCTCTTCGTCTCGCTTTTGAAGGACCATGGCCTCTACGACGAGGTGTGGCAGGCGCTGGCGGTGCTTTTGCCGGTGCGTTCGGTGGGGGTGACCGGTGACGAGCGGCGCTACGGCTACACCCTGGTGCTCCGGGCGGTGACCAGCGTCGACGGCATGACCGCCGACTGGGCCCGCCTGCCCCACGACTTTCTCGACGAGGTCGCCCGCCAGATCCCGCGCCGGGTCCCCCAGATCGGCCGGGTGGTCTACGACCTCACCTCGAAGCCGCCGGGGACGATCGAGTGGGAATGACAAAGTGCCTTAGGGCAAGCTGAGTTTGGTATGGGAAAAAGGCAAAATCCACCGCGATTTTTGGCAACCATGGCCTTGACTTCTTTCGCGGCTTGATTCGGGCTGATGGAGATCTCTCCCGCGATGGGCTTTGGCAGCGATAGCGGGCGTCTTAGAATACGGCGGTGCGTTGCAGGGTTGAGGTCTTCACCGATGGCTCCGCCGACGGCCAAGGCCGGGGCGGTTGGGCGGCGCTGCTTCGTTATGGTGATCACGAGAAGCTGATCTCGGGCGCCGAGCCCAATACCACCAACAACCGCATGGAACTCACCGCCGCGGTCGAGGCACTCAGGGCCCTCAAGCGCCCCTGCGAGGTTCACCTCTACACCGACTCCCAGTACCTTAAAAAAGCCTTTACCGATGGCTGGCTGGAGAAGTGGCAAAGGAACGGCTGGAGGAGTGCGGCGAAAACCCCGGTGAAAAATCGAGACCTCTGGGAGGCACTTTTAAAAGAAGTCCGGCGCCACCGGGTGGTGTGGCACTGGCAAAAGGGCCACGCCGGCCACCGGGAGAATGAGCTCGTCGACCGGGAAGCGAACCGGCGTCGGCGCGGCCTGAAGCGGGTTTAAGCACCTTGCCGGGGCTTGGCTGCGGCCCGGACCACGGAAAAGACCGACGCCGATCGCGTATCGGCAAGCTTCGAAACCGGCGGTGGTTTACCTAGCTGGCGTAATCCGGAGCGCGGCCCGGCTTCCACTTGATCGTGCACCCCACGCTGGGGTATTGGGGATCGGGCGGGGCCTCGCCGGCAAGGAGAGCGTTGAGGGCCCGGATCAAATCTTCGCCGGTGACGGGGGTCGGTTGCTTGGGGCGGGCGGCGTCGAACCGGCCACGGTAGTAGAGCTTGTGGTCCCGGTCAAAAAGGTAGATGTCTGGCGTGGTCACGGCCCGGTAGGCCTTGGCCACCTCCCCCTCGGCGTCGAAGAGGTAGGGAAAGCGCATTCCAAGGCGCTCGGCTTGTTCGGCCAGCCGCTCGGGGGCATCGTCGGGGTGGGTCTCGGGGTCGTTGGCGCTGATCGCCACCACCGCCACCCCTTTTTCCAAATAGGCGTTCGCGACCTCGGTGAGCTTTTCCTCGACGTGCTTGACGTAAGGGCAGTGGTTGCACATGAAGATCACCAGCAACGGTTTGCCAGCAAAGTCGCCCTTTCGGACCCGTTGGTGGGTGCGGACGTCCTCGAGGTCAAAATCTGGCGCTGGCGTTCCCAGCGGAACTTCTGCGGTTTTGCGCATGGTTTGCCTCCAAAGGCGAGTTTACCTGATGTGGGCTGAAAGCCAGTTCAGAGCCTCTTCCTTCCCGACCACCTCGGGCTTCCGGGCGGCGGGGAACCAGGCCAGGGTTGCGGTGATCTCGGCTTTGTTGGGCCGGGTACCCGGTGGCGTGAGGATGAGCTTGTGGTCGCCGTCGGCCAGACGGATCATGCCCACGATTTCGGCCTCGAGCCGTTGCCCAGCGGGCCGGGGCAGGCCGAGCAAGACCGCGTCGACCTCCGAGCCATCCGAGGGGTTATGCGTGTTGGGAATGAAGCCGTAGTTGACCGGCGCCGGCGCGTCTTCGCGTTTTTGCACAAACATCTGGCCGTTCCACTCCCAGCGAACGCGCGTACCTTTGGGCCACTCGACGATCATCGTGACTTTCATGGTTATCCCCCGTGATCAGACCGGTTGACGTCCAAGAGGGCCACGGCTTAGGCCCCATGCCCCGGCGGTTCATTCTACGGCGTTACGGTTTTTCTCCGGCAGTCGGTTTTTCGGTAGACTGGAGGCCAAGGGAGCCGAGATGTTGCGCACACGTGTGAACGAGGCAGAACGGGCTTCGCCCACCTTCAATCAGAACAAGAGCGACTGGGTGGCGATGATTACGGCTTTTCGCGAGTCGCTTGAGCGGGTACGCCAGGGTGGCGGGGCCAAGGCCATCTCGCGCCAGCACGAAAAGGGCCGTCTCACCGCCAGGGAGCGCATCGCAATGCTGGTCGATCCCGGTACGCGCTTCGACGAGCTCATGACCCTGGCCGGCTATGGCATGTACGAGGACTGGGGCGGCGCGCCATCTGGGGGCGTGGTTGCTGGCGTGGGCCAGGTGGCGGGAAGGCCCTGGATGATCATTGCCAACGACGCCACCGTGAAGGCCGGAGCCTTCTTCCCGATCACCGCCAAGAAGGTGATCCGGGCCCAAACGATCGCGCTGGAAAACCGGATCCCGGTGATCTACCTGGTCGACTCGGCCGGGGTTTTCCTGCCCCTTCAGGACGAGGTGTTTCCCGACCAGGACGATTTCGGGCGCATTTTTTACCTGAACGCCCGCATGAGCGCCCTGGGCCTACCGCAGATCAGCGCCATCATGGGCAACTGCGTCGCCGGCGGCGCCTATCTGCCGGTCATGACCGACGTGCTCATCATGACCGAGGGGTCGGGTCTCTACCTGGCCGGTCCGGCGCTGGTGAAGGCGGCGATCGGTCAGGCGGTTTCTTCGGACGAGCTGGGCGGGGCCCGCATGCACGCCGAGGTTTCGGGCACGGTCGATTTCTACGAACCCGACGACGCGGCGGCCTTGAGGCGGGTTCGGGAAGTGGCAGCGCACTATGCCGAGGGTGACCTGGCGCCCTGGGCACGCCATCGCACCGAAGCCGAACCCCCCGCTTACGACGCGGAAGACCTCTACGGGCTTGTCAGCCCAGATGGCAGCCGCCCCTACGATGTCCGCGAGGTCATCGCACGCCTGGTGGACGGATCGCGTTTCCTCGAGTACCGCCCGGGTTGGGGGGAGACGATTGTCACCGGATATGCCCGCATCGGCGGCTACCCAGTGGCGATCGTGGCCAACCAGCGACTGATCATCAAAAAGCGCGAACGCATCGAAGTCGGCGGGGTGATCTACCCAGAGGCCGCCGACAAAGCGGCCCGGTTCATCCTCGAGGCCAACCAGATGTTCGTGCCCTTGCTTTTCCTCCAGGATGTGACCGGCTTCATGGTGGGGAAGGACGCCGAGCAGGCGGGGATCATTCGCCGGGGGGCCAAGCTGGTGAACGCGGTCTCCAACTCGGTGGTGCCGAAGATCACGGTGATCCTTGGCGGCTCTTTCGGGGCTGGCAACTACGCCATGGCGGGCAAGGCTTACGCCCCTCGCTTCATCTTCGCCTGGCCGAGCGCGAAATACGCGGTCATGGGCGGAGCACAGGCCGCCAAGACCCTGCTCGATATTCAAGTGCGGGCCCTCAAGGCCAAAGGGCACGAGGTGGATGCCCAGGTACTCGAGGACCTCTACGAGAAGGTGAAGCAAAGCTACGACGCCCAGCTCGACATTCGCTACGCAGCCGCCCGTTTGTGGATCGACGAGGTGATCTTTCCCCACGAGACCCGCGAGTGGCTCATCCGCAGTCTCTCGCTCGCCGCGCTGAACCCGGAACGGCCCGACTTTAAAATTGGCGTCTTTCAGGTCTAGGAGGGGTCGATGACGCTCGGTTTCCAGGGGTTGCCGGTTCGCTACGTTGAGTGCCCCCGCGACGCGTGGCAGGGTTTTTCTCGTTTCATCCCTACCGAGGAAAAGGTCGGTTTCGTGAGCGATCTGATTGAGGCGGGGTTTTCCCACCTCGACCTCACCAGCTTCGTTTCGCCGCGCTGGGTGCCCCAGATGAAGGACGCGGCCGAGTTTCTCAAAGCCTTACCGCCGCCCCGGGGCAGGACCTACCTGGCGATCGTTGCCAACGAGAAAGGGTTCCTCCGGGCGCTCTCGGCCGCAAACCTGACCGCGGTGGGCTACCCCTTTTCCATCAGCGAGACCTTCCAGAAAAAGAACACCAACCGCACCATCAAGGCGTCGTGGCCCCTGGTTGAGGAGATGGTTCGTTCGGCGCAGGGGAAGCTCGACCTGGTGGTCTACCTTTCCATGGGGTTTGGCAACCCTTACGGCGATGCCTGGGATGAAGCGATGGTGGTGAGCTTCGTCGGGCGTCTTCGCGAGACCGGGGTACGGGAGATTGCGATCGCCGATACCTATGGGGTCGCGAGTCCAGAACGCATCTACCGCGTGCTCTCGCGGCTGGTCGAGGCCTTTGGCTCCGATGGCCTGGGCGCGCACCTCCACAGCCGGCCGGATCCCGGTGAAGTGAACGCCAAGGTCGATGCGGTCATCGACGCCGGCATCCGCTGGCTGGAAGGGGCGCTCGGCGGCGTCGGCGGGTGTCCTTTTGCCGGGGACGACCTGGTTGGAAACTTACCCACCGAGCTGGTCCTGCCCCATCTCGTGGACCGGGGGTTTGACCCGGGCGTGAGGCTTTCTGCCCTGCCCGATCTGAGCCAGCGGGCGCTGGCCCTCAAAGCGAGGTACGCCTGAAGACGAGGTAAGGGCCTTCCGATCCTGCGAGAAGGGGGACGGTTTGGCTCCGGTTGGTTTTGGCCGCCGCCGCCACATCCTGGCCGAGCCCGATGGCCTCGAGGGCCCGACCGGCCGCGGCAAGCCGGAGCGGATCGGCCGGGATTTCGAAGGCCTGGAAGATGAGACGCGCCGCCCTGGCGCCGTCGTCGGGCTCGCCCGAAAGGCGTGCGAACAGAGCGCCGGCAACGAAGGTGTCGTCGAGGCCGAAACGGCCTTCCTTACCCGACGCGAGCACCGCGATTTCGCTCCGGGCCGCGCTATGGGCCCAGCGGGCGGCGGCATCCAGGTTCCAAAGCGAGGCCAGCGCGAGCCGCCGGGCGGAGCGCGCGGCGAGCGAGGCGGCCCGGGTGCCGTTGGTGGTGCTCATGACCACACGCTTGCCCTTCACGTTGGCCCGGAGGGCCTCGAGGGGGCTGTTGCCGAGGTCGAATCCAGCCGGCTTTGCCCCGCGCGTCTCTCCGGCCACCACGAAGCCATCCGCTTTGAGGGCCAGGGCCAGGTCGTGGTTGGGGGCGAACCACAGCTCGTTCGCGCCTGCCTCCAGGAAGGCCACCGCGGTGGTGGTGGCCCGGATAACGTCGACCACCAGCACCGTGTCGGCGAACTCGAGCCCCTCGTGGGGGATGGGTTCAAACCGGAGCACCGGCGGCACGGCGCAAAGCCTCCAGGTTTTCTTTGACGCTGGCCCGATCGTTATAGATGCTGGAAGCGGCGACCAGCACGTCGGCGCCGGCCTGGACCGCGGAGGCGGCATTCGCTGGCCCAATCCCCCCGTCGACGACGATCAGGGCCTCGGGGTTTTCGCTGTCGCGGGCCTGGCGGGCGGCCTCGAGCTTTTTGAGCGTCGCCGGAATGAAGCGCTGGCCAGCAAAGCCCGGGTTCACGCTCATGATGAGCACCTGGTCGAGTTCTCCCCAAAGCGGATCAAGGAGGGCCACGGGGGTGCCGGGGTTGATGGCGATGCCGGCCTTGGCGTTTTGGGCGCGAATCTCCTGCAGCAGGCGGTGGGGATGGGGCGTGGCCTCGAGGTGGAAGGTTACCCGGTCGGCCCCGGCTTCGATGAATCGCGATGCGAGTTTCTCCGGCTCGACGATCATCAGGTGGACGTCGAGGGGGAGCTTGGTGCTCCGACGCAGGGCCTCGACCACGACCAGCCCCAGGCTGAGGTTGGGGACGAAACGGCCATCCATGACATCGACGTGGATCCAATCGGCTCCTGCAGCCTCAGCTTCGGCGACCGCCTGGCCCAAATTCGCAAAGTCCGCGGAGAGGATTGAGGGTGCGATGCGAATCATCTCAGGCCGTAGAGTACTTCTTCAAGCAGCAGCGCGTCGCGGATGATCACCTCGCCGTTTTGGGTTTCGATGGCACCCATGTCCCGCAGCGCGTGCAAGACCCGGGTCGCGGTTTCCCGGCTCGTCCCCGCGAGGTTCGCGACCTCGTGGTGGGGCACCGGGATCGCCCAGCCCCGGTCGGTCGTCTGGCCGTGCTGGTGGCGCTGGAGCTTGAGCAGCGCGTAGGCGATGCGGCTTTTCGATTCCTCAAAGGAGAGGATGACCACTTCGTCGTTCATTTCCCGCAACCGGGCGGCGATGATCCGGGCCAGGTTGTGGGCCAGGTGCGGGAAACGGCGGATGAGCTGCAGATAGAGGTCGCGGTAGAGCGCATGGACCACGGTCGGCGCGACCGCCAGCGCGGTGGCGCTCCGCGGCCGGTCCTCGACCAGGCTCATCTCGCCGAAAACGTCACCGGCGTGGACGTAGGCGAGGACCTTGGCTTTGCCACCAAAGCTTTGGCGGAAGATTTTAACTTTGCCGCTTTCGACGATGTAGAGGGCTTCTCCCATCTCCCCGCTCTCGAAGATCAGGCTCCCAGCAGGATAGCGGCGGGGTTGGAGGGCTTGCCGGATGGTTTCCACGGCCTCTGTGTTCATTCCGTCGAAGAGCGGCGACCGCTGCAGGATTGTGGTATCCGCCAGCATTGGCCTCAGTTTATCGGATGGCCCGCGGCCTGGGTAGGATGGGGGGCGTGGTGCTCCGCGCCGAGGATCTCGGCTTCGCCTACCCCGGGGTGCCCCTTTTCGCCGGGGTGGATTTGCAGCTTTTCGCGGGGGAGGCCAAAGTGCTGCTCGGTCCCTCGGGGAGCGGAAAGACCACGCTCATCCATTTGCTGGCCGGCATCGAGCGTCCGCAAAGGGGGCGGATCTTCTGGGGCGAGGTGGAGATCACGGCTTTGCCGGAAGAGAAGCTGGCCAGGCTTCGTCGGGGGTTTTTGGGGCTGGTCTTCCAGCGTCACCACCTGCTTCCCGAGCTCACGGTCGCCGAGAACGTCGCATTACCGGGGCTCATTGCCGGACGGGTGGACTGGGGGCGGGTGAGGACGCTGCTTTTGCGGGTCGGGCTTTCCGGGGCCGCCGATCGGCGCCCGTCGCAGCTTTCCGGAGGCGAGCGGCAGCGGGTTGCGGTGGCGCGGGCGCTCTATTCCCGCCCGTCCCTGATCCTGGCCGACGAGCCCACGGGGGCGCTGGATGCAGACAACAGCCGCAAGGTTCTCGCGCTCTTGCTGGAGCTGGCGGCGGAGGAGGGGGCGGCGCTCTTCGTTGCGACCCACGACGCCCACCTGGTCCGCGGCCTCCCGGCGTTCGCTTTGCAGTCGGGGCGGCTGGTCCCGGTTGGGTGGGCGTAACTTTGGGAGTATCCTTGGGGATGTGAGTCCGATCCATTTGCACGCCCAAAAAGGAGACGTCGCGCCGTTCGTTTTGCTCCCCGGAGACCCCTACCGGGCGGCGTATGTGGCTTCGCGTTATCTCGAGGACGTCCGGCAGTACAACGAGCACCGTGGTTTATGGGGGTACACCGGTCGTTACCGTGGCGTGCCGGTGTCGGTTCAGGCGAGTGGGATGGGTACGCCCTCGGCGGCCATCGTGATCGAGGAGCTGGTGGAGCTCGGCGCCCGGGCGGTGGTGCGTATCGGCACCGCCGGTGCGGTGGCCCCCGGGGTGCGGCCGGGCGATCTTATCGTGGCTCAGGGCGCGGTGCCCCACGATGGAACGACCCGACAGTATCTCGGCGGTCGTCCTTATGCCGCGGTCCCGGACTATGCGCTCATGCAGCATCTGGTCGAGACCGCTCGTGCCCTGGGAGAGCGGCCGCACGTGGGTTTAATCGTGACCGAAGACGGCTTTTACGCTTCGGATCCCGAGGTCGCCCGCACCTGGGCCGGCTTTGGCGCACTGGCCTTTGAGATGGAGTCGGCGGCGATGTTTTTGCTGGGGAAGATGCGCGGGATTCGCACCGCCACCGTCCTTGCGGTCTCGAACTCGGTGGGCGATCCCGAGTTGGTTTCCGACGAGGTTCTCAAAGGCGCGATCGACCGGATGTTGAAGGTGGCCCTCGAGGCCGCAGCGAGTTGGAAGGAGGAAGACGATGGACATTGAACTGACTCACGAACACATGGACTTTGAGCACCTGACCTTCGAGGTCGAGGGGGCGCTGGCCTTGGTGACCTTCCGCCGGCCGGAGGCGCTCAACGCCCTTTCCCGCGACGTGCTCTTTGAGCTCGCGGAGATCCCTGAGCTCGTCGCCGAGCAGGAGGGGGTCCAGGCGGTCATCTTTACCGGCGAGGGCAAGGCCTTCGTCGCCGGGGCCGACATTAGCGAAATCGCCACAATCACCGATGTCTTTGCCGGCCGGGAGTTTTCGCTCTTGGGGCAGGACGTTTTCGCCGGCATCGCCTCCATGCCCCAGGTCACGATCGCGGCCATCAACGGCTACGCCCTCGGCGGCGGCTTGGAGCTGGCGCTGGCCTGCGACCTCAGGGTGGCCTCCACCAAGGCCAAGCTTGGTTTGCCCGAGGTGGGCCTCGGCCTCATCCCGGGTTTCGGCGGCACCCAGCGTTTGCCGCGGTTGATCGGCGTGGGTCGGGCTCTGGACCTCATTCTCACCGGCCGACACGTGCCGGCTGAAGAAGCGCTGGCTCTGGGGCTCGTCAATCGCGTGGATGAGGACGCCCTCGGTGCGGCCAAGGCCTTGGCCAAGGAAATCACTAAAAACGGCCCCATCGCCCTGAGCCTGGCCAAGGAGGCCGTGTTCCGGGGCATCGACGTGCCGTTGCCCGAGGCCCTCGAGATCGAGGCGGACCTCTTTGGCCTGGTCACGCAGACCGGCGATTTCAAGGAGGGAACCAAGGCGTTTCTTGAAAAGCGCAAGCCCAACTTCAAGGGGGAATGAGTGGCCAGCGATCGTGTGATCCATGTCGCAAGTCCGAAAGCCAGGTTGCAGCAGGAGGCCGACCACGCCATTCGGCGTGCCCTCGCCGCCTACCCCCGGGCCCTCAAGGCTTACGAACTGCTCTATGCCGATCCCGAAGCCCGGGCGGGCTGGGACATGGCCAACTACATCACCATGCACAAGCTCGGCTACAACGATCACGGCCGGGTTCACGCCATCCTGACCGGTGCGGCGGCGGTGGCCATCCTCCGTCTCCTGGCCGAGGCCGGGGTCAAGACCGATACCGAAAAGAGCGGCGCCGGTGATCTGGAGGACGCCTTTTTGGTCACCGTGGTGGGGACGATGCTCCACGACCTCGGCAACCAGATCCACCGCCACCACCACGAGGCCTTCGGGGTTACCCTGGCCCTTCCCATCCTGGAGCGGGTGCTGGGGCAGGTTTATCAGGACCTCGACAAGCGGGTGAAGCTCAAGGCGTTGATCCTGCACTCCATCTACAGCCATGACCTCGATCCGGAGCCGCTGACCATCGAGGCTGGCGTCACCGCCGTCGCCGATGGGACCGACATCACCAAGGGGAGAGGGCGCAAGGCCTTTCAGCTCGGATCGATCGACATCCACTCGATTTCGGCGCTGGCGGTGGACGAGGTCATGATTCTCCGGGGTAAGGAGGTGCCGATCGAGGTTCGGGTGCTGATGAACAATTCGGCCGGCATCTTCCAGGTGGAGGAAACCCTGACGCGCAAAGTGCTCCACAGCCCGATTCGCGACTACGTCACCATCGTGGCCACCACCCACCCCGACGAGGACCACGACCAGCGGATCATCCACCGGGTACGGCTCCACGAGAGTGAACCCCGTTTCGTCCTTGAACGCTAGCCATCGCCGATGGAAACGTTTTGGTTGAACCTGCTGAGCATCGTCCTGATCGACCTGGTGCTCTCGGGTGACAATGCGGTGGTCATTGGTATGGCCGTTCGCGGGTTGCCGAACCCTCGCCGGCGGCAGGCGATTTTGGTGGGCACGCTGGGGGCTGTTGGCCTCCGGGTGACCTTCACGATTTTGGCCGCGATCCTGCTTACCGTCCCTTACCTGCGGGCCATCGGCGGGGCGGTGCTCTTTTGGATCGCGGCCAAGCTGCTTCGCCCTGAGGAAGGGGGTTCGGTTGACCGCAGCGCGAACGGGTTTTGGCAGGCGGTAGCGCTCATTATCCTGGCCGACATCACGCTCTCGCTCGACAACGTTCTGGCCGTTGCTGCCGCGAGCGAGGGGCACCTGGGGCTTTTAGCCTTCGGACTCGCGCTCTCAATCCCCATTCTGATGCTGGGCGCGGGTCTGGTGGCGGGCGTCCTCGATCGGTGGCCATGGCTCAACGTCCTCGGCGCCTTGGTGATCGTGTGGGCCGGAGCGCGCCTTTTGGTCCACGATCCGAAACTCGAGGCCCTTTGGCCGATGGCCGAGTGGCAGGCGATGGCTTTGGGCGTTTTGCTGACGCTGCTCCTCGTTCGGGCGCAGGGGAGGCCCTGGGGCGTGAGCAAGCCTCGCGGCTGAGCCCAGGCCAGGCGGCCGGGGGTGGTGCAGACCGACCGGTTCAGGCGGGTGGCTGTTCTACAATGGAATCGACATGCGATTTCAGGATCGCGCGCACGCGGCCAGTTTGCTGGCCCAAGCGCTCCGGCCGCTGGGGCTCGTGGCGCCGGTGGTCCTCGGTATCCCACGCGGCGGCGTGGTCATCGCCGATGTTCTGGCCAGGCAGCTCGGGGGAACCATGGATGTTGTCCTGGCCCGCAAACTCAGCGCGCCCGGCAACGAGGAGTTCGCGCTCGGCGCGGTGGCCGAGACGGGGGAAGTGATTCTCCAGCCCTACGCCTACCGTTATGCCGATGACGCTTACCTCCGCGATGCGGTGCTCAAGCAACTCGCGGAGATCGAGGCCCGGAAGGCGCGCTACCGGGCCGTTCGCCCCAAAGTTCCCTTGGCCCGCCGGCAGGTGGTCTTGACCGACGACGGGGTGGCCACCGGGAGTACCATGGAGGCCGCGCTAGCGGCGGTGAAGGGCGAGGAGCCGGCCCGGGTGGTGGTGGCGGTTCCGGTCGGGGCCAGGGAGAGTCTCGATCGGCTCAGCGCTATGGCCGAGGTCGTGGTTCTGAGCACGCCGGAGAGGTTTGGGGCGGTTGGGACCTACTATGCGTCCTTTCCTCAGGTGAGCGATGTTGAGGTGGTGGCTTTGTTAAAGGAATGGGGGGAAATGCGTGAAGGCTAGGGTTTCGAGCGCCGATAAGGTCCGGCGGGTTCCGGTCGATCGGGCGGAAGGGGCTTACGTCCAGATCTTGGTGGGGCCGGATGTCGCGCCCCGGTTCCTCATGCGCCGTTTTACGCTCTTGCCGGGGGGCAGGATTCCAAAGCACCTGCACCCCGAGATCGAACACGAGCAGTACGTGCTCCAGGGGACGATCCGCATTGGGCTCGGCGAGAAAGTGATCGATGTCGGGCCCGGCGATGTGGTCTTCATCCCTCTGGGAACGCCGCACTGGTACGAGAACATCGGCGACGAACCGGCGATGTTCCTTTGCATGGTCCCGGCTACCCAGGACTACCGGACCGAGTGGCTGGACTGAGCGTTTAGGGGAAAACCCGAAGTGGCCGGCCGAGGCCCCCACCTCTGGGGGCCTCGGCCGATGGGACCTATGCCCGGATCTCTTGACGCTGGAAGATGACGTAGGCCAGGACGAACAGGATGACGCTGGCGGCGATCAGCCCTGAGAACTGGGGCCAGATGAGGAGGAGCGATTGGGAAAGGGGCAGCGGGGTGCCGAGGACCATACCCTGGAGCTGGAGCGGGAGGACGGGCCCGAGGGCCCGGACCTCGGGGCGTAGAATCGCCAGCGTCGCCTCGGCGTAAAGCGTGGTCGGGCTGATTCGAGAGAGCGCGAGTTCGACCTGGGCCTGGCGCAGCACCTCGTCGGGGAAACCGTAGCGGACCGGGCTCAAAGCCGGGGCCAGAAGGCCGGCGATCATGCCCCAGAACACGGTGAAGAAGAGCCAGACCGCGATGGTGGCCAGGGCGCTGGTGGCGGGGTTTTTAAAGAGGGTGGAAAAGAGGATCGAAAGGGCGAGCCAGACCCCGCCGTAGGCCACCGCGGCCACGAGGTAGATGAGACTCCTGGCCACCTCCTCGCCCGAAGGGGCGAGCCCGGTGAGGAGAATTCCGAGGCCGGTGACGAAGAGCCAGGTCGCGGTGAGCACCATGGCCAGGGTGGTGAGCCCGGCCAAAAACTTGCCGAAGAGCAGGGCGTCGCGGTAGATCGGTTGCGAGAGGATCCGGCCCAGGGTCCGGCGCTGGAATTCACCGTTGACCGCGTCGAACCCGAGGGCGATAGCCAGCAGCGGGACCAAAAACCCCAGGAAGGCCACGAACGAGGGAAGGGGATCCTTGGCGGTGGTAAAGAGGCGGAGGAACAAAAAGGGGTCCTCGCCCACGGTGTTCTTGATGTTTTGGATGGCGGCGTAGGCGGTTCCCAGGGCGGTGAGCACGACCAGGGCTTCCAAAAAGCGCATCCTGGAGCCCGAGAGCAGATCGGCGAGTTCCTTAAAGAACACGACCCGCATGCCGGTGAATGCTGAACCCTCACGCCGCGTCATCGCTCACCTCCCCGTAGTAGGCGCGGTAAACCTCGTCGAGGGTGGTCTCTTCCAGGCCGACCTCGAGCAGATCCGCGCCCGCCTCGACGATGGCGCGGACGAGCTCGGGGCGGAGATCGCGTTCGGCCTCGACGGTGACCACCTCTCCACTCTGGTGCACGCGGCTGACGCCAGGCAGCTTTTGCAGCCGCTCGCTGGGGATGTTTCCGATGACTCTCAGCCGTATCCGGTAGGCCCCGCCCAGGACGCGCTGGGCCAGCGCCTGGACCGATCCCACCAGCGCCATCTCGCCCTTCTTGAACAGACCGACCCGGTCACAGATTGCCTGCACCTGGTGGAGCAGGTGAGAGGAGAGGATCACCGTCATGCCCTGGTTTTTGAGTTGGCGGATCATACCCAAAAACTCGTGCGCCGCCTGGGGGTCAAGGCCGAGCGTCGGCTCGTCGAGGATGACGAGTTCGGGTTCCTTCAGCAAGACATCCGCCAGCCCCAGCCGCTGCTTCATGCCCCTGGAGTAGGTGCGAACCGGGCGGTCGGCGGCGTCGGCGAGCCCCATGGTCGCGAGCAGCTCTTCGATCTTGGCCTCCCTTTGCCGGTGGGGCAGGCCATTGAGCGCCGCCGTGTAGCGGAGGTTTTCCCGTCCGGTGAGGTCCTCGTAAAAACCGACCGTATCCGGGAGGTAGCCCACCCGGCGCTTGATCGCCAGCGGCTCGCGAACCGGGTCACGGCCGAGGACGCTGACCCTTCCCTCGCTCGGCTCGGTGAGTCCGAGCAGCATGAGGATGGTGGTCGTCTTGCCCGAGCCGTTGGGGCCCAGGATGCCGAAGACCTCGCCTTCCTCGACCACCAGGTTGAGGTCACGCACCGCCACCACCGAGCCGTAGCGCTTGGTGAGGTGTTCGGTGTGGATCGCCGTCATCATCGCCTGCCGAAACGCGCCACCGCGAAGGCCAACGCGCCCAGGGCCACTGCAATGAGGACGATACCGACGACGCCCCACAAGGTTGAGGTGAGCACCGTGATGCGGAAGTCTTCCGATTTGCTGGTGCCGTTTTGGGGATTGGCCGTGAGGGTGACCATGTAGTCCCCGGCGATGGCCTTCTGGCTGGGCTTGATCTGAACGGTGACCTGGGTTTGGCCGCCGGCGGGGATTTCATCGATCTTCTTGGGGTCGAACTTGACTTCCCAGCCCGAGGGTTCGAACGAGGAGAGCTTGACGTTTTTGGCCGGTGCGCTGCCCCGGTTCTTGATCACCAGCTTGAGGGGCGAAAAGCGGCCGGCGTAGGCCTTTCCGGAGAGGCGCCCATCCGGGGTCGAGAGTGAGAGTTCGGGACGGCCGGTGATCACGACCTTGAGCGACAGCGAGGCCGAGGCTTCTCCCGCTCGGGCAAGGACCTGGATGGGGTAGGTTCCGGCCGCGACCTGGGGCGGCGGGCTGATCTCAATGTCGAGGTCCTTGGAGGCCCCGGCCTTCAGGGGCAGGGTGGTGACCTCCTGGGTGGAGAAAGCGGGTTTGAAGCGCACCTCAAATCCCTGCGGCGCGTCGGCACTGAGGCCGACCAGGAGGTCCTGGTCCGATTCGTTTTTCAGGGTGGCCCGGAAACGGAATGTGGAGGTCGGCGTCCCTTTGAGCACCGGCAGCTCCACCTCGAGGCTCACCTTCGGCGGGAGGACCTCACCGAGGGTGAAGGTGAGGGGAAGGGTGGCTTTTGCGGTGCTGCCTGTGGCGACCAGGGTCATGGTGTAGGCCTTCGCGGCCGCGTTCTTGGGGATCTCGACCCTGAGGCTCAAATCGACCGAGCCGTCGGGTTCGAGGTAGGCCGCCTTGACCGGTCTCCCGTCGCCGAGCAGGGCGACCGTCCAGCCCTCCGGCACCCCCTCGACGCCGAGGCGGACGTACTGAGGCTCGAGGTTATAGCTCTTGAGCTGGAGGCTCAGGTTGACGGTTTCCCCAGCCCGAACCGTGGTGGACGGAAACGGCGTCGAGATGACGAGACCGGTGTAGTCACTCCCCTGGCCCTGGGCCAAAGCGAAGCTCAGCACTGCGACCAACGCAAAGAGCACCCTTCGCATTGCTTTCACCTCCGGCTAAAGAAATTAATCCTGTCTTATATTTAAAAAATGAACTTTCCGGGCGCAATGAAGGCGCTGCGTTAGAGCAGGGGCCCCGCAACGGTCTTTCGTCGGCGGGGCCTAAAAAATGCACCGCTTGGGGCGAGGTTCAGATCTCGGGCGTGGCGAGAACGGCGCCTTTGGCGGCGTTGGTGACCAGGGCCCGGTAGCGCTTGAGCCAGCTCCCCTCGACGGGGCGGAGTCGCGGCTCAAACCCGGCGCGGCGGCGGGCAAGCTCGGATTCGCTGACCAGGAGGTCGATCCGGCCTTCGATCAGGTCGATGTCGATCAGGTCGCCGTTTTGGACCAGCGCGATGGGTCCGCCTTCGGCGGCTTCGGGGCTCACGTGGCCGATGGCCGCGCCCCTGGTGCCTCCGGAGAACCGACCGTCGGTGACGAGGGCCACCTTGTCGCCAAGGCCCATGCCCACCAGGGCCGAGGTCGGCGCCAGCATCTCGCGCATGCCGGGTCCGCCCTTCGGGCCTTCGTAGCGGATGACGACCACGTCGCCGGGAACGATCGCCCCCTGGTTGATCGCCTGCTGCGCCTCTTCTTCGGAGTCGAAGACCTTGGCCGGCCCTCGGTGGCGCATCATGGCCGGTTCGACGCCCGCCGTTTTCACCACCGCCCCTTCGGGGGCGAGCGATCCAAAGAGGATCCGCAGTCCGCCCCGGGCGCTGTAGGGGTTTTCCAGTCGCCGGATAACCCTTTCGTCCCGAATCTCGTGGCCCCCCAGGAGCTCGCCCAGGGGGCGACCGAGGACCGTGTTCGCCTCGAGGTGCAAATACCCGCCTTTCGCGAGTTCCCCGAGGATGGCGTAAATGCCGCCAGCGCGGTCCAGGTCTTCCATGTGATAGCTCGAGCTGGGCGCGATCTTGGCCAGGGTGGGGGTTTCGCGCCCGATCTCGTCCAGCTTTTGCAGCGGGAACTCCAGGCCCGCTTCCTGCGCCACGGCCAGGGTGTGGAGTACGGTGTTGGTGCTGCCACCCATGGCCACGTCGAGCCGGAAGGCGTTCTCGAACGCGCGGAGATCGAGGATGTCACGGGGTTTGAGGTTTTCGCGCGCGAGTTCGACCACGCGGTAGGCGGCCCGTTTTTTGAGTTCCTCGCGCCGGGGGTCTTCGGCCAGGATGGTGCCGTTGCCCGGAAGGGCGAGTCCCAGGGCCTCGAGGAGGCAGTTCATGCTGTTGGCGGTGAAAAGACCGGCGCAGCTCCCGCAACTGGGACAGGCGTAGGTTTCGATCTCCTTCAGCTCTTCCTCGCTCACCTCCCCCTTTTCGTAGGCGCCGAGCGCTTCGAAGACGCTGATCAGGTCCACCACCCGGCCGTCGGGCAAGACCCCCGCTCGCATGGGCCCACCGGAGATGAAGATTGAGGGAATGTTCACCCTTACCGCCGCCATCAACATCCCGGGGACGATCTTGTCGCAGTTGGGGATGAAGATGGCGGCGTCGAAGGCATGGGCGGTGAGCATGGTCTCGACGCTGTCGGCGATCAATTCCCGGGAGGGGAGGCTCCAGCGCATTCCCTCGTGGCCCATGGCGATGCCGTCGTCCACGCCGATGGTGTTGAACTCAAAGGGGACGCCCCCGGCCTCGCGAATGTAGGCCTTGATGCTCTGCACGAACTCTCTCAGATGGGCGTGGCCCGGGACGATGTCCACGTATGAGTTCACGACTGCGATGAATGGTTTTTCGAAATCCGATTCCCGCTCGATGACGCCGGTGGCGCGCAATAAAGAACGGTGGGGGGCCCGGCTTGCCCCTTTCTTAATGCGGTCGCTACGCATAAAACCATTTTAAGTGCCCCGTCGCGGCTTTTGCCACGACGGGATCCGAATCGTGATCTGGCCGTGAGGACCTGGGAAACTCGCGGCCTCCGCTCAACCGTCCCGCCAGCTGGCCACCTTCCCCTGGAATCGGGCCGGATCGGTCTCGAGGATACGCACCAGACGCGCCGCCGCCTCTTCAGGGGTGAGCAGGACGCCCTGGTCCTTGTAGCCCCGGAAGATCCGGTGCAGGGTCTCTGCCCCGCCGCCCTGCGCCTCGCGGGCCTCTTGCTGCATGCGGGTCTCGACCACCCCGGGACGGAAGGCGAAGCTGATGATCTCGGGCGCCTCGGCCGCCAGCTGCCGCGCCAGGTGTTCCTCGGCCGCCTTGGCCACCGCGTAGGCCCCGATGCCGGGCACGTTGGACTCGGCGGCGCCGGACCCGAAAAATACCGCCACCCCGGCGCCGATCCGCTGGAGTTCGGGGACAGCGAAACGAATCAGCTGGTAGGCCGCCTTGACGCTGGCTTCGTAGACCTCGTCCCAGTGGGGTTCCGGGAGCTCCCAAAGGAGCGGCCCGGCGTGGAGCACGCCGGCGTTGTGAATGAAGCCGGTGAAATGTCCGAGCTGGGTGGCCGCCTTCACCAGGTCGGCGGCGACGCTGGGGTGGGCGGCGCTGCCCTCGACGTAGGTGGCGGCGGACCCCAGGTCGCGAATTTCGGCCGCAACCTCGGCCAGAGGTCCGGCGTGGCGGGCGTTGAGCACCAGCTTGGCCCCTTTCTCTGCCAGTGCCAGCGCCAGCGCCCGGCCGATTCCCCGGGAGGCGCCGGTGATGATCCAGGTGGTTTTTGCGAGCTTCATATCCCGAGTTTACCTGTAGGCTAAGGCCAAGATGGATTTGCGAGTTCGCTTGGTGCCCCTCGAGGGGATGGAGGCCCGCTTCCTTCACCCCCTGGCGGCCAACGTGCTCGAGGTCATCGGCTGCCCGGTGATGGTCGAGCCGGTTCCTTTGGCCAAAAAGAGCCCGGGGGACTGGGTGACGGCGCTCGGCGCGGCCTTCCCCGACGACCGGTGGGTCGTTGGCGTTGGCCTTTTGTCCCGCGGGCCCCTGATCGACTTCGGCGGGGGCCGGGTGGCGGTGGTGCGGGCGGATCGCCTGATCGACGGTGATGGCCGGCGCTGGCTTTCGCGTTTGATGAAGGCGGTGAACCATGCCATCGGTCGCTTGCTCGGGCTTGGGGCCTGCGGGTCCGATTGCGTGATGGGTCCGGTGGACACGGCAGAGGCCCTCGACGCCCGGCCCCGTTTTTTCTGCGATGGCTGCCGAAAGGCGCTCGAGGCGGGCCTCAGAGCGCCCGGATCACCGCCTGGGTAAACGCGTCGGTCGAAGCCGAGCCGCCGAGATCGGGGGGTGGGTTGTGCTTGAGGGCGTAGGCCACCGCCCGTTCGATGCGTTCGGCGAGGGGCGCGAGGTCCAGGGCGTAGGTGAGGAGCATGGCGGCGGAGAGGATGGCGCCGGCAGGGTTGGCGACCCCTTTGCCGGCGATGTCGGGCGCGGAGCCGTGAACCGGCTCGAACACCGGCGTGCCTTCCCCCACCGAGGCCGACGGCAAAAGACCAAGTGAACCGGGGAGCACCGAGGCCAGGTCCGAGAGGATGTCGCCGAAGATGTTGCCGGTGAGCACCACGTCGAACTGCCCGGGATTCCTCACCAGATGCATGGCCATGGCGTCGACGTACTGGTGGCTGAGGCTGACCTCCGGGTAGTCCGCCGCCATCGCCTCGACGGTGCGCCGCCACAGGGCGCTGACCTCGAGGACATTGGCCTTGTCGACGCTGACCAGCTGCTTGCGGCGTTTTTTCGCTGCCTCGAAGGCAACGCGGGCCACGCGAACGATCTCGGGTTGCGAATAACGCATCGTGTTCCAGGCTTCGGTCTGGTCCTGACCGCGGGGCTCGCCGAAGTAGATCCCGCCGGTGAGTTCGCGAACGATGAGCAGGTCTACGCCGCGCGCGATCTCGGGGCAGAGTGGCGAGAGGTGCTCAAGGCCCGGGATCACCTTGGCCGGGCGGAGGTTGGCGTAGAGGCCGAGGGTTTGACGCAGCGAAAGCAGCCCCTGTTCCGGCCGTTTTTCCCTCGGGAGACCGTCCCAGCGGGGTCCGCCGATGGCGCCGAGCAAAACCGCATCGGCCTCGAGGACCGCGCGCCGGGTCGGTTGGGGGAATGGTTCACCGTGGGCGTCGACGGCCTCGCCGCCAAAGGGCAGGAACTCGAAGCTCAGGTCGAGGCCCTCGGCCTCGTCGAGGGCCTTAAGGACCCGGACCGCGGCTTCGGTGACCTCGGGGCCGATCCCATCGCCGGGCAAGACAGCGATCTGGCTCATGTCCCCCATGCTAAGTGAGCGACCGCGAGTTTTTAAACACACCGATGTTAGCCAAGCGGCCGATCGCGTTTTGCCGGGGCATTGAGGAAACCCGCCGGCAGGTCCGGCGGGTGCTGGAAACGCCCATGCCTACTTGATGCGCGCGCTGTAGACGTAATCCTGCCCCTTGACCCGGGCGTGGCAGGAAGCACAGCTTTGCAGCTTGCCTTCAGCGGCGACGCTGCCGTCGGGGTTGTACTTGGCCCAGAACCAGTCGCCACCAGCCGGGTCGTACCCCGCGATCTTTTTCATCACGGTGATTGAAGCCAGGGTTTTGTCTTGGGTGTAGTTCTCCTTCACGATGATGGCGCCGTCCGGGTACTGGCCGGCTTTGGCTTGAATCGCGTCATAGGCAATGTTGTTGACGTAAGTGCGCAGGTAGAAGCCGTGAGGCTGGGTGCCTTTATAAAACCCCGGCGGCTTGCCCGGGATGTAGTGCCAGTTCACCTCGTACTGGCTCTGGCTCAGGGATCTCCAGAGGTCTGCGCCCAGGCTCCCCGCGCCAGCCAGCGCCACCACGCCCAAAAATCCCAAGAGGATCCATAAACTCCGCCGCATTTTTCCCTCCCGCCCCCAGCTTGCGTTGGGGGTCGGGGCCGGTGTGTCGTCTTCAATACACGTTTTGGCCGCCGGGTCTGGGACGGGCCTTGTCCATGGCCTCGATGGCTTCTTCGGCTTCGAGCAGGACCTCGAGGGGGTCGTACTTCCCCTCCAAAAAGGCCTCGCGGACCGCCGGTGGGAGCTGGATGGGAAAACCTTCGCCGGCGTAGGCCACGGTCAATTGCACGAGGTCGATCTCGATCACGGTTTCCGGCGTCCGTTCGATGGCTTCCATCAGCCGGGTCACCTGGTCGGATTCGGCCCGGACGCAAACCAGGCCGATTTGCGTGGCATTGCCGAAGAAGATCTCGGCGAACGATACCCCGATGATGGCGTCGAACCCGGCGCGTTTGATCGCCTGCGGGGCGTGTTCCCGCGATGAGCCGGAGCCGAACCCCGGCCCCACCACCATGATGCGTGCGCCCTGGAAGCGAGCGTCGTTCAGGGGGTGAGGCTTTGGGTTGCCCTCGGCGTCGAAGCGCTCGTCGTAGAAGAGCCCTTCGCCCAAGCCCTCGAAGGTGATGGTCTTGAGGAAGCGGGCGGGGATGATGCGGTCGGTGTCGATGTCGTGGCCGGGGATGGGCACGCCCCGGCCGGTGATGCGCTGGATTTTAGGCATGCGAACCTCCAATCCCAAAAACTTCCCGGGCGTCGGCGATCTCGCCCGCCACCGCCGCCGCCGCGACCATGACCGGACTGGCGAGGACCGTCCGCCCCTGGGGGCTGCCCTGCCGGCCCTTGTAGTTCCGGTTCGACGAGCTGATGGCGAGCTGGTCGCCCTCGAGGCGATCGGGGTTCATGGCCAGGCACATCGAGCACCCCGCCGATCGCCACTCAAAGCCGGCTTCGATGAACACTTCGGCGATGCCTTCTTCCTCGGCAGCCTTGGCCACCTGCTGGCTGCCGGGGACCACCAGGGCCCGGACGCCCGGCGCCACCTTGTGGCCTTTGAGGTACTTCGCCACCTCCCGCAGATCGGAAAGGCGGGCGTTGGTGCAGCTGCCGATAAAGGCGACATCCACTTTGAGGCCCTTGATGGGCTGTCCCGGTTTGAGCTTCATGTAGCGGAGGGCGTCTTCGATGGCCGCCCGTTCGGGTTCGGGGAAGGCCGAAGGGTCGGGGACCGCGCCGTCGATGGGGGCCGATTGGCCGGGGTGGACCCCCCAGGTGACGGTGGGGGGGATTGCCTCGCCCTGGATCTCGACGACGTCGTCGTAGCGCGCGTCGGGGTCTGAGGCCAGCGATCGCCAACTTTCCACGGCCTCGGCCCAGGCCTCGCCTGTCGGAGCGAAGGGCCGTCCCTTGAGGTACTCGAAGGTGGTCTGGTCCGGGTTCATGTAGCCTATGCGCGCGCCACCTTCGATGGACATATTGGCGATGGTCATCCGCGCTTCCATGTCCATGCGCTCGATGACCTCCCCGCCGTATTCGTAGGCGTACCCGAGGCCCCCTTTGACGCCCAGGCGGCGGATGATGTGCAGGATCACATCCTTCGCGTAGACCCCGGGCTGGAGCCGGCCGCGAACGTTGATGCGCCGGACCTTGAGCTTGCTGACGGCCACCGTTTGGGTGGCGAGCACGTCCCGGACCTGGGTGGTGCCGATACCGAAGGCGATGGCGCCAAAAGCCCCGTGGGTGCTGGTGTGACTGTCGCCGCAGGCGATGGTGAACCCAGGCTGGGTCAGCCCTTGCTCGGGGCCCACCACGTGGACGATGCCCTGCCGGCCGCTTCCCAGGTCGAAGAAGGTGATGCCGTGCTCGCGAACGTTTTCCCTGAGGGCGGACAGCATGGTTTGCGCCAGGGGATCCCCGAACGGCTCCCGCTGATCCTCGGTGGGGACGATGTGGTCGACGGTGGCGAAGGTGCGGTGCGGGAAGCGAACCTTGAGCCCGCGCTCCTTGAGCATGGCGAAGGCCTGCGGACTCGTGACCTCGTGGACGAGGTGGAGGTCGATGAAGAGTTGGGTTCGCCCGTCCGGGAGTTCCCGGACCGTGTGCGCTTCCCAAACTTTCTCGTAAAGCGTCTTACCCATGGTTTCCTCCAAAAAGAACGCCCCCGTTCGGGGGCACGGCCTCGATACAAAACGCCGCTACCCCCACCGGGTGTGGACTAGGGAGCGCGGCGCCGTCGGCTGCATCTTGCCGCCAAGTATACGGCCGGCGCCGTGCGTTGACAAGCGACCTGCCGCAAACTACACTAAAGGGCGCTGCGGGGCGTAGCGCAGCCAGGGAGCGCACCTGAATGGGGTTCAGGTGGTCGGAGGTTCAAATCCTCTCGCCCCGACCAGCAGGGAAAGGCGAACTCCCCGCCTCACATGCGAGGCGGGGAAGCGCTTTTTTGTGCGTTGAAGGGAGAAAACCCCGAACTCGATCCTACGGAGTGGGCCTCGATGTCCGATTTCCAATGAAGGCAACCGGCCCTTAGGAAGGTTGACGTCCCCTTTGGCCAGGGGGTTGGGGCCCAGGTGAGCCAATGCGGATGGAATGAGCCTGAGGCATGCTATGGGCCTTAGGTCCGTGTTTTTCACCCCAGGTTCGGCCCCTTAGGACCTTTCGGTTCATTACGCGGATCGCGGCGCTTTCCCCTCGCGCCGGTCGAACTCGGCGAGGAGCACCTTGGCCACTTGCGGTCGGATCATCTCCGGTGGCGGCAGTCGCCCCTGGCGAAGAAGGGCTCGGATCCGGCTCATGCTGACACTGACCCGGGCCCCTTCCTGGTGGGGGCAGGTTCGGTCGGAGGCCATGCCCTCGCAGTCGGGGCAGAAGAACACCTGCGGTGCCTTGAGGATCTGGATCTTTGGGAGTTGGTCGAGCTGGTCGAAGATGCGCTGGGCGGCGAAGGGGTCGTAGTACGCTCCGACGCCGGCGTGGTCCCGGCCCACGATGAAGTGGGTCGCCCCGAAGTTCTGGCGCACGATGGCATGGAAAACGGCCTCGCGCGGTCCCGCGTAGCGCATGGCGGTGGCGAACCCGGCGAGGAAGACGCGCTTTCTGGGATAGAAGCCCTCGATGAGGGTCCGGTAGGCCTCGAGGATGGCCCGGTTCGAGAAGTCGTCGGCCTTCTTCGGTCCCAGGATGGGGTGGATGAAGAGCCCGTCGGCGATTTCCAGGGCCAGCCGCTGGAGGTATTCGTGGGCCCGGTGGGGGGCGTTTCGGGTCTGGAAGGCCACCACCGTCTCCCAACCCCGCCGCTTGAAGCAGGCCCGGGTTTCCGCAGGGGTGAGGATTTGGTGGCGGTAGGGGTGTTCGACCGGCCTCACGAGCCAGATCTCGCCGGCCACCGCCCAGCGCCCTTTCTCGTAAAAGCGGGCCACCCCGGGGTGGGCCGGATCGTCGGTGCCCCAAACCGTCCGGGCCAGTCGCGCGAGATCCAGGGCGAACACCTCGCCCACCTCGAGGATCCCGAAGACCTCGCCGCGGGGACCGCGGATGGTGGCCGGTTCACCGACGGCCACCCGAGGCAGGTGGCGTTGCTGTAGGAGGATGGGAAGGCTCCACGCGGGTCCCTGGGGCAGTCGCATCCAAGCGGCGACCGCCTCGAGGGTTTCCCGGTCCATGAAGCCCTTTAAGGGGGAAAACGCTCCGGTGGCCAGGTTTTCCAGATCGAGCAGCGTGTCCTCATCGACGGTGAGGGCGGCGAGCTCGTCGGCTTTCGAGAGCCAGCTTTCCCGCTCGGCGGGGGAGAGAACGCGGTCTACGAGCTCGCGGCCGTGAGGTTCGATCGGCACTGGGGCTTCACCTCCTCGCGCAGGCGGACGACCTCGCCGATGACCCAGACCGCCGGCGGCCTGGCCTCAACCTCGCCCTGCGCCACCGCTTTGAGCGGCGCTGCGACGACGCGTTCTTCGGACGTGCAGCCCTTTTCGATGAATACGGTTGGCGTCGCCGGGTCCTTTCCTGACTCGATGAGGGCCCGGGCGATGGCTTGCCGGTTCTTGACCCCCATCAGGATGACCAGGGTGTCGGCGTGAGCGTAGGCGCGCCAGTCGACGCTGCCGCTTTGGCTGCACTGGCCGGTGACCACCGCGAAGCCCCGGGCGAGGCCCCGGTGGGTGAGCGGGATGCCGATGCTCGCGGGAACCCCAAAGCTCGAACTGACCCCCGGGATGACCTCGACCGCCACCCCGTGCCGGGCCAGGAAGATGGCCTCCTCGCTTCCGCGACCGAAAACGAAGGGATCGCCGCCCTTGAGCCGAACCACGGTTTTCCCCTGCCGGGCGTACCCAAGGAGAAGCCGGTGAATCCGTGCCTGGCGTTGTGTTTGTCCGGGCTCTTTGCCGACGTAGTGCCGGATGGCCCGGGGTGGGGCCTCGTTGACGAGGTCAGGGTGCACCAGTCGATCGTAGAGGATGACGTCCGCTTTCCGGATGACCCCCAGGGCCTTGAGGGTGATGAGCTCGGGGTCGCCCGGGCCGGCGCCGACGATGTAGACCTTTCCGCTACCCATGGACACCTCCTCCGAGCCCCCGGAGGAAAAGCCCGAGGCCCAAGAGCGTAAGCCAGGTGAGGAGCCCCAGGCGCATGGGGCGTTCGGGAATGCGCCCCAGGGCTTTCGCGCCTAAGAAAGCGCCGAGCATGCCGCCGAGGGTGAGCTGGAAGAAGAGCCCCGGGTTGAGGCTCCCCATTCCCGCGTAGATGCTCCCGCCGAAAAGGGCGAGGACCAGGCCAAAGGCGAGGTCGGTGCCGACCACTTCGGCCGTGCTCAACCGGCTGAAGGAGAGCAGGGCCAGATTCCCGAGCGCCCCGGCGCCGGCCGAGGAAAAGCCCATCTCCGCGCCGACGAGAAAGGCGATTGGGGTCAGAACGCGGCAGCCCCAGGCCGGGCAGCGGCGCGCCGGCGGGCGTCCGCGAAGGGCGAAGGCGAGGCCGATGGTGGCGGTGGCAAAAACGGTGAGCCCGATGAGGGCGAGCACCGTTCCCTCGGCGCCCCCTCCGCCGAGCGAGCGGAGTAAAACCGCTCCCAGCAGCACTCCCGGAACGCCGCCCAAAAGGAGCCGCCGAAGGGCCCTGGCGTTGACGTGACCTTCCCGCCAGTGAACGAAGGCGGCCGGGAGTTTGACCAGGGCGCTGAAGGCCAGCGCCGTCCCCACCGCCTCGGCGGGGGCGAGGCCAACCAACAGGAGGACTGGGGCGGTGATCACCCCGCCCCCGATGCCGACCAGCCCGATGGCGAAGGCGACAAAAAAGCCGAGGAGAATCGCCATCTATGCCTCCCGGTCGAAGGTGTGGATGCCGCACTCGAGCTTTTTCCCGCCCCAACGCCCCGACCTGGGATCCGATGGATCGATGGGGAGCGAGGTGCAGGGGGCGCAGCCGATCGAGCGGTAGCCCTGGTCGTAGAGCGAGAGGTATGGGATTTCGTTGACCTCGATGTAGGCCCAGACCCCCTTCCAGTTCCAGTCGGCGATGGGATTGACCTTAACGATTGTTTTCCCCGAAGGCAGAACGTGGGCCTCGATCTTTTTGAGGTTTTTCCGGCTCGGCGACTGCTCACGCCGGAGGCCGGTCAGCCAGGCATCGTAGCCGGCAAGAGCGCGGAGCAGGGGCTCGACTTTGCGGATCCGGCAGCAGCGGTCGGGATCGGTCTGGTAGAGCTTTCCGTACTCGGCTTCTTGCGCCTCGACCGAGAGCCCTGGGGTGAGATTGATGAGGTTGAGCGACCAGGCCTTGGCCATGCGATCGCGATAGGCGTAGGTTTCCGGGAAATGATAGCCGGTATCGAGAAAGAGGACCGGAATGTCCGGTTTGTGTTTTCGGGCCAGGTGAAGAACCACCATGTCCTCGACCTGGAAGCTGCAGGTCAGGCAGGGGTTTTTGGCACTGGCCAGAGCCTCCGCGATGATGGCCTCAGCCGCCATGGTTTCGGCTCGTTCAGCCGTCAGTTTCATGGGCCACCTCCTCTCGTGCTCGCTCGATCATTTCCCGGATGAGGGCCCGGGCACGGGCTTCCTGGCCGGCGCGAAGGTACTCAAGAACTTGGGAATCCACGATCCGGTACCACAGGCGGCGCCGGTCCGCGAACGCTTTGATCCGGTCGGTAACCTCGGGGCGCACCTCGGCCATGAGCTCGGCCAGCGCGCCGTATTCGGGGCCGATGATCCGGGCCAGCTTTTCCTTAAGACGCACCGCCAGCGCCGGCGCTTTTCCCTCGGTGGCGATCGCCAGGGTGAGGGGCCCGCGCTGAAGGCGTGCCGGGAAGCTGAAGTTGGCGTGGCCCGGGTCGTCCAGCGCGTTGAAGAGGACCCCCCGGCGCTGGGCCTCGGCGAAGAGCCGCCGGTTGGCTTCGCGGTCGTCGAGGCAGCTCACGACCAGGAAGAAGCCCTCGAGGTCCCCTTCGCGAGGGTGGCGGGGGATCCAGGCGAGCGCACCGGTTTCGACCTGAGCCGCCACCTCGGGCGGCAGCTCGGGGGCGAGCACCGTGACCCTGGCGCCGGCTCGCAAAAGGGCGGCGACGCGGGCCCAAAATTCCCGCCCCGGCCCGATGACCAGGCAGGGTTGGGCCTTGAGCTTTAAGAAGACGGGGAAGCTTTTCACGGTGTGGTCCTCCGGGGAAGGGTGAGGTCGGTGGCGCTCTGGCGCATCCTAGACCGCGCACTCTCCGGGCCCGCTTTGGACCTCGAACTTCTCTCCTTCGGCACCCAGGTCTTCGTAGAGCTCGGGGGCCGTTTCGTACGGCGGGACCTGGGCCAAGGGGCGAAGGATCGGCTTGAACGAGGCGGGGCCGACCCGCGACACGTAGTCGGCAAACGATTCGTCCTCGCCCCGCTCGCCCAGGTAACGGTCGATGATGATCTGGATCGCCTGGGGAATCCGGCGCGCGGGGATGCTGGCCACGACCTTGCCGAAGCTGGCGCTTTCGCGGCCGGTTCGACCGCCGAGGAGGATGACGTAGTGGGGGACCTCGTGGCCGTTGACCTTTCTCGCCGCGCCATAGAGGCCGATGTCGGCGATGTGGTGGTGACCGCAAGAATTGGGGCAGCCCGAGATCTTGATGCTGATCTCGCCCACCCGGCGGTCGTTGGGGTAGCGTTTTTCGAGCAGGGCCTCGAGGCGATCCGCGAGTGCCCGCGAGTGGGTGATGGCGATGTTGCAGGTGTCGGCGCCCGGGCAGCGGGTGATGTCGGAGAGGGTCTCGGCCCCCGCGTGCGCAAGTCCCGCGGCGTAGAGCTCGGCGTAGACCTTGCTGAGGGCCGCTTCGGGGACCCAGCGCAGCATGAGGTTTTGACCGATGGTGCTGCCCAGGCGGCCGCCGGTGTGGCGGCGGGCGATTCGCGCCAGGGCGCGGAGCTGGGCGGCGGTGATGTCGCCAAGGGGCAGGCGGACGGTCACGCTTACCCAGCCCGATTGTTTTTGCGGCCTGACGTTGGTGCGTTTCCAGGCCTCAAAACCGGGCAGAAGGGAGAGTCCCATCACTCCCCCCGCGACGACGTCTTCCGGGGGCGCTTCCTCCTCGATTTCCCCAAGCTCGGCCCTGCCGGGTTGGGTGGCCAGCACGGTTTCCCGTTCGGCGAGGACCGCCTCGCGGAAGGCCGCTTCGCCCCATTTCCGGATCAAAAACTTCAGCCGGGCCTGGCTGCGGATTTTGCGCTCCCCGTGCCGGTCGAAGACGCGGACGATGGCCTCGAGGGTGGGGAGGAGCAGCTCGGCCGGGGTAAACGGTTCGAGCAGAATGGCGGCCATGGGCGCGGGGCCGAGCCCGCCGCCAACCAGGAGGCGAAAGCCCCGGCGACCCTCTTGGTCCAAAACCGCGAGCGCCCCGACGTCGTGAATCGCGAGCCGGGCGTGGTCCTCGCTGCAGCCTTCAAACGCGATCTTGAACTTTCGCGGCAGGTTTTGGGCGATCGGGTTGCGGAGAAAGAAGCGGTAGGTGGTTTTTGCGTACGGCGTGACGTCGAAGGTCTCGGTGGGGGAGATGCCGGCGTAAGGACAGGCGGTGACGTTGCGCACGCTGTTCCCGCATGCTTCACGCGTGGTGAGCCCGACGCTGGCCAGGCGACGGAGGAGTTCGGGGAGGGCGCGCCGCGGCACGTGATGGAGCTGGATCGCCTGCCGGGTGGTGACGTGGGCGATGCCCTTTGGGGTGTAACGCTCGGCGACGTCGGCGATGGCCTCGAGCTGTTCGGCGTTGGCGCGGCCAAAAGGGAGCTTGATGCGCACCATGTGGTGGTCGCTTGAGCCGCGAATGCCGTAGATGCCGTTTTTGAGCCGGAAGCGCTGGAAGTACGCGGGGTCGACCTCGCCCCTTTCCAGCCCGGCGATTAGGACCTCGAGCCGATCGATCTCTGCGCTTTGCGCGGGGTCGATGTGCTGGGTTTCCCTCGACATGCCACCTCCATGACGGGGGCATTCTATACCCTTGAGTTTATATATGTCAAGGGTATAGAGGGGTCATCCCAGCACGCGCTCCCCCCGGCGCCGACGCTACGTTTTGCGGCGACCGCGGCGGGGGGGCGGGTCGAGGTCCACCGGGAGGTCCGCCTCTTGAGACCATTCGTGCATGCTGCCCAGATAGTTCCGGGCCTTGACGCCGAGGCTCTTCAGCATCCAAAAGGCCACGGCGCTCCGGGTGCCAGAGTGGCAGTACACCCCCACTTCCTGCCCCGGTTCGAGCCCGAGCTTTTTGAGAAGCCCGTCGGGCTCGAAAAAGAGTTCCAAAGGCGCGTGCCGGGCCCCGGGGATGCGACCGCCTCGAGGGCAGCAGGGCGGGTGGACTTCCCCTGTGTATTCCGGTTTCGTACGGACATCGAAGAGGGGCTCAAAATGCCGGGCCTGGTCCGCCGTCAGGAGGAGGTTTTCCTGGAAGTGGATCCAGGGCGAGACCGGTTCAGGGACGTGGGCAAGGGTATCGGTGGCCTCATTCTGCCAGCCGTCGGTCCAGAGGAAGACCTCGTTGCCGGCGAGCGCGAGCAGAAAGGCCGTCCGGGCGAGCTGGCCGGTGAGGCCGTCGTCGTAGCAAACCACCGGGACCTCCGGGGAAAGGCCCAGGGCACCGTTGAGCTCGGCCAGGGCTTGTTGAAAGGCCTGGAGCTCTTCCTGGCTGCGAAGACGGAAACGGGGTTCGGTGAGGTCGAGGCGCACCGCCCCGGGAAGGTGACCGAGCTGGTATTCGGACTCGGTCCGGGTGTCGATGTAACGGGCGTTTTCGAGCTTTTGCCGCAAGAACATGGCTGCATTCTACGCCACGCCCTACCCTGGGGCCCAGGGAAACGCAAACAACCGCCGTTTGAATCGGTCGGTTGAAAAGTTCGGGGGCACGCACTCAAAACCGGTCGTCGATGGCTCGGATCCGCTCGCCCCAGGCACCGCGTCCGAGGATCATCGCCGCGACCTCCGGATCCTCGACCATCTCGGCGCCGTAGACCTCGTGGTGTCGTCGCAGCTGAACGGCCCCCGCCAGCCCCTTCTTCAAGGGACGGGAGGGCAAGTGGGGGAGGATGGGGTCGAAAAGGCCGAGGATGATGCGTTCGAAAGCGATGTAGGGCCGGAGCGTCTTGCCGACATCGTGAAGGAGTGCCGCGCGGATGGCTTTTTGCGGGGCGTGGGGAAAGCGAGCGAGCAACGCCCGAGCCACGGCGACGCCGTGCTCCCGGTCGCGGGGGTCCATGGTCATGAAGAGGCGGGCCTCCGATTCGGTGAGGAAGCGCCTGGCCCAAGCGTCGTCAGGTCGGGCGAGGTTCAGGATTGCCCGGATGCCCCTGGAAATGCGCTTGAATCGCATCGTTCTACCCGGGGTCAGTTTGCCACATTTCTCTTCAGAAGAGGCCGGCAAGCCGTTTGGCCTTGGCCAGGACCTCGTCGAACATGGACTGGGTGAGCCGGCCGGTTTGGGTGTTTTGCCGGGAGACGTGGTAGCTGTCGAGCAGCACGCCACCGCCCGGAAGTCGGTGGCAGGCGCCGTGGGCGAAGGGCCGGTCCTTTTTCTTGAGACCGAACCGGTCGAGAAGGGCATCGTGGGCAATCCGCCCGAGGGCCAGATACACCCGGAGGTTTGGGAGGTGCGCGAGTTCGCGAGCGGTCCAGTCCGCACAGTTTTGGATTTCTTCCCGGGTGGGCTTGTTTTTCGGCGGGACGCAGCGCACAGCGGCGGTGATGTAGACCCCTTTCAGCCGAAGACCATCCTCCCGGTGGGTGCTGGTGGGTTGGTTCGCCAAACCGGCGCGAAAGAGCGCGGCGTAGAGAAAGTCGCCCGAGGCGTCTCCGGTGAAGACCCGCCCGGTTCGGTTGGCGCCGTGGGCTCCGGGGGCCAGGCCGAAGATGAGGAGCCTGGCCCCCGGGTCGCCGAACCCCGGCACCGGCTTGGCCCAGTAGGTCCAGTCCCGGTACGCCCGGCGTTTTTTCCGGCCCACCTCTTCCCGCCAGGCGACGAGTCTCGGGCAGCGCTCGCAGGCGGTGATGGCCTGGTGAAGGGCGGTGAGTTCATCCATGGGACTCCAGGAAGGTCACCTCCCCGCTGGCGAGATCGTAAATGGCTCCCTGGACCAGGAGCGCACCCGTTTCGACCTTGCTCCGGATCAAGGGCGAATCCTGAAGGATGGTTTGAATCGTGTTCTCGACATGTATTTCCAGCGCTCGCGCCGGGTCGTCGATCTGGGGCGGCAGACCGCGCCGGATCACCCGGGCGAGCCCGGCGAGGTTTTTCGGAGCCCCGCCTGCGCCTTCGAGAGCAGCCCCCACCGCGCCGCACTGGGTGTGCCCCATGACCACCAGCAGGGGGACCTCGAGGGCCCACACCGCGTATTCCAGGCTGCCGAGGGCGGCTTGGTCAGCAACCTGGCCCGCGCTGCGCACCACGAAGAGGGAGCCGAGCGGCTGGTCAAAGAGAATTTCCGGACTCACCCGGGCGTCCGAGCAGGTGAGGACGGCGGCGATCGGGGTGTGCGCCTTTGGCAGGCGGAGGTCGCGGTCCTCGAGGCGCGCTCGGAAGCGGCCGTGGCCTTGGGAGAGGGTTTGTCTGACCTCTTTGGCATCCATGCGCGGTCTCCCCGGGCCTTAGAGCGGAATATTACCGTGTTTTTTCCACGGCCGCGCCTCCTGTTTTTCCCAAAGCACCTCCAGGTGGCGCACCAGGTGGGCCCGGGTGACCTCCGGGCTGATCACGTCGTCGATATAGCCGCGAGCGGCGGCGACGTAGGGATTGTCGAAGGCCTGGCGGTATTCCTCGACCTTCTTGCGCCGGGTCTCTTCGGGGTTGGCCGAGGTCTGGATTTCCCGGCGGTAAATGATGTTGGCCGCACCTTCGGCGCCCATCACGGCCACGGCGGCGGTGGGCCAGGCGAGCACGATGTCGGCGCCCATGTCCTTGGAGTTCATGGCCAGGTAGGCACCGCCGTAGGCCTTGCGCACGATTAAGGTGATTTTGGGGACGGTGGCTTCGGCGTAGGCGTAGAGCATCTTGGCCCCGTGGCGAATGATCCCCCCGTGTTCCTGAGCTACGCCGGGAAGAAAGCCGGTGACGTCCACCAGGGTCAGGATCGGCACATTGAAGGCGTCGAGGGTTCGGATGAAGCGGGCGGCTTTGTCGGCAGCGTGAATGTCGAGGGCCCCGGCCATGAAGCGGGGGTTATTGGCCACGATACCCACCGGCATGCCACCGAGCCGGGCGAAGCCGACGATGATGTTTTTGGCCCAGTGGGGGTGGATCTCCAGGAAGTGTCCGTCGTCCACCAGGGTGCGGATGACCTGGTGCATGTTGTAGGGACGGCGCGGATCCGGTGAGACGAGGTCGAGCAGCTCCGGGGTCTTGCGATCGGGCGGGTCGCCGTTCGGTTTGAGGGGCGGGCGCTCGCGGTTGTTTTGGGGCAGGAACGAGAGGAGGTCCTTGATCAGGTCGAGGACCGCGCGGTCACCCTCGGCCTCGAGGTGGGCCACGCCCGAGACCCCGGCGTGGACGTCGGCCCCGCCGAGTTCTTCGAAGGTGACCTCTTCCCGGGTGACCGATTTGATGACCTCCGGGCCGGTGATGAACATATAAGAGGTTCCCCGGCTCATCAGGACGAAGTCGGTGATCGCCGGGCTGTAAACGGCGCCCCCGGCGCAGGGTCCGAGGATGGCGCTGATCTGCGGGACCACCCCCGAGTAGATGGCGTTGCGGTAAAAGACCTCGCCGTACCCGGAAAGGCTGTCGACGCCCTCCTGGATACGGGCGCCGGCGGAGTCATTGAGCCCGATGATGGGGACCCCGGCCTTCACCGCCAGATCCATGAGCTGGGCGATTTTCCTCCCGTGCATCTTGCCCAGGGACCCCCCGAGGACGGTGAAGTCCTGGCTGAAGACGAACACCTTCCGGCCGTTGATCTGGCCGTAGCCGGTGACCACGCCCTCGCCGGGGGCGTCGATGCCCCGCATCAGCTCGGTTTCGAGGTGCTCGACGAACGCGCCGAGTTCGACGAACGTTCCGGGGTCCAGCAGGTACTCAATCCGCTCCCGGGCGGTGAGCTTGCCCTGGTCGTGCTGCTTTTTGACCCGCTTGTCGCCACCGCCTTGGAGGATTTTCTTCCGTCGCTCTTCCATCTCGGCGATCAGCTCTTCGAGGAGTGCACGGCTGATGTCGGCCATGACCCTATGGTACGGGAAAAGCCGCGCTAGCCTGGATGATGGGAGGTCAACGTGCGATCGGTGCTGGTGTTCGCGTTGCTCGGACTTTGGGCGATCGCTTTTGCGGCGTCGGTCGAAACCAAGGACGGCGCCCGCTTCCAGGGGACCGTCGTCGCGATTTCCGAACGGGGGGTGGTGATACGCACGGCCGAAGGTGAACGCGTCGTGCCCCCCGAGGAGGTGGTCACGCTGGAGCTCGACCGGCCGTGGGCTTTGGGGTTTGCCAACGGCGAAAAGAAGACCGGGCGCCTTGCCGTCCGTTCGGGCACCTGGTCTTTGGACGGTGAGCCGTTCAACTTTTACTCGGTCTTTGCCTTTGCCCCTGTGCAGGAAACGGCTCCCGCCGCCAGCGAAGAGGCGCCTCGTCCCCCGGCGAAGGCGGCCACCGGCGCCCGGGCCCTGGGACCCCGAGCCCCGCTTCGGCTGCCGCAGGGGCAGGTTGAGTTTGCCGGCCAGCGCCTTGACGGCGAGGTGCTTCTCGTAACCCCGTCTTACCTCTTGTTGCTTTTGCCCAAGGGAGAGCTGGTCAAAATTCCTCTGGCTCGGATCGAGGCCTTTTCCAGCGACATTCCCTGGACCGCGGTGGACCTCGAGGGCCGGGGCCTGACCGGCGCCTTGCAGGCCGAAGGGGGCCGCTGGACGATCGGCGATTTGCCCCTTGACCTCGATCGAACCGTGGCCTTCGTGCCGCGCCTCGATCTGGCTGGGAAGGGAGAGGAACAGGCCGCGGCCCCAGCGCATACCGATCGGGGCTCGGCCTCTGGAGAGAGGTCGTCGGAAAAAAAGCAAAAAGCCAGCTCAGATGGGCGCAAAGACACCTGCCCCGACCCCGGGGTGTTGCAGGCCCCGTCTCGGGTCAACGTGGCCGGCTGGGCGCCCGAGGTCGCGATCAAGACCGCGGGGGACTTCGCGCAAAGCGGTGACTGGGTCGAGGCGATTCGCATCTACAGCCAGATCGTTGCCGACGCTCCCGACCAAACGTCGGCCTGGATGCGGCTGGGCTCGGCGTACCGGCAGCTCGCGCTCCGCTGCCAGGCCCAGGGCCGGGACGAACGCAGCCAGGCCTACTTTGACCGCGCCGAAAAGGCGTATGCCGAGGCCCAAAGGCGGGCCACCAGCCCCAGAGAGCAAAAGATCGCCGCCTACTGGCGGTCACGGCTCGAAGATGAGCGGCGCTGGGGTCCGGTGGCGGTGGAGGCCTTCGAAAAAGGCTACGACGCTTTTCAAAAGAATGACTTCGAGGCCGCGGCGGCGGCATTCGAAAAAGCGAGCCAGGCCAGCCCCGGTTGGCCCGACGCCGCGTACTGGCGAGGGCGGGCCCTTTTGCAGATGGGAAAGCGAGAAGCGGCGATTCGGGCGCTGAACGAAGCCCTGGTGGCCAATCCCAACTTCAACGCCGCCCGGGATCTCCTTTTAAAGCTCGGGATCGTGGCCGAAGGCACGCCCTTGCAAAGCTTGCTGGCAGAGGCATACCGTCGGGAAACGGAGGGGGACCTCGAGGGCGCGCGTCGGATCTACACCGCGGCTGCCGAGCGCTTTCCGGATGCCTTCCCGGTCGTCTACCGCCTGGGGCTGCTCGATCGGAAGCTCGGGCTTTGGGAGGAAGCAAAAGTCATGCTATCCAAGGCCCTGGAGCTCGCCGATCAGGACGACGCGCGCACCGTTCGCTACTGGCTGGGACGATTAGACCGGGACGCCCGCTACGGTATTCAGGCGGTGGATTTCTTTGAAAAGGGCTATGCCGCGTATGCCCGCGGCGACTACGAGGAAGCGGCGGCGCGTTTTGCCAAGGCCGCCGAGCTGGCACCGGAGTGGGCCGACGCCTACTACTGGCAGGCGCGCTCAAAGCTCAAGCTTGGCCAGAGAGCCGAGGCGTTGGCGCTGCTGCAAAAGACGCTGGCGATCGATCCGGGGCACGAGGGGGCAAAAACGCTTTTCCGAAAGCTCGGCCGGTGATGGGGCACGCCCCCGCGGTTCCGCGGGGGCGTGCTTTGGCCTTTTCGCCTTTGGCGGCGGTTAGGATTTGAGGTTTTTGACCGCCTCGATCATCGCCGGCAGCACCTGGTGAACGTCGCCGATGATGCCGTAGTCGGTTTCCTTGAAGATCGGTGCGTCCGGGTCCTTGTTGACCGCGACCACCACCTTGCTCTTGTTCATTCCCGCCTGGTGCTGAACCGCGCCGGAGACGCCCAGGGCGAAGTAGACGGTGGGTTGCACGGTCTTCCCGGTCTGGCCCACCTGCTCGGCGTAAGGCCGCCAGCCGGCGTCGACCACGGCCCGCGTCGCGCCCACGGCTCCGCCGAGGAGGTCGGCCAGGGTTTCGACCATGGCGAAGGCCTCCGGCGAACCCATACCCCGCCCGCCGGTGACCACGATGTTGGCCTCGGTGAGCGAGACGCGCTTTTTCTCCTCCTGAATCTGCTCCAGGACCTGGACCTTGCTTTCCAGGTCGCCCAGGGTGACCGGGAGGGCCTGGACCTGCCCCTCGCCCGCTGGCTCGGCGACCGGGGCGGCGTTGGGTTTGGTGGTGACCACCACCGGGTAGGCCGCGGCCTGGGTTTCGAGGACCCGGTTCAGAAAGCTGTATTTCTTGGCCACCACCCGCTCGGCCTCGGGGGCGACTTCCAGCACGTCCTCAAGGAGGGCGGCATCCAGCCGGGCCGCAAGCCTCGGCGTCCAGCTGCGCCCGGTGCGGGAGGCGGGGGCCACGACCGCCTTGGCGCCGCTCTCCTTGGCCGCGGCGAATGCGGCTGCGGTCCATTTTTCCGCCGTGTACTGGGCGAATTCGGGCCCGTCGACCACATAGAGCGTATCGACGAAACGCTTGGCTTCGCTGGCCACGGCATCCAGGCCCTGGCCAATGATTAACCCCGCGACCTGGGTTCCGAGCGCCGCCGCCAGTTCCCTGGCGCGGCTGACCGCCTCCAGGCCACCCTTTTTCAGCTTGCTGCCGTCGTGATCCAGGACAACGAGAACCATCTGCGCCTCCTTCCTCTCTCGCGGCCTTCGCGGGTGCGGAGGCCGCGCGGGGTGATCTAGATGACCTTGGCCTCCTCGTGGAGGAGCTTGATCAACTCGCGAGCCGCTTCTTCCGGAGCCTTGGTGCCCTCGAGGATCTTCTGTTTGCGCTCGATTTTGACGATCTCCTGAGCGAGGATTTCGACCTTGCTGCCGGAAACGCCGAGCTCGCTCGCCGGGATCTCCTTGATCTCCTTTTTCTTGGCCTTCATGATCCCGGGCAGCGTGGGGTAACGGGGCTCGTTGAGACCCTGCTGGGTGGTGAACACCGCTGGCAGGGCGACCTTGACCACCTCGGCCCCTTCGTCGAGGTCGTGCCGCGCCTTGGCCTCACCTTCGCCCTCGAGGGTAAAGCTCGTGGTCCAGGTCACGCTGGGCCAGCCAAGGGCTTCGGCGAGGGCCGCCCCCAGGGCCTGGCTGTCCCAGTCCGCCTGCTGACCGCCGGTAAAGACCACGGTCGGGGCTTCTTCCTCGAGGACCTTGGCCAGGGCCCGGGCCTCGGTGATGGGGTCCACGTACCCCTCGTGTTTGACGAGCACGGCCCGGTCCGCGCCCATGGCCAGGGCGGTACGGATGGCTTCCTTGGTGCGTTCGGGCCCAAAGGCCACGACCACCGCCTCCCCACCGTGCTTTTCCTTGAGCTGAATGATTTCCTCGACCGCGTATTCGTCCATCTGGTCGAGGATCATGGTGGCCCCGGAGAGGTCCACCTTGCCGCCGTCTTCCCTGAGCTTGGCCTCACCGTCTGGAACCTGCCTGATGACCGCTACGAACTTCATGATGCCTCCTTTCCCTAGGGGATGTTCTTTTTGATGTGCCGGGCGATGATGACCCGCTGGATCTCGTTGGTGCCTTCGTAGATCTGGTTGAGCTTGACGTCCCGGAGGAGCTTCTCCACCGGGAAGTCGTTGACGTAGCCGTAGCCGCCGTGGATCTGGATGGCCTCGTTGGCCGCGTCGAAGGCGATTTCCGAGGCGTAGGCCTTGGCGATGGCGCTGGCGTAGATGTGCCTGGGGTCGCCACGGTCGGCGAGCCAGGCCGCGTAGTAGGTGTACATGCGGGCGGTCTCGAGCCCGATCATCATGTCGGCGAGCTTGAACTGGATGGCCTGCAGGTCGATAATCGGCCGCCCGAAGGCTTCGCGTTCTTTAGCGTACTTGGCCGACTCCTCCAGGGCCCGGCGGGCGACGCCGACGCTGCCCGCCGCCACCGGGATGCGGGTCTTGTCCAGGGTGAGCATGGCGATCTTGAAGCCCTCGCCTTCTTCGCCCAGCCGGTTTGCTACCGGAACCTTAACGTCCTCGAGGACCACCTCGTGGGTGGGGGCGGCGCGCTGGCCCATCTTGCCGTGGATCTTGTTGAAGGCAACCCCGTCCCGGTCGCGTTCGACCACCAGGGCGACGACGCCCTTGTGGCGAAGCCCGGGGTCGAAGGTGGCAAAGACCACCATCCACTCCGCCTCGGCGGCGTTACTGATCCACATCTTGGTGCCGTTCAGGATGTAGTGGTCGCCCACCCGTTCAGCGCGCGTTTTCAGCGCCGCGGCGTCCGATCCGTTCCCCGGCTCGGAAAGGGCGAAGGCGGCCAGCGCCGGCTTTTCGGTCAGGGGGCGCAAGAAGCGCGCCTTTTGCTCTTCCGAGCCCGCGATCAGCACCGGGGTGATCCCGAGTTCGCTGGCCATGGGAATGGTGAAAAACCCCATGTCGGCCCAGGCCAGCTCTTCGCCGATGATCACCTCTTCGACCATCCCCAGTCCGAGGCCTCCGTGGGCTTCGGGAATGGTGACGTTTAAAAGGCCGATCTCGAAGAGCTTTTCGACCAGGGGCCAGGGCGTTTTTTCCGTCTCGTCGTATTCGCGAGCCAGGGGGAGCACCTGCTCCCGGGCGAACCGGCGGGCGAGCTTTTGGATCTCGATCTGTTCATCAGTGAGCGTGAAGTCTAGCGGCATATCCACCTCCCGGGCCGGGCCCGCATCCTTTGACTCAGTATAAGAATTTTCGCGAGCCCTGCAAGCACGACCTATCGTAACGTCTTCCAGCCTGGCCGTGGAAAAAGCGCAATGCGGGAGGCGTGGTGCCCCCTTTGGGGGTGAAATGCGTTAATCTGTGGACTGGGTGCGATAGGCACCGAAAACGTGCCCTCCTTCGGGGCAGGGTGGAATTCCCGACCGGCGGTGAAAGCCCGCGAAGCCCGAAAAGGGCCCGACCCGGTGAAATTCCGGGGCCGACGGTGAAAGTCCGGATGGGAGAAGGAGGTGAATGGAGCTTTAAGCTCCGCCTTGTGCATGGACTGAGCGAGACGGACCATCGTTTCCTACAACTGGCCTTCCAGCTGGCTGAACGTGCCCGGGGGCACACGCACCCGAACCCCCTGGTGGGCGCGGTGGTGGTCAGGGACGGGCGCGTGGTGGGGGAGGGGTATCACCCCAGGGCCGGGGCCCCGCACGCCGAGATCTTTGCGCTGCGCCAGGCGGGGAGATTGGCGGAGGGGGCCACGGTCTACGTGACGCTCGAGCCCTGCGATCACAGCGGGCGGACGCCCCCCTGTTCGCTCGCCTTGTTGCAAGCCCGGGTGGCTCGGGTGGTCGTCGCCGGGCGCGATCCAAACCCCAAGGCGCGGGGTGGCCTGGAGCGGCTGCGGGCGGCCGGGATCGAGGTGGTGGTGGCGGGCTTAGCCGACGAGCTCCGGGCCCAAAACCGTGCCTTTTTTACCGCGGTCGAAAAGGGTCGACCCTTCGTCCGCTTCAAGGCTGGGGCCACGCTGGACGGCCGGGTCGCTGACCCCAAGGGCAAGAGCCAGTGGATCACCGGCCCCTCATCCCGCCGCGTGGCCCACGCCTTTCGCCAGGAGGCGGCGGCGGTGGTGGTCGGCGTGGGTACGGTTTTGGCCGACGATCCCCGGCTCACGGTGCGCGATCCCGACTTCCGTCCGTTTCCCTGGATGCGCGAGCCGCCGGCGCTGAAGGACCCCGTTCCCGTGGTATTCGACGCTTCGGCGCGCACCCCCCCCACGGCGCGGCTGCTTGAGCGCGGCCGGGCGGTGATCTTCGTGGGCGAGGGCGCGGATCGTTCTCGAATCGAAGCGCTCCGGGCCGCCGGCGCCGAGGTGGTGACCCTCCCCCGAACCCAGGATGGCCTTGAGGTTTCGCAAGGCCTGCGGTGGCTCTTTGATGCCGGGCTCACCTCGGTGCTCCTCGAGGGCGGCCCGAGGCTCGCCGGCGCCTTTTTCCGCCGTCGGCTGGTCGACCGGGTCTCGCTCTTCCTCGCGCCCCGGCTTTTGGGCGAGGGGCGGGGGGTGATCGAGGGGTTTGCCCCCGGGCTTGGGGGCTCGGTCGGGCTTTCCATCGAGCGGCAGGAGGTTTTGGGCGACGACCTCTGGATCGAGGCCTTGCCCGTGTGGAAGGAGGTTGGATAGGTGTTTACCGGGATCATCGAGGAGGTTGGCACGATTCGCGAGGTTCGCGAGCGGGCGGGGAATCTGCGGGTGGTGATCGAGGCCGAGAAGGTCCTCGAGGACACGCGCATCGGTGACTCGATCGCGGTGAGCGGCCCCTGCCTCACCGTGGTGGAGAAAAGGCCCGGGGCCTTTGTGGTCGACGTGGCCAAGGAGACCGTGGCCCGCACCGCCCCCCGCTGGCGGGTCGGGGTGCCGGTGAACCTTGAGCGCGCCCTGAGGGTTGGCGACCGGCTCGGGGGTCACTTCGTGAGCGGTCACGTCGATGGTGTGGGCCGGGTGGTGCGCTTCGAGCGCCGGCCGGGGGCGAACGACCTCTTTGTCGAGGTGCCGAACGAGCTCAAAAAGTACGTCGCCGAGAAGGGTTCGATTTCGATCGACGGGGTGTCCCTCACCGTGACCAGCGTGCGTGACCGGATTTTTTCGGTGACCCTCATCCCCCATACCCTCGAGGTCACCACCCTCGGCGCCTTGCGGGCCGGGGATGCGGTGAACCTCGAGGTCGACCTGATCGCGCGCTACCTGGCGCGGCTGGTGGAGGCGCGATGATCGCCGGGATTCCTGAAATTCTCGAAGAGCTCCGTCACGGACGGCCGGTGATCGTGGTGGACGACGAGGACCGGGAGAACGAGGGGGATCTCATTTTCCCCGCCCAGTTCGCAAGCCCCGACCTCGTCAACTTCGCGGTCAAGGAAGCCCGGGGGTTGCTGTGCGTGGCGCTGACCTCCGAGCGGGCCGACGCCCTCGACCTCCGGCCCATGGTCGAAAAGAACACCGATCCCCAGGGGACCGCGTTCACGGTGAGCGTCGACGCCCGGGGTGTGACCACCGGGATCAGCGCCTTTGAACGGGCAGAGACCATCCGCCTGCTCGCCGATCCCGAGGCCCGAGCGGACGATTTCCGCCGGCCGGGTCATGTCTTTCCGCTCATTGCCCGAAAGGGTGGTGTCTTGCGCCGGGCCGGTCACACCGAGGCGACGGTCGACCTGATGCGGCTGGCCGGCCTGTTTCCCGCCGGAGCCTTGATCGAGATCATGAAGGACGACGGTTCGATGGCCCGCCTTTCGGACCTCGAGGCCTTTGCCGAAGCACACGGACTCAAGATCGCCACCATCGCCGACCTCATCCGCTACCGGCTCTCGCTCGGCGATGGCTTCGTGACCCGGGAAGCCGAGGCCAAACTCCCCACCGATTACGGCGAGTTTACGATCATCGGTTACCGTGACCAGGTCACCGGAGAAGAGCACGCGGCCCTGGTCATGGGTGAGCTGGGGGGGGATGAACCGGTGCTGGTTCGTATGCACTCGGAGTGCCTCACCGGCGACGCCCTGCATTCTCTACGCTGCGACTGCGGTTTTCAGCGCGATCTGGCCATGAGGAAGATCGCCGAGGCCGGTCGGGGCGTGCTCGTCTACCTGCGGCAGGAAGGGCGGGGGATCGGTCTGGTGAATAAAATCAAGGCCTACCACCTCCAGGATGCCGGACTGGATACGGTCGAGGCGAACTTGGCGCTCGGCTTTCCTCCCGACCTCCGCGACTATGGCGTCGGGGCTCAGATTCTCTATGATCTGGGGGTGCGAAAGGTTCGCTTGCTCACCAACAATCCGCGTAAGATCCGGGCCCTTTCGGGCTACGGTATCGAGATCGTCGAGCGGGTGCCCCTGCGTGCGGGCGACAACGCGCATAACGCCCGTTACCTGAAGGCCAAGAAAGAGAAGCTCGGGCACTGGATGGACTAAGCACCCCGCCGTGGCGAAAGCCACGGCGGGGCCCCGAGAAAAAGGTGAGTGAGTGCCAAGCTGCATCCGTATGCTAAAAAGCTCGTGGGTGCTTACTGAGGGAGGTTCGAATGCGGGTGATCGAAGGTTCGCTGAACGCCAAAGGGATCAAGCTCGGTTTTGTGGTGAGTCGCTTTAACGATCTGGTGACCCGGTCGCTGCTCGAGGGGGCCCTCGATGCCTACCGCCGGCTCGGGGGCGCTGAGGATGACGTGACCGTGCTTTGGGTACCCGGGGCGTTGGAGCTGCCGGTGGCCGCCCGGCGGCTGGCGGAGACGGGCAACGTGGACGCGATCATCGCCCTTGGGGCCGTCATCCGGGGCGCGACGTATCACTTCGAGGTGGTGGCGGGGCAGTCGGCCGCGGGACTGATGAAGGTCCAGCTCGACACCGGGGTGCCGGTGCTCAACGCGGTGCTCACCACCGACACCCTCGAGCAGGCCCAGGAGCGTGCCGGGAGCAAGGCCGGCAACAAGGGGGCCGACGCGGTGATGGCTGCGGTCGAGCTGGTAAGGGCGCTGGCGGCGCTTTGAGCGCGCCATCGCGGGTTTTTCAACGTGCCGGGGTGGGATTGGCGGTCGTTGCAATTGCCCGGGGTCCCTGCGATGGCAAACGCCACGGCGCGGTTCTTAGGCCTTCTCCTTGCAGCGCACCACCAGCACCGGCGTTTCGGTCCGGCGCAAGACCCCCTCGGTGACCGAACCCAGGAGGATGCGGTCGAGGCCGGTTCGTCCGTGGGTGCCCATCACGATCAGGTCGTAGGCCTTGGCGGCCTCGACGATGGCCCGCACCGGATTGCCATCCTCGACCAGTTTGGTTGAGACCGTGACCCCCTTGTCCTGGGCCATTCGCTCGGCCTCCTTAAGCGCTTCCTCGGCGCTCTTTTTTAAATCCTCGATCAGGTCAAAGGCGTAGGGGACGGCCTCGGGGGTGACCCAGAGCGCCCCCATGGGGTTTTCCAGGGCATAGAGGAAACAGACCTCGGCCGCAAGCCGCTGCGCCAGATCGAGGCCGGTTTTTATGGCCTCCATGCTACAGGGGCTGCCGTCGATCGGCATGAGGATGCGTTTCATTTCGACCTCCTTGCACCCATTCTACGCGATTGCGATCGGCCGGTGCGCGAATGGGTCGGGGGCCGCGTATACTCGCCGGTGTGATGGAGATTCGGCAGACACGCCTCGCCAACGGTTTGACCCTGGTGGTAGAGGAACACCCGGGAAAGCCCGGCGTGGCCTTCGGATTTTTGATTCCCGCCGGCGCCACCACCGATCCCGAGGGGTTGGAGGGCGCGGCGGCCGTCCTCGAGCGGTGGCTGTGGAAGGGGGCGGGCACCCACGACGCCAAGGGGTTCGCGCACGCCCTGGATACGCTGGGGATCCGCCGCGGGAGTTCGGCCGGCCTTGAGTACACCACCTTCTCCGCCGCCATGCTCGGGGAGAACTTTGCCCCCGCGCTCCGGCTCTTCGCCGACCTCCTGGTTCGGCCCTGGCTCGATGATGCGAGCTTTGCCTCCTCGGTCAAAAGCGTGGAAGAAGAGCTCGCGGGGCTCGAAGACAATCCTCCGAGAAAGCTGTTCACCCGGCTGCGGGCGGAGGTCTTTTCGAGCCCTCACCGCCGGAATGTCGAGGGCAGCTTTGAGAGCCTGGCCCGCTTGACCCCCGAGGCGGTACGGGCGTCGTTCGCGCGTCGGTACGGCCCAAAAGGGGCGATTCTTGCGGTCACCGGTGGCGTCACCTTCGATGAAGTGCTCGATCGGGTGACCGAGACCTTGGGCGATTGGCGCGGGGGGCCGTCGGCTCTGCCGACCCCCTCGCTCACCCGGCCGCACGCGCGGCACTGGCCGGAACAGACCGCCCAGGTGCAAATCGGCCTTTATTACCGTGACGTTCCCCCGGGCCACCCCGATTTCTACGTCGCTCGGCTCGCGGCCCAGGTGCTCTCGGGAGGTATGGGCAGCCGTCTCTTCACCGAGATTCGAGAGAAGCGGGGTCTCGTGTACTCGGTCCACGCCAGCCCGGGTTCGGTGAAGGGCTGGGGGTACCTGGCCGCCTACGCGGGGACCACGCCCGAGCGGGCTCAGGCGACGCTTGGGCTTTTAAAGGAAGAGATCGCCCGGCTCGCCGCGGGCGTGAGCGGGGAGGAGCTTGACCGGGCCAAGATCGGCGTGAAGAGCGCACTCGTCATGCAGGGGGAGTCGGCCAGGGCCCGCGTCGGCGCGCTGGTGCGGGACGTGTTCCTCTTCGGCCGCCCGAGGACGCTCTCCGAGATGCAACGCGAGGTCGAGGCGGTGGATCTGGAGCGAATGAACGCCTTTTTGGCCCGCCATCCCTACGATGAACCCTGGGAAGGCGTGCTCGGACCTTTGGAGGTGGCGTCGTGAGTGTTGAGTTTCAACTGGCGCGTTTGCAAAACGGGCTGACCGTGATCGCCGAGATCGACCCCGACGCCGCGAGCGCCGCCATGGGCTACTTCGTCAAAACCGGTGCCCGCGACGAGCCCGAGTCTCTCGCCGGGGTGAGCCATTTCCTCGAGCACATGGTCTTCAAAGGGGACGAGACGCTGACGGGCCTGGAGGTCAATTTGGCCTTTGACCGCCTGGGGGCGCAGTACAACGCCTACACCTCCGAGGAAAACACGGTGTTTTACGGTGCGGTGCTCCCCGAGCTCATTCCCGAGCTTTTGCGGCTGTTGACCCGCTTGATGCGCCCGGCGATTCGCCAGGAAGACTTCGAGACCGAGAAGAAGGTGATCCTCGAGGAGATCGCTCTCTATGCCGACCGGCCGGAGTCGGTGGCCTTTGAGCGGGCGCGGGCCCGCTATTTCCGGGGGCATCCTTTGGGCAAGAGCGTCCTCGGAACCACCGAGAGCATCACCCGGCTCACCCGCGATCAGATGGTGGACTACCACCGCCGCCGCTACCTGCCGGGAAACATGGTGCTCGCCTTTGCCGGGCGGATCGACTGGCACGAGGTTTTGGATCTGGCGGCGGCGCTGACCGAGGACTGGCCGAGCGGTGAGGCGCCGCGAGCCTACCCGCCCCACGCCCCGAGTCGCGAGGCGGTGCGCGAGACCTACGAGCGAGCGCGGCAGACGTACTTCGTCGTGATGGCCCCGGGGTATGCGGCCCGTGATCCGCGCCGCTACCCCGCCTCGATCCTCGCCCACCTGCTCGGGGACGCCAGTTCGAGCCGGCTTTACTGGGCGCTCTTTGATACCGGGTTGGTGGAGTCCTTCGGGGCGGGGCACGAGGAGAACGACGGCCTCGGGAGCTTTTACGTCTACGCCAGCGCCCGGCCGGAAAACGAAGCCAGCGTGGCCGAGGCGCTCGAGGCGGTGCTGGCCGAACTGCGGCGGGATACACCGGGGGAGGATGAGATCGAGCGGGCCAAGACCAAGATGGCGACCTCGGTGGTCTTTGCCGGGGAGACACCGATGAGCCGGCTGTTTCACCTCGGGCTCAGCTACGTCTACACCGAGACCTACGAACCTCTTTCGGATGTTCTTTCCAAGGTGAAGGCCGTGGACCGGCGCGCGGTGCTCGAGGTCCTCGAGGACGACCCCTTTGCCTCGGCGCTCTTTTACCGGCTCGGACCTGGATGAAGGGTGGGGCGATGCGGCGCTGGCTGCCCCTGGTTCTCGCCCTCCTGGCGGTTCGCGTTCTCGCCGTTTCGCCGCTCGAAGAGGCTGTCCTTAAAGAGGCCAACCGGGCCCGGCTCGCCCGGGGCCTCCAGGCGCTGGCCTTTGACGAGAAGCTCTACCGGGCGGCGCGCGCCCACGCTGAGGACATGATCGCCCGGGGCTATTTCGGACACCAGGGCCCGGGGGGACCGACCCCCGAGGCGCGCTTTTGGCGTGCCGGTGTCTTCGCGGTCAAGGTCGCGGAGAACCTCTACGAGCTCGATGGCAAACGCCCGGGTGACTTCGCCGCCCGGGCGGTCGAGGCCTGGCTTCAGAGCCCGCCCCACCGAAAAAACCTTTTGCAGGGGCAGTTCACCCACACGGCGGTGGCGGTGGTGACCCGAGGCGAGCGCACAGTGGCGGTGCAGGAGTTCGCCTACCAGCCCTTTGCCCTAGAGCTCCGCCGTTTTTGGGAGGAGGGCTGGGTGGTCTCGTTTACGCTCGCCGGGACGACCTCGGTTCCGGTGGCCCTGATCGTCAACGGTTTCCTCCATGAGACCCTGGCCCCAGGGTCGGTCGATCGGCGCTATGTCCTCCCCCTTTCGGCGGAGGTTCGTCTCGGCCTTCCCACCGACCGGGGGTACCTTTCCCTGGTTTGCGAGCAGGGGGTTTGTCGCTGGGGCGATCGGGTCCGGCTGCGCTACGCCCGGCGGCGGGTCCGGGTGCGGGGGGTGAGGTTTCTGTTCAGCCTTCCTGCCGGTCGCTACCTCGTGGCCTACGGCGAGCCGCCGAAGACGCTGGAGGTGGTTGAGGGCCGGGGCTCGCTCTTTGCCCCCGCCGCCTGGCGCTATTTGTGGCTGGGGCAGGGGGGCGTTGGCGTCTACCGGATTCCCCTTTTCGAACCCCCGAGCCCGGAAGAAGGCAGCGCGCCTTGAATGGGGTTAAGGTGGAACCATGAAACCCGTGACCCTTTTGGACACGACCTTGCGCGACGGGATGCTCGCGGAGGGGGTTTCCTTCACCGTCGAGGACAAGCTCGAGGTGCTCGAGCTGCTCGACCAACTGGAGATCGACTATCTCGAGGCCGGCTGGCCTTACCAGTTCCCCGAAGACCTGGAGGTCTTCGAGCGGGCACGCGAGATGGGTCTTCGCGGCAAGCTGACCGTGTTTGGATCGACCCGCAGGCCGGAAACCCCGCCCTCGCGCGATCCCAACGTGAAGGTGATGCTCCGGGCCGAAACCCCGACCGTGCACGTTTACGGCAAGGCCTGGGAGCTCCACGTGGAGAAGGTGATCCGGACCTCACTCGAGGAAAACCTGCGCATGGTCCGGGATACCGTGGCCTACTTCAAGGATCAAGGCAAGGAGGTCATTTTCACCGCCGAACACTTCTTCGACGCCTGCCGTCGGGGTTGCGACTACCCCATGGCGGTGGTCGGGGCCGCGCTCGAGGCCGGCGCCGACATCATTGACCTCGGAGATTCCAACGGGGTGACGCTGCCGCGGGAAATCGAGGCCTACACCCGGCAGGTCGTGGACGTGGCGGGGGAGGTTCCGGTTGGCTTTCACGGCCACAACGACGGCGGGCTCGCGGTGGCGGCGGCCATCGCTGCCATCGAGGCCGGCGCCCGGCACGTTCAGGGTTCGATGGGCGGTTACGGGGCCCGCTGCGGCATCACCGACCTCGCCACCCTTTTGCCCATTCTCAAGCTGCGAATGGGCATTGACGCCGTTTCCGATGAAGCGCTCCGCCACTTGACGCCGGTGGTGAGGGCGATCGTCAACAAGGTCGGCGTGGGCGAGCTCGACTACCACCCCTTCGTGGGCTACAAGGTGTTTGCCCACCGCACCCACGCGCACATTTCAGCTGTGCTCTCCGACCCCGAGTCCTACGAACCGATCCCCCCGGAGGCGGTGGGGAACGAACGGCGGTTGCTCTTCCCCGGGATTGCCCGGGCCAGTTACCTCGAGGCCCTGGCCCGCCGCTTTGGCGTAGACCTCACAGAGGACACCGCCGCCAACCAGCGGATCCGGGAGGAGCTCTTGCGCCTTGAGCGGGAAGGGTACACCTACGAGGATGCTGCTGCCAGTTACGAGCTCATCCTGGGCAAGCTCACCGGCCGCTTCCGGCCCTGGATCGCCGTCGAGCGGCTGCGCCTTTTCGAGGTGATCCGCGGCAAGGTGCAGCCGGTGGTGGAAGCGAGCCTTCGCGTGCAGCTCGGCAATCGGACCGAGTACGTCGCCGCCGAAGGCGCGGGGCCCATCACCACCCTCTTCACCGTGCTCAAGGAGGCGCTGAGCGACGCGAGGAGCGGCCTTGGCGAACTGGGGGCCTATGTCGGAGGTCTGGGCTTGAAGTCGGTGCGGGTGAAGACCTTCTACCACCGGACCAAGGCCGAGCTCAAGGCCCGGGTCACCATCACCTTCGACGACGGTCGGCGGAGCTTCACCACCATCGGCATCTCCGCCGATATGATCCAGGCGGCTTGGCGGGCGCTTTTGGATGGGGTGGAGTACGCGCTCTACACCGAGGCCGAGCGCCGGGGTTTGGTGCTCAAGGGGCTCGACTGAGGCCCGACAACGGTAAATTGAAGGGCGGAGGTACGCGATGGAAGTGAGGAAGATCGGCGTCGTCGGTGCGGGACAAATGGGCTCTGGCATCGCTCAGGTCGCGGCCCAGGCCGGTTTTAGCGTGGTTTTGCGCGACGTTGAACAGCGGTTCCTCGAGCGGGGCATGAACGCCATTCGGCGCTCGTTGGCCAAGTTCGTCGAAAAGGGAAAGCTGTCCCAGGAAGCGCACGATGCCACGCTCGCCCGCATCCAGACCACGCTTTCGCTTGAGGACTTCGCCGATTGCGACTTGGTGGTGGAGGCCATCATCGAGAACGAGGCGGCCAAGGTCGAGCTTTTTGAGCGTCTCGACGCCATCGTGAAACCCGAGGGTATCCTGGCCTCCAACACCTCCTCGATCCCCATCACCAAACTGGCTTCGGCCACGAGCCGTCCCGAGCGTTTCATCGGCATGCACTTCATGAACCCGGTCCCCCTCATGGTTTTGGTCGAGGTGATTCGGGGGCACCGGACCTCCGACGAGACCGCCGGGGTGGTGGTCGAGGTGGCCCGGCGAATGGGGAAGACGCCGGTTGAAGTGAACGACTACCCCGGTTTCGTTTCCAACCGGGTGCTCATCCCCATGCTCAACGAGGCGATCCAGGCGGTGTTCGAGGGGGTGGCGACGCCCGAGGCGGTGGACGCGGTAATGAAGCTCGGCATGAACCACCCGATGGGACCGCTGGAACTGGCCGACTTTATCGGCCTCGACACCGTACTCGCCATCATGGAGGTCCTCTACGAGGGCTTCAATGACTCGAAGTACCGTCCCTCGCCGCTTTTGAAGAAGATGGTCCAGGCGGGGATGCTCGGGAAAAAGAGCGGCCAGGGCTTTTACCGGTACGACGAGCGCGGCAAGAAGATCTCAAGCTAAGGAACCCGCCGCGGCAAACGCCAACCACCGCCATTCTCGCGCCGTCACCCTCGAAAAAAGGCGATCGGGAAGGGAAAGCCCCAGCGCACTCGCTGGGGCCTTTGCCTACCCTCGAGGATAAGCGCGCAGGTAGGGGCGGGGGATTTCGGGGGGCTCCCCAAGGCTTAGGGCGGCTTCGATCGGCCAGTAGGGGTGGCGAAGCAGGGTCCGCCCGAGGAAGATGAGGTCGGCTTGCCCGCTTTGCAGGATGGTCTCCGCCTGTTCGGGTTGGGTGATGAGCCCCACCGCCCCGGTGGCGATTTGAGCCTCGGCCCGGATTCGGGCGGCGAAGGGTACCTGGTACCCCGGGGCCACCGGCGGCCTGACGTTCGGCAGCGTCCCCCCGGACGAGACGTCGATCAGGTCGACCCCGATCGTCTTGAGGGCTCGGGCGAAGGCGATCGAGTCCGGGAGGTCCCAGCCGCCCTCGGCCCAGTCGGTGGCCGAGATCCGGACCCACAGCGGCTTCGAATCGGGCCAGACGGCGCGGACGGCCCGGGCCACCTCGAGGGGAAAGCGCATGCGGTTTTCCAAGCGCCCGCCGTAGGCGTCGGTGCGCTGGTTTGAGAGCGGAGAGAGGAACTGGTGCATGAGGTAGCCGTGGGCCATGTGCAGCTCGATGATCTCAAAACCCGCGGCGAGCGCCCGTTCCGCCGCCGCCACCCAGGCCTTTCGGGTGGCCTCGAGATCCTCATCCGACATGGCGCTCGGTGCCGGGAAGTTCTGCGAAAAGGGCAGGGCGCTGGGAGCGATGCGGGTCCAGCCGTCGATCGGGCGCCCTTCCCGGTTGACCCCCGCCTTTCGCCCCGCGTGGGCGAGCTGAACCGCCGGCACGGCGCCGAGTTCTTTCAGGGTACGGGTGAGCGTGGCGAGGGCGGGAATCTGGTCGTCCGACCAAAGCCCTAAGTCATGGGGGCTGATGCGTCCGGGTGGCGTGATCGCGGTGGCCTCGAGCATCACCACCCCCACCCCGCCCACGGCCCGGGTGGCGTAGTGGATCTGGTGCCAGGGGGTCACCTTGCCGTCGTCCTTCGCCCGGTACATGCACATCGGTGACATCACGATGCGGTTTTTCACTTCGAGGTCGCGCTGTTTCCAGGGTGAAAAGAGCATGGTGCGTGCCATAGTTCTAAACTACCCCCTGGCCCCAAAAGGGGTGGCCTTACCTTCCAGCAGCCCGCGCCCGGTTACACTCGCCCTGTGAACGACGGCACGCTCCATATCATCGGTGGCGGACTCGCCGGCAGCGAGGCGGCCTTGGCCGCCGCCCGGCTCGGGGCGCGGGTGCGCCTTTACGAGATGCGCCCCGGCAAGATGACCCCCGCTCACCAGACCGACCGCTTGGCAGAGCTCGTCTGCTCGAATTCGCTCGGTGGGGAGAGCGAGACCAACGCCAAGGGGCTTTTGCAGGCGGAGATGCGTCGCGCGGGGAGCGTGGTGATGGAAGCCGCGGACCGTGCCCGGGTGCCTGCCGGAGGGGCCCTGGCCGTGGATCGGGAGATCTTCGCCGGCTACATCACCGAACGGGTGTCGGGGGATGCCCGCATCGAGGTGATCCGGCAGGAAGTGACGCGGCTGCCGGAAGACGGTGCGGTGGTGCTGGCCACCGGGCCGCTGACCTCGGACGGGCTGGCCGAGCATCTGCGGGGTTTGCTCGGCGACAACTTCCTCGCCTTTTACGACGCCGCGGCACCGGTGGTGCTCTTTGAAAGCATCAACATGGATGTCTGCTACTTCGCGGGTCGTTACGATCAAGATCCCGACTACATCAACTGCCCGATGAGCGAGGAGGAATACCGTCGCTTTTACGAGGCTTTGGCCCGCGCCCGCCGGCACACGCCGCACGACTGGGAAAAGCTCGAGTTCTTCGAGGGCTGCATGCCGATTGAGGAACTCGCCCGGCGGGGTTATCAAACGCCGGTTTTCGGCCCGCTCAAGCCGGTGGGCCTGGCCGATCCGCGCAGCGGAAAGACCCCCTTCGCCGTGGTCCAGCTCCGCCGTGAGGACCGGGCCGGGCGGATGTGGAGCCTGGTGGGTTTTCAAACCGGCCTCAAGTGGGGGGACCAAAAGACGGTGGTGCGGCTGATTCCGGGGCTTGAGCATGCAGAGATCGTGCGCTACGGGGTGATGCACCGGAACACGTACCTGAACGCGCCGCGCCTCATCGATGAATCTCTGGCGCTCAAGTCGCTGCCGCGTGTCTTCGTCGCTGGGGTGCTGGCCGGGGTGGAAGGCTACCTCGAGTCCGCCGCCACGGGATGGCTGGCCGGGCTGAACGCAGCCCGGTGGATCCAGGGCCAGGCGCCGGTGGTGCCGCCAGAGGCGAGCATGCTCGGGGGTCTGGTGCGATTTTTAGCCCGTGCCAATCCGGAGAACTTCCAGCCGATGAACGCGAACTGGGGTCTGGTGCCGGCGGTACGGACCCGGGGATCGAAGAAAGAGCGGCGCCTCGAGATGTACCGGCGGGGGATTCAGGCCTTCGAGCGCTGGCTGCGCGCGTTGCTGCCGGGCGTCGAGGCCGCCTCTCACCCCGACTTAACCCGCCCCGGTTAGCCTCAATGCTGATGAGTGCACTCCATGGCACCACGATCCTGGCGGTCCGCAAGGACGGTGTGACCGCGCTGGCCGGCGACGGCCAGGTGACCTTGGGCAACACGGTCATGAAGCGCGGCGCCGTCAAGGTGCGCCGCCTCGAGGGCGACGTCCTGGCCGGGTTTGCCGGCAGCGTCGGCGACGCCTTTACCCTTTTGGAGAAGTTCGAAGAGCAACTCCGCGCGGCTCGGGGCAGCCTGCTCAGGGCCGCGGTGGAAACGGTCAAGCTGTGGCGGACCGATCGCATCCTGCGCCAGCTGGAAGCGATGATGATCGTGGCCGATCGCGAACAGATGCTGCTCCTTTCGGGCTCGGGTGAGGTGATCGCGCCCGACGAGCCCGTTTTGGGCGTGGGGAGTGGTTCGGCATACGCGCTCTCTGCGGCCAAGGCCCTGCTCAGACACAGCGATCTCTCCGCGCCCGAGATCGTTCGCGCCGCCCTCGGCATCGCTGCCGAGGTCGATATTTACTCTGGGGGCGAGATCACCGTATTGACTTTGGGGGAGACATCATGACCGAACTCACGCCGGCCCAGATCGTCGCCGAGCTCGACAAATTCGTGATTGGCCAGAGCGAGGCCAAGCGCGCGGTGGCGGTAGCGCTAAGGAACCGTTACCGGCGCAAGAAGCTCCCCCCGGAATTGGCCCGGGAGGTGATTCCGAAAAACATCCTGATGATGGGCCCGACCGGGGTGGGGAAGACCGAAATCGCCAGACGCCTTGCCCGTCTGGCGCGGGCGCCGTTTTTGAAGATCGAAGCCACCAAGTTTACCGAGGTCGGTTACGTCGGCCGCGACGTGGACTCGATCGTTCGGGATCTGGCCGAAGTGGCCTACCAGCTGGTGATGCAGGAAAAGACCGCCGAGGTGGCCGAGGAGGCGCTCCGCCGCGCCAACGAGCAGCTGGCGAGCTTGCTCGGGGCCCCGCTCTATGAGGTCGAGGCCGGCCGTCACGATCAGCGCCTGGTCGAGATCGAGGTGGCTGAGGAGCCCCAGCTCCCGTTCATGGGCATGCTGGGTGGCGAGCAGATGCAAGGGCTTTCCGATATGCTCTCGGGGTTGCTCCCGAAGCGCCGCGCTCGCCGGCGTATGCGGGTGCGCGAGGCGCGCGAGGTGCTCAAGGCTCAGGAAGCCGAGCTGATGGTGGATAAGGAAGAGGTGAGCCAGGAGGCGGTGCGCCGGGCCCAGGAGGACGGCATCGTCTTCATCGACGAGATCGACAAGATCGCTTCCAACGACGGGGTGCGGGGCCCCGATGTATCCGGCGAGGGCGTCCAGCGCGACCTCTTGCCCATCGTTGAGGGGACCGTCGTGAATACCCGTTTGGGGCCGATCTCGACCGAGCACGTGCTCTTCATCGGGGCCGGCGCCTTCCACGTGGCCAAGCCCTCGGACCTCATCCCCGAGTTGCAGGGGCGATTTCCCATCCGCGTCGAGCTCACGCCGCTTTCTGCCGAGGATTTTGAGAAGATCCTGACCCAGACCGAGTCTTCGCTGATCCGCCAGTACACCGCGCTTTTGGCTGCGGACGGCACCGAGGTTGAGTTTACGCCCGAGGCCATCCGGGCGGTGGCCCGTTACGCACACCGGGCGAACCAGGAACTCGAGGACATCGGGGCCCGCCGGTTGCACACGGTGCTCGAGCGCGTCCTGGAAGAGATCAGCTTCCAGACCGAGCTCGGCAAGGTCGTGGTCACCGAGGCCTATGTCCGGGAACGGCTCGATTCGGTGATGGCCCGCGAGGACCTTTCCAGGTACATTCTTTAGGAGGAGAGATGCGCCGTTGGTTTTACCCCTTCCTAACCGTGGCCCTGATGGCCACCGCCATGGCCCAGGGGACGAAAGAGAATGCCCAGCTCACCCCCGAGGCCTGGATGCTCCTCGGCAACGAGTACTATGCCGAGGGTGCCTACGACGCCGCACTGATCGCCTTTAAGCAAGCGGTGGAAAAGGAGCCCCAGAGCTCGCGGGCGCTCTATGGCCTGGGGCGGGTGCAGCTCAAGCTGGGGCTGGTCAACCCCGCCATCGAGAACCTCAAACGCGCGATCGCCCTCGACGCCAAATTCACGCCGGCCTACGTGGCGCTGGCCGAAGCCTACGCGCGGCTCTACGTCGAGGCCGACGACCGAGACGCGGCCAAGGTCCACCTGGCCCGGGCGCTTTCGGTGCTTAAAGACGCCGAGCGGGTCTCTCCCAACGACCCCTCGGTCTACACCCAGGAGGGCCTCGTCTACCGGCTGATGGATCGGGGCGATAGAGCGGTCGAGGCGTTTCAGAAGGCGCTGAGCCTGCGGCCGGATGACCCGCTCTTGCTCTATAACCTGGCCATGGCCCACCTGAATATGGGCAAGCTCGACGCCGCCATCACCGCGCTTGAGCGGGCGGTGAAGGCTTCGCCGAAGGACGCCTACCTCAGGGCCCGATACGGGGCTTTGCTCGCGGTGCGGGGCGATCTCAAAAAGGCCGAGTCAGTCCTGGCCGATGCGGTCGCGCTCGATGCGAAGAACGCCCTGGCCTGGGATTACCTGGGCCAGGTTCGGCTGAAGCAGGGGGACCTCGAGGGCGCCATCGAGGCCCTGGAAAAAACGGTCGACCTGCGCCCGCTTTCCTACCCCGAAGCCTACTACTACCTGGGACAGGCCTATTTGCAAAAGAATGACCCGGAAAAAGCGCGCTACTACCTGACCAAGGCGGTGGTGCTGGCACCGGAGAGCGCCGACTATCACTACTGGCTCGGGGTCGCGAATGAACGTTACGGTGACCTCGAGGGCGCCCGGGCGCAGTATGCCGAGGCCCTCAAGGTCAACCCTCAGCTCACCAAGGCCCGGGAGGCGCTGGATCGGGTGAAGAAGTAGGGGGCGCCGGTGTGCGGTTGAAGCTGGAGGCCTGGGACCCCGATCAAAGCGGGGCTTGGGGGGAGGAGGCCCGCCCGGCGCTGGCGGGTCGCCCGGTTGAAACCCCCTGGGCCCCGGTGTCCGACGCGCTTACGCACCCGGGCCCCTGGGTGTTCGTCGATGGGGTGGAGCGGGCAGAGGCGTTCGTACGGGTCGAGGGGCGTTCCCTCGGCCTTTTGTTTTCCTACGCCGTGGGGGCGGTGCTCCGGGATGCGGGGGGCGTGACTTTCGCCGAACCGCTGAGCGTCCGGCGGGTGTTTTTGGCCCCGGAGGGTGAGGATCTGATCCTCGGCCCCCGACTCGCCTACACCTTCCACCGCACGCCCGAGCTCGATCACGAAGGGCTTTTGCAAAGAGCGAGGGCCCTTCGGCGCCGCGATGAGTGGGCGCTCGGTGAGACCTGGGCGAGGCGCGTTCCCGAGGCGCTGGTGATTCACGACGGCCCGCTTTTTTACCAGCCGGAGTCGGGGGGAAAGGTGACCAAAAGCCGCATCGGTTACGTCAAAAGCCACTACCAGAGTTATCTCGCCCCCGAGCACCAGCCGATCCTCGCCGCTTTAAAGGCCGGCGAGCGAACCCCGGTCTTCGCGGTCCCGCCTGAAGCCCGCCGGACGCCCAGGGCGTTTTTCAGCTGGTACATCCGGCTCCCGCTCCACCCTTCCACGCCGTACAGCGCTGCGAGCGGCCTAGTCCGGGTCGAGACCGACGCCGAGGGGTCCGAGGAGGCCGTCCTGCTGGCGCGGTATGCCCTCGATGCCCTGGTTCGCCTGGCCTCGGAGCCCTACCGGGATCCGCGGGCACCGTCGAACCTGGTTCCGGTGGGCGGGCTCGAGCGCGAGTTGCGCCGCCGCATGGGTAGCCGTGAGCTCATTCGCCGGGCGGTGAGCCGCTGGATTGCCGGCTGACCGCGCCGCCGGAATCGATTCGTGACCCTATACCCTTGACAATATAAGGCTCATGGGCATATATGGAGGCGAGGAGGGGTTATGGATTGCTGCGGGCTCGACCGGAGACGATTCATCGGAGGGGTTTTGGGACTGGCGGCTGGGGGCTTGGCCTTTGCCAAAGGCAGGCGAATCCGCTTGGCCTTTTGCTCGCAGACGCTATGCATTCTGCCCTACGTGGTGGCCCAGAAGCGGGGCTATTTCGCCGAGCAGGGGTTAAACGTCGAGCTGATCTACGCGCGCGGGGGCGGGGCGGCCCTCCAGGCGCTGGTGGGGCGGGCGGTGGATTATGCCGCCACCAGCCTCGATGCCCAGCTGCAGGCCTATAAAAACGGCGCCCCGATCCGGCGCTTTGCCGCCAGCGGGCGGCTCCCCCTCTTCGCGCTCGCGGTGGCGCCGAAGGCGAGCGCGAAGATCCGGACCCTAGAAGACCTCGAGGGCAAGACCGTCGGCATCTCGGCGCTGGGGAATGCCGACCACGCGCTCTTGCTCTACCTCCTGGCCAAGGCGGGGGTGGATGCCTCGCGGATCCGCTTCGCCACCATGGGTCCGAACCTCTTCGAGGCGCTTCGCGTCGGCCATCTGGAGGCGGGCATGGTGCAGGAACCGGCGCTGACCTTGTTGCTGGCCCAGGGGGGACGCGTCCTGGTCAACTTCATGGATCTGGAACAGACGCGGCGCTACCTCGGCGGGAGCTATGCCTTTTTAGGGGTGGTGGTGCGAAAGGACGAGGTGGAGGAGCGGCTGGATGAGATGCGGCGGCTTTCGAAGGCGCTCGAGGCCGCGCTCGAGTTCATCCACGCCGCCCCCGGGCGCTTGATCGTCGACGCCCTGCCCTCGGCGCTGATCGCCGGTGGGAACCGCAAGCAGCTCGATGCGATCGTCGAGCGCTATCGCAAGAGCATCTACCCGCGCACCACCCGCCTCGATCTTGAGGCCGCGGCGCGGGTGGTCGAGGCGCAAAAGCTCGCCGGATTGCTCCCAGCAGGCTTTCAGTGGAGAGAACTCTTCTTGCCCGAGGTGCTCGAAGGTGCTAAAAGTTGAGGATCTGCGCGTAGAGATCGGTGGTCACCTGGTCTTGGATGGGGTGGACCTGGAGGTCGGTGCCGGGGAGTTCGTCAGTTTGGTCGGTCCGTCCGGCAGCGGTAAGAGTACCATCTTGCGCTCGGTGGTCGGGCTTCAACCCGTTGCCTCCGGGAAGATCACGCTTTCGATTCAAAGCGACGCCGTTGGCTACCTTTTCCAGGAGGACGCCCTTTTGCCGTGGCGGAGCGCGCGCCAAAACGTCGCCCTCGGCCTTTTGATGCGGGGCTGGGAGCGGAAAAAGGCCCTCGAGGAGGCCGAGGCCTGGCTGGCCCGGCTGGGGCTGGAGGGCCTTGGTGACCGCTTCCCCCACCAGCTCTCTGGAGGTCAGCGCAAGCGGGTGGCCCTGGCCCAGGTGCTGGCGCTCCGCCCCCGCCTTTTGCTCATGGACGAGCCCTTCGCCGCTCTCGACGCCATCGTGCGCATGGAAGTGACCATGGATCTGCTCTCCTGGGTTGAAAAATCGGGGATCGCGGTCTTGCTGGTCACCCACGACCTGGAGGAGGCGTTGGCCCTGGCCGACCGGGTGGCGCTGCTCAGCCGGGGCCCAGGGGCCAGGATCAAAAAGCACTACCCGGTGCCATTTGCAAGGCCGCGCGATCCGGTGGGGATCAAGGCCGACCCCCGTTTCGGACGCATGGTGAAACAGCTCTGGGAGGACCTCGAGGAGGTGGTCCGGTGCGCCGCGCTTTGAGCTTGCTGGGGCTACTTTCGCTGTGGGAAGTGGGCGGGCTCCTCGGCTGGATCAACCCCTTTTACGCCCCGCCGCCGCACCAGATCGTGGCGGTCCTGATTGGCCTTTTCGTCCGGGGTGAGATCTGGCCCCACCTCGAGGCCACCTTCGCCGCCGCCCTGCTCGGCCTTTTCCTGGGGCTCCTCATCGGCGGCGGCCTTGGGCTTTTCGCCGCCCTGGTCCCCTTGGCCGCAGACCTCTTCGAACCGATCATGATGCTCTTTAACGCCGTGCCCCGGGTGATCCTGGCGCCGCTCATGGTGATCTGGTTCGGGATCGGCCTCGGTTCGAAGGTGGCGCTCTCGCTGGTTTTGGTCACCGTGCTCGTCTTCTTCGCGGTCTACTCTGGCGTCAAGGATGTGGATCCGCGGCTGGTCGAACGGGTTCGCACCCTGGGCGGCGGGCGGCGCTGGTTGCTCACCGAGGTCTACCTCCCCTCGGTCATGGCCTGGGTGCTCTCCTCGCTGAAGGTGGCGGTGGGCTTTGCGTTCACCGGGGCGGTGGTCGGCGAGTTCGTCGCGGCGAGCCGGGGGCTCGGCTACCTGCTCTCCTTTGCTCAGAGCACTTATAATGCCTCGCTCACCCTGGCCTTGATCGTCCTCATCATGGCTTTCGTGCTTGTGTTGTTCTATTTGTTCGGACGCATTGAGGCCAAGCTCCTGGTCTGGAAGGTCAGATAAGCCCGCGAGTCTCGCGAAAACGCCTTTGCATCCCCGGCCGTAAACGTTTTCATTGACGGCCGGGACTTAGCTGCTATAATAGGCGCGGTCCGAGGATGTAAACGTTTACAAGGAGGTCGTGGGTGCGGTCGGACAAGCGCGGGCAGGTAACCATTCACGAGGTGGCCAAGCTGGCCGGGGTTTCCATCGGCACCGTGAGCCGGGTCTTGAACGGTCGGAAGGGGGTGCGCCCCGAAACCCGGGCCCGAGTGCTCGAGGCGGTCCGGCAGCTCGGGTACGCGCCCAACCCCGTGGCTCGCGAGCTCTCGGGCGGGGCGGCCAGCACCATCGGCGTGCTCCAGGTCCCGGGCATGCCCCGCTTTACGCCGTACTTCACCCTGCTCTACGAACACCTCACCGAAGCTCTGTGGCGGGAGGGGTTCCTCGTCCGCGAGGTCGCGACCGATCCGGCAGGACTGCCGCTCGAGCCCGCCCGGGGCTACGTTCTGCTCGGCGCCCACGATCACGACCCTCGCCTTGAGCGCCTTTTCCGCGAAGGGACGCCTTTCGTTTTGGTTGGCGTCTATCCCGGCGCCTTTTGGGTGGCCCCGGATGACGAGGAAGGCGGGTATCTCGCCACCCGGCACCTGCTTGAGCTCGGGCACCGGCGTATCCTTCATCTCACCGGCCACCTTCACCACCAGGCGGGGCGCGAGCGGCTTTCGGGCTACAAGCGTGCGCTCATGGAGTACGGGGTCCCCTTCCGAAAAGAGCTGGTGCTCGATGGTGACTTTTCCTCGCTCAGCGCTTATCGCGTGCTGCGCCGCGCCTGGGAAGGGGGATTGCGTTTTAGCGCCGTGTTCGCGGCGAGCGACGAGATGGCGATCGGTGCCCAGGCGGCGCTTTCCGACCTCGGGCTTTTGGTGCCCGCTTCGGTCTCCCTCGTCGGTTACGACGACCTGCCCGGGCTCGGGACCGGGCTGACCACGGTGCGGCAGGATATCGCCGCCATCGCCCGCACCGTCGGCACCCTGTTGCAGGAGGCCCTGAGTGGGCACACCCCGCACGGGGTGCGGGTCCCGGTGCAGCTGGTGGTCAGGGGGACCACGGCGAAGGGAGGTGGGGACTGGCGGGAAGAGTGAGGTAAGGGCTGCTCGGTTTGAGCAGCGAGGCCAAGGGTTTTTGCGTAGTGATCCTCTTTCGAGGAGGTTTTCCATGAAGCGGTTGTTGGTGATCCTCACCGCCCTTTTGGGGCTGGCTTTGGCCCAGACCACGGTTCGTATCTCGGGCTGGGGCGGCACAGACATCGCCGTTGTGAACGGGCTGCTTAAAGAAGTCGTGCAGCCCATGATGGACAAAGAGGGCATCAAGGTCGTCTATGAACCGATCGAAGGCGACTACACCCAGTGGCTTTTGAACGCGCTCTCAGCGGGAACCGCGCCGGACCTCTTCTACGTTGATGTGTTCTGGTCCGAAGGCGTCTTCGCTTCGGGTAAGGTTGCGCCCCTGGACGACTACTTCACCAAGGAAGAGATCCAGGCCTTTATCCCCAGCCTGGTCGACGCCTTCCGTTATAAAGGCAAGCTCTACGGCATCGCCAAGGACTTCAACACCCTGGCCATCGAGTACAACAAGGATCTCTTCGACGAAGCCGGCGTGCCCTACCCCGACCAGCAGGATACCTGGACGACCTTCGAGGCTAAGCTCAAGCAGGTGGCGGAAAAGCTCGGGGACGTGGACGGGACCTGCCTGGTGCCGGATTTCGCCCGTTTCGGTGCCTTTGCCTTCGCCACCGGCTGGAAACCCTTTGACGAGAACGGCCGGACGGTCCTCGATGCGCGTTTCCGCAGGGCGTTCGAGTGGTACACCGGGCTCAAAAAGCGCGGCGTGGGCGTGTTGGCCCAGGACATGGGTCAGGGCTGGACCGGTGGCTGCTTCGCTACCGAAAACGTCGCCACCGCCATGGAAGGCGCCTGGATCGGTGGCTTCCTGCGTGACCAGGCGCCGAACCTGCCCTACGGCACCACCTTCATGCCCAAGGATCCTGTGAGCGGCCAGCGCGGCAACTACATCTTCACCGTTTCCTGGAGCCTGTACTCGGGCTCGAAGGTCAAGGACGCGGCGGTGAAGGTGCTCAAAGCGCTGACGAGCCCCGAGGCCCAGCAGTGGGTCCTCGAGCGGGGGCTTGCCATTCCGAGCCGGAAGGCCCTGGCCAACAACCCCTACTTCCAGCGCTACGGCAAAGAACCCGAGCTGAACCGGGTGGTCTTCCAGGGCTCGCTCAAAGGGCACGTTTTGCCGTTTAAGTTCCAGCAGTATGGCGGCGAGTGGAAGCAGATTCTCGATGATGCGCTTTCCTCGGTGCTTCTTGGCGAGAAGTCGGTGGATCAGGCGCTCGCCGACGCCCAGGAAAAGCTCGATGCGCTGACCGGCAAGCGCTGAGTGGGAATTGCCCCGGCAATATGGCCGGGGCAATTCCACCATGGAGAGTGCGATGCGAAGAGCGAGGTTCGTCGAAGCGGTCTACGCCCTGACCTTTTTGCTCCCCTACCTCCTCACCCTGCTCGTGTTTTTCGTTTTTGCCTTTTTGCGGACCTTTTATTTCAGCTTCACCGACTACGATCTCTTCCATTCCCCCAAATGGGTGGGGCTCGCGAACTACCTGGCGCTTTTCCGGGAGCCGCTGTTCGTCCAGGCGTTTAAAAACACCCTGGCCTATGCGCTGATCGTCACCCTGGCCCAAACCGTGCTGGCCCTCGGCCTCGCCGCCGTGCTGAACCAGAAACTGGTCGGGATCACTTTTTTCCGCACCGTTTACTACATCCCAAGCATCCTCTCGAGCGCGGCCGTAACCTTGATCTTCCTCTGGCTCTACCAGCGCAAAGGGTTCGTCAATTTCGCCAGCGGCTGGATCCTGACCTACGCGCCGATCCTCGCCACCGCCGCGGGCCTGTTTTTGCTCCTGCAGGCGTTGCAGGTGATCTGGGAGCGGCGACGGGGCTTGCCGGTGCACTTTTTTGACCCCGCGCTGGCCACCGTGTCCCTGTTGCTCGCCGGCGTGGGGACGGCGTTTCTTTGGTGGTTCGGGGTGGTGGAACCGCGGAGCGACGTGGCCGTGAACCTGGTGTGGCTCAACACCCGCCGCACCTGGCTTGGGATTCCGATCCCACTCTGGGCAATCATTTTGCAAAACGTCTACACCACGGTGCCGACCTTCATGCTGCTCTATCTGGCCGGGCTTCAAGATGTTCCCAAAAATCTCTACGAGGCAGCGGCGATCGACGGGGCGACGCCCTGGCAGCAGTTTCGCTACGTGACCGTGCCTTTGCTGCGCCCCCTGACCTTCCTGGTCATCACCTTGGGGCTGATCGGAACGTTGCAGCTGTTTGACCAGGTGGCGCTTTTCGGTTCGGCCGCACCGCTTGAGTCCAAGATTACCCTCGCCTATTACGTCTACAACAACGTCTTCCCCTCGGCGGCGACCCCGCGCGTCGGGGATGCCTCGGCCGCGGCCATCGTGCTGGCGCTGCTCACCCTGGTGGTGGTCCTCTTGCAGCGGCGCTTTGGGGTGTCGGAACGGGGGTTTTGAATGGATCGCTTTTACATGCGACGGCGTTGGGCCAGAGCGGGATGGATTTACGGTACCCTGCTCTTTTTCGGCCTGATCTTCATCGGTCCCTTTTACGTGTCCTTTCTGGCGAGCTTGAAGGATAACCCCCTCGAGTGGCCCTTCCGCTTCCGTTTTGCCCAGGTGAGTCCGGTCAACTGGCGCGCGGCCTGGAAGCTCGGCCTTGCCGGAGCCGGCGATCCCTGGCTCGGCGGTTTTGCCCCCGGGGCAAAAGTGGTCCTCGAGGTCACCTATTTCGTCCCCCAGGGGGCGAGCGCTGAGCCGCCGAAGGTGCGTATTCCGCGTCGCCGGGCCGGGGCGGGGCTGGGCGCGGTCGTCGACGAACCCTTTGCCGCCGATTACGCCAAGGTGGCGGCGCCGCGTGTGGTTGCCCGGGTTCCGGGGACGCTGGCGGAAAAGCCGGGCACCTTCTACCGCTACCGGATCCGGATCGAATACCCGGGGTCGGGGCCGCGCATCGACCGCTTGCCCATGGACCTTGAACTCTCACGGAGCGCCTTCCGGGCCGGGGTGCGCTTCGTTTCCGCGACCCTGGCCCCGAACCGCATCGAGCGCCGGGGGCGGGTCGCGAGCTGGGACAACGTGACCCCCGGGCTGGTCGGCTACGTGATGAAAAACTACGTGCGGGTCTTCAAGGAGTCAAAAAGCCTCTCGACCGGTCAGAGCCTCTTTTGGCGTTGGACGGTCAACTCGTTTTTCGTTGCCTTGGTTAAGGTGATCACGAACCTCCTCTTCGCTGCCATGGCCGGGTACGCCCTGGCCAGGATGCGCTTTCCGGGCAAGCACCTGCTCTTTCTTCTCATGCTCTTTACCATGATGGTCCCGGGTCAGGTGCTCTTCATCTCCAACTATCTGGTTCTGCGGGATGGGATTTTCGGCTTGTCGCGGCTTTTCGGCGCCCCCACGTTGCTCAACAGTCTTTGGGGGCTGATCCTATCGGGCGTCGTGGGCTCGAGCGCGGTGTTTATCATGAAGCAGTTTTTTGAATCGATTCCCAAGGAAATCGAAGAGGCAGCGCTGATTGATGGCGCGAGTCCCGCCCAGACCTTCTTCCGCGTCGTGCTGCCCATGGCGACCCCGGCGTTGGGGGCGCTCACGATTTTGGTGTTCCAAGGCACCTGGAACGAGTTCTTCTGGCCCCTGGTGGTCTTGACCAGTCCGCAAGACATCTACACCTTGCCCATCGGCCTGCTTTCTTTCCGGAACGCCTACGGCCAGGTCGGCGACTGGGGGCTCATCCTGGCCGGGGCTTTCCTCTCCATGGTGCCGATCATCGTCCTTTTCGTCGTTTTCCAGCGTTACTTCATCGAGGGTGTCTCGTTTAGCGGTTTGAAGGGTTAGCGAGGCGAGCGATGGTTGGACAATGGTCATTCGGTGCGCGTGGGCTTAAAGAAGACGATACCTACCTCGTTCTCGACGCCCAGGGCCGGGTGGATGGCGGGGAGACCGGCGCTTTCCGGCACGATACGCGCTTTCTATCCCGGTACGTGTGGCACCTCGAGGACTTCACCCCTTTGCTCATCCACGAGCCGAGGCCTGACACGCGCGTCGAGCACTGGGCGCGCCTTATTGGGCCCGATCAGGCCGTCGGGCTGAGCCGGGTGCTGAAGGTCAACCGAGGGCTGATCGTCGATCGGCTGGTCTTCGAAAATACGGGTCAGAACCCTGCCGATATCGATCTCCGCCTCACGCTGGCGGCAGACTTCGCCGATCTCTTCGAGGTTCGCGGCTGGATGCGCCATCCGCGAAAGGTGGAACGGGTTGGTGGGGCAGACCGGGTTGGGTTTCGCTACCTGGCCGGAGATGGTCTGGCGTTTGCCACCTGGGTTGAGCTCTCACCGCCCCCGGTGGACGGGCGCTGGCGTTTCCGACTTTTCCCCAGGGAAAAGGTCCAGATCAGCGCGGTGATCCGGCTTTTGAGCCCCCTCGAGGACCCGGCGGCATCGCCGTTGCCCGGGTACGACGAGTGGCGGGCGAAGTTCCCGATCGTTCTGGATGACCCTCGAGCTCAGGCGGTCCTCGAGCGGGCGGTGGATGACCTCAGGGCCCTTCTGATCGCGACCCCTTTTGGGCCGTATCCCGCGGCCGGCATCCCCTGGTTCGTCGCGCCCTTTGGGCGCGACGGCCTGCTGAGCGCCTACATGCTCCTACCCTTTGCCCCGGAGGTGACCGAAGCGGTGTTGCGCTTCCTCGCCGCGCATCAGGGCCGCGCCAGCGTTCCCGAGCGCGACGAGGCCCCGGGCAAGATTCCCCACGAACTCCGCCAGGGCGAGCTGACCCGCCTCGGCGAGGTTCCCTTCGGACCCTACTACGGGACTGTGGACGCGACCCCCCTCTTTTTAATCCTGCTCCACGCCCACATGCTCTGGACGGGCTCGCTCGAGCTGGTCGAGGAACTCCGCGGGTCCTGGGAGGCGGCGCTTTCCTGGATGCTCGATGCCGGGGACGCCGACGGCGATGGGCTGCTCGAATTCTCGGCCCAGGGGCAGCGGGGGCTTTTGGTGCAGTCGTGGAAGGATTCTTCCGATTCGATGACCCACGCCAGCGGCGAGCTCGCAGAGCCCCCCCTCGCGGTGAGCGAGGTGCAGGGCTATGCTTACCGGGCCTATAAGGCGGCGGCCGAGTTTTACCAGGCCCTGGGCGAACCCCAAAGTGCGGCCCGCTGGGCGGCCCGGGCCGGGACGCTTCGGGAAGCGTTCCACCGACGCTTCTGGCTGGACGACCTGGCCACCTACGCCCTTGCCCTCGATCGCGACAAGCGGCCCCTCAGGGTTTTAAGCTCTGATCCTGGACAGCTGCTTTGGAGCGGGATCGTTCCCGAATGGGCGGCGTCAAAGCTGGTCAGGACCCTCTTTTCCGAAGCCCTCTGGAGCGGTTGGGGCTTGCGGACCCTGGGGGCGGGCGAGCAGCGTTACAATCCGCTTTCCTACCACAACGGCTCGGTTTGGCCTCACGATACCGCGCTCTTTAGTGGCGGGCTCGCCGCATATGGATTTCAGGGCGAGGCCATTAAGGTCGCCCGGGCGCTCTTTGATCTCGCGCTCAGCCAGGCCGATCGCCGCTTGCCAGAACTCGTGGGCGGCTATCCCCGGCGGCCCGGTGAGCCCCCGGTGCCCTATCCTTCGGCCTGCCGCCCCCAGGCCTGGGACGCTGCGGCAGTGATTTACCTCTTGCGCGTGGCCTGGGGCTGGCGACCGGGCATGCCCCCGAGCCCGCCGGAGGGCTTTTTCTCCGGCAAGCTCAAGCGGGGTCGGTTTTAGGCGGATCGTCGTCGAATGGCGAGGTCGGGGAGGGTTGCTCCCCGACCTCGCGGTGAAAAATCTGTGGTTTTCAGGCGTTAGTCGTCGTTCTCGCCGTGTTCGCGCTTGCCGTGGTCGTCACCGCCCCGACGC
>CAZXOY010000005.1:0-60086 GCA_964642655.1 uncultured bacterium
ACGTGCTGGCCTTGCCCATGCCCTGGTGCTATAATGCCCCTTCGGTGCGCCGGTAGGTCCCGAGGGCAGGGGGGTGTCTCTCGGAAGCGACCGAAAGCGCCCGGCGAACGCCGACCTCAACGCCCCCCGGAAGAGGAGTGACATGGCTTGTAACATCACGATCAAAGAGCTTTTGGAAGCCGGGGTTCACTTCGGTCACGAGACCAAGCGCTGGAACCCCAAGATGAAGAAGTACATCTACGCCGAGCGGGGCGGTATCTTCATCATCGACCTGCAAAAAACCCTCCCGCTCATGCAAAAGGCCTGCGAGTTCGCGGTCGACCTCGTGTCCAGAGGCGGGGTCATCCTCTACGTCGGGACCAAAAAGCAGGCCCAGGAAATCATCCAGATCGAGGCCGACCGCGTGGGCATGCCCTACATCAACCAGCGCTGGCTCGGCGGCATGCTGACCAATTTCAAGACCATCTCCAGCCGGGTCAAGCGGCTTGAGGAACTCGAGGCCCTCTTCGAGTCCGAAGAGATCAACGACCGGCCCAAGAAGGAGCAGGTGCGCCTGCGCCGGGAGCTCGACCGCCTGCAAAAGTATCTCGGCGGGTTCCGGAAGCTCAAACGGCTTCCGGATGCGCTCTACGTGGTCGACCCGGTGAAAGAGGAGATCGCGGTTCGCGAGGCGGGGAAGCTGGGCATCCCGGTGATCGCCTATGCCGACACCGACGCCGACCCGGATCTGATCGACTACATCATCCCCGGCAACGACGACGCCATCCGCTCCATCCAGCTGGTGACCAGCCGCATCACCGACGCACTGATCGAGGCCAAGGGCGGCAGCGGAAGCGAGGAGAGCGAAGAGGAAACCACCGAGGAGGCATGAAATGAGCCAGATCGAACGCATCAAAAAGCTGCGCGCCGCCACCGGGGCGGGCATGATGGACGTCAAGAAGGCCCTCGAGGACGCGGGCTGGGACGAAGAGAAAGCCATTCAGCTCCTGCGCGAGCGGGGCGCCGCCAAGGCGGCCAAAAAGGCCGACCGCGTGGCCCAGGAAGGCCTCATCGTCTCCTACATCCACCACAACCAGCGGCTCGGGGTGATGCTCGAGGTCAACTGCGAAACCGACTTCGTCGCCCGTACCGAGGACTTCCAGTCGCTGGCCAAGAACATCGCTATGCACATCGCCATGGCGGCCCCGAAGTACGTTTCGGTTGATCAGATCCCGTCTGAGGAGCTGGAAAAAGAACGCGAGATCTACATCAAGGCCGCGCTGGCCGAGGGTAAGCCCGAACAGATCGCGCAGAAAATCGCCGAGGGGCGGATCAAAAAGTACGTCCAGGAAGTGGTGCTGCTCGAGCAGCCCTACGTCAAGGACGACTCGATCACCGTCGGCGAGCTCTTAAAGCAAGCCATCGCCAAAATCGGCGAGAACATCGTGGTGCGAAGGTTCTGTCGCTTCGAGCTCGGCGCTGAGGAGTGAATGGGGCCCATCGGGCCCCATTCTTCTCGGTCAGGAGTGAGGCATGGCCTACAAACGGGTGCTGCTCAAACTCTCGGGAGAGTTTCTCTCCGGCAACGGATTCGGTATCCGCCCCGAAGCCACGCGGGCGCTGGCGCAAGAAGTCGCCCGGGCCAAGGCCGAGACCGGGGCTGAGATCGCGGTGGTGGTGGGGGCCGGGAACCTCTGGCGCGGGGCACGTCAGGGGGTGGGGATGGACCGGGCCACCGCCGATTACATCGGCATGCTGGCCACGATCATGAACGCGCTGGCGTTGCAGGATGCTCTCGAGGCCCAGGGCCTTGAAACCCGGGTCCAAACCGCCCTGACCATCACCGAGGTCGCCGAGCCCTACATCCGTCGCCGCGCGTTGCGCCACCTGGAAAAAGGGCGGGTGGTGATCTTCGGCGGTGGCACCGGCAACCCCTATTTCTCCACCGACACCGCCGCCGCCCTCCGGGCGCTCGAGATCGGAGCCGAGGCGGTGCTCATGGCCAAGAACAAGGTCGACGGGGTATACGATAAGGACCCGAGGAAGCATCCCGACGCCGTGAAGTTCGACCGCCTCGCTTACATGGAGGTCCTCTCCAAAGGCCTCGGGGTCATGGACCCCACAGCGGTGACGCTCTGCATGGAAGCCGCGTTGCCGATCCTGGTCTTCGACATTTTCCAAAGCGGCGCCCTGGTGCAGATCCTCAAGGGAGAAACGGTTGGTACACTGATCCATGGTTAAGGGGGGTCCGGAATGTTTAAGGAGATCATCAAGGAAACTCGAGATCACATGGAAAAAGCGGTGGAGGTCTTCCAGAGTCATTTGGCCTCGCTCCGCACCGGACGCGCCAACCCCGAACTCCTGGCGCACGTCAAGGTGTCGTACTACGGCAGCGAAATGCCGCTCAACCAGCTGGCGTCAATCAGCGCCCCGGACGCCCGCACCCTGGTGATCCAGGCCTGGGACGCCGGCGCCCTGCCCGCCATCGAAAAGGCCATTCGCGAATCCGACCTCAGCCTCAACCCCAACAACAAGGGCGACGCCATCTACATCAACATTCCCCCGCTCACCGAAGAGCGCCGCAAGGATTTGGTTCGCACCGCCCACCAGCTCGCCGAGGAAGCCAGGATCGCCGTGCGCAACATCCGGCGGGGAGCGCTTGAGGAGGTGCGCAAAAAGGCCAAGGAAGAGCACCTCTCCGAAGACGACGAGCATCGGGCCAAGGCCGAAGTACAAAAGCTCACCGACGAGTACATCGAGCGCATCGGTGAGCTGCTCGAGCGAAAAGAGAAGGAAATTCTCGGCGAGTGATGCAACCGGACCCGCGCCACGTTGCCATCATCATGGACGGAAACGGCCGCTGGGCCACCGCCCGGGGGCTGCCCCGGGCCGCTGGCCACGCCGCGGGCCGGGAAGCCATCCGCAACGTGGTTCGCGCCGCCATCAAGCACAACGTCCCCTGGCTCACCCTCTACGCCTTTTCGACCGAGAACTGGCGGCGCCCCCAGGAAGAAGTCGAGCTGCTCTTTCGCCTCTTTGAGGAAGTGCTCTGGGAAGAGACGCCGAGGCTGGTCACCGAAGGGGTGAAGATCTCGGTCATCGGGGAGCGGGAAGGGCTGCCACCGTCGCTTTTGGAGGCCATCCGCTACGCCGAGGAAGCCTCGGTCGGCGGTCAGCGCCTCCACCTCGTCACCGCGATCAACTACGGAGGACGGCAGGAGATCCTGCGGGCCATCAAACGGCTCGCCGCCTCGGGCCTGGAGATCAACGAAGCCAACCTGCGCCGGGCCTTCTACCTGCCCGAACTCCCCGACCCCGACCTGATCATCCGTACCAGCGGGGAACTCAGGGTCTCCAACTTTTTGCTCTGGCAGTCGGCGTATTCCGAACTCTGGGTGACGGAAAAGTACTGGCCAGACTTTACCGAGGAGGACTTTGCACGCGCCATTACCGCCTACCGAGAACGGGAGCGACGCTTCGGAGGCGTCCCTCAGCGCTAGGATCAAGACCGCTGCCATCGGTCTGGCCGGGCTCGTGGTGGTGATCGCCGTCGGGCTCCCGCTGCTCGCTCCACTGCTCGTGGCCCTGGTTTGGATCGGCAGCGGCGAACTGGCGGCGATGTTCGCGCACCGGGGGATCAAGCTCAACCTCGGTTTCCTTCGTTACGGGGGCATCGTCATGCTCGTCGCCTCGATGCCCCAGCTGGCCGCGCGCTACCCCGACATCCCCTGGCGCGAGGTGGCGCTGGGGCTCGCCCTGATGGGGGCTTTCATCTACGAGCTGGTGGCCGGGGCCAACATCCCCCGGCTGGTCCACAGCCTCTTCGGCTTCCTCTACCTCCCCTGGACCCTGGGCTACGTCTTGCTCCTGCGCTACGCCCCGAACGAAAATCTGGGCGTTTGGACCCTGACCCTGCCCCTGATCGCAACCTTCGCCACCGATATCGGGGCTTTTTTCGTCGGCAAGCGCTGGGGGCGGATCAAGATCGCCCCCAAGATCAGCCCCGGGAAAACCCTCGAGGGCACGCTCGGCGGCATCCTGGCCTCCTTCCTCTCCCTTCTCGTCTTCACCGCCCTGGTCCGGCGGGCCTTTCCCTTTGGCTGGGTCGAGCTTTTACTGGTGAGCCTCTTGATCTCCGTCGCCGCCCAGCTCGGCGACCTCACCGAGTCCATGCTCAAGCGCTACTGCGGGGTCAAGGACTCGGGTACCATCCTCCCCGGTCACGGCGGCATCCTAGATCGGCTCGATAGCCTCATCTTCTCGGTTCCCCTCACCTACTACCTCATGGTGCTCTTCACATGAAACTCGCGATTCTCGGTTCTACCGGTTCCATCGGACGGCAGGCCCTCGAGGTCGCCCGCTGGCGAAAGGCCCGCATCATCGGCCTCGCCGCCGGCAAAAACGCCGAGGCGCTGGCGCGCCAGATTCAAAAGACACGCCCCGAGGTCGTCTATGCCCACCCCGAGACCCGGGCCCTGCTGAAACCCCTCTTCCCTCACCTGCGGTGGGTGGACTCGGCGGAAGAGGTGGCGGCCCACCCGGAGGTGGAGACCGTGGTCGCCGCCATCCCCGGGCTGGCCGGGCTTTTGCCGGTGCGGGCGGCCCTCGAGGCCGGCAAGCGCGTCGCCCTGGCCAACAAGGAAGCCATGGTGGCGGCCGGGCCCTTGCTCTGGGCCATCGCCGAGAGCGCCGCGGCCAGCATCATCCCCGTGGATTCCGAGCACTCGGCCCTTTTCCAGGCGCTCCTCGGCGAGCGGGGCCAGGACGTGGCTGAACTCATCCTCACCGCCTCCGGCGGTCCTTTTCTCCACGGCCCCAGCGACCTCAGCGCGGTGACGCCCGAAATGGCCCTCAAGCACCCCAAGTGGCGTATGGGGGCCAAGGTCACCGTCGATTCCGCGACCCTCTTCAACAAGGGGCTTGAGGTCCTCGAGGCCAAAGAGCTCTTCCGTCTCCCCCTGGAACGGATCAAGGTCCTCATCCATCCTCAGGCCTACGTGCACGGTATCGTCCGCTTCGTCGACGGCTCGCTCAAAGCCCAGCTGGGGCCGACCGACATGCGCCTTCCCATTCAGTACGCCCTGACCTACCCCGACCGCGCCCCGACGCCGCTTTCCGACCTGCCCATTCCCGAACGGCTCGAGTTCCTTCCCCCGGACACCGAGCGTTTCCCCGCCCTGCTCGCGGCCTACGAGGCCGGGCGCCGGGGGTCTTTGGCCCAGGTCGCGGTCAACGCCGCCGACGAGGTCGCGGTCGAGGCCTTTCTCACCGGGGCGATCCCCTTCACGCACATCCCCAAAATCCTGTTCCAGGTCCTGGAGGAAGCCCCCGCGGGTCGGTTAAGCTGGGAAGCACTGGCCGAGGTCGATGCCTGGGCCAGGAAACGGGCAAGGGAGCTGGTATGAGCCTTTTTTGGTTTGCCGTCATCATCGGTCTGAGCATCTTCGTCCACGAGCTCGGGCACTACCTGGCCGCACGCGCCCAGGGCGTGAAGGTGCCGGCCTTTTCGGTCGGCTTTGGACCAGCCCTTTTGCGATTCGTCTGGAAAGAGACCGAATGGCGTATCGGCCTCATCCCCCTCGGCGGCTACGCCCTCATCGAGGGCATGGTCGAGGAAGAGGAAGGCCCGCCGAAGGGCTATGCCCGCCTCGGGTTTTGGGGCAAGGCGCTGATCTTGGTGGGCGGCGTTTTCATGAACCTGCTCCTGGCCTGGCTTCTTTTGGGGCTCGTCTTCAGCCAGCGCGGGGCGCCGAAGGTCGTTCCCGCCCAGGCCGAGATCATCGAGGTGTTGCCGCAGAGCCTGGCCGAGGCGAGCGGCCTTTTGCCGGGAGACGTGATCGTGGCCATCGACGGCCAGCCACTCAAGGACTACACCGAGCTGACCCGGATTAAAGCCCGGCCCGGCGAGCACAAGATCACGGTGCTGCGCGACGGACAAACCGAGACCTTGACCCTCGTCTGGCGCGAAGACGCCAGGCAGATCGGGGTCCGCTACGGACCCCGGGTCGAGATGGTGCCCCTGGCGTATCCCGAGGCGCTGACCTTTTCGGTCTCCTTCACCATCAAGGCCTTTCCCGCCATGGTCAAGGCCTTCGTCAGCGGCATCACCGGCGTCATCAGCGGCCGCCCCTCGCCGGATCTGGTGGGGCCGGTGGGCATCGTGGCCATGACCGGCGAGGCCGCGCGCCAGGGTCTTTTGGCCCTGGCCCAGCTCGCAGCCACCATCAACCTTTCGCTCGCGGTCTTCAACCTGCTGCCCATTCCGGGGCTCGACGGCGGGCGGCTCTTGCTCTTGGTGCTGGGGCGCATCCTGCCCGGCAGGCTCACCCCCGAGCGTGAAGCCTGGGTCAACTTCATCGGCCTGGCCTTCGTCCTGCTGCTGCTGGTGATGATCACCGCACAGGACCTGGGGCGCCTTTTCCAGCCATGAGCGCCACGGTACTGATTCCGGCGTACAACGAAGCGGCCACCATCGAGGCGGTCGTCCGCGTGGCCCGGGAGGGCGGGTTTCCGGTGGTCGTCGTCGACGACGGTTCGACCGACGGCACCGCCGACGCCGCGGCCCGCGCCGGCGCGACGGTGATCCAGCTGAAAAAGAATTCGGGCAAGGGCGGGGCCTACGCCGAAGGCCTCAAGCACGTGCACACGCCCTACGTCATCCTCCTCGACGCCGATCTGGTGGGCCTGCGGAAGGATCACCTGCAGGCGCTCTTGCAACCGGTGCTCGAGGGCGAGGCCGACATGACGGTGGGGGTTTTTCGCGGCGGGCGGCTGCTCACCGACATCGGGAACAGAATCACGCCTTTTCTTTCCGGCCAGCGCGCGCTCGCGACCGAGCGCCTGCGGAGGGTCAAGGGTCTGGCGGAGGCCCGCTACGACGTCGAGCTCCTGATCACCCAGGCAGCGAAGGCGGGAGGCTGGCGGACCCGATACCTCCCCCTGACCGGGCTTTCGCAGGTGATGAAGGAGGAAAAGCGGGGGTTCCTTAAAGGGGCCCTCCACCGAATGCGGATGTATTTCGAAGTGCTTCGCTACGCCCTCAAGGCGAAAACTCGGAGAGATCGATGACGCCGCCGTCGGGGGTCGCGTAGCGCACCACCCCGACCCCCGGCGCAAAGTAATAGTCGACGGTGCTCAGCCCCCCATTCAGGGTGCGGACGGTCGAGCGTATCCGGAAGGCGTTGAAGCGGCCGAGGGGCACCGAAACCCCCTCCAGGGCCACCACCTTGGCCTGGGTCAGGACCCGCTCGCCGGCGAGGGTGGTCGTGTTTTCCCAGCTCATGCCCACCTCGAGGGGGGCTGCTGGGTAGAGCCGGATCGGCGGGTCGTAGACCAGCGTCCGGCCCTCGGTCACCAGGGCGTGCAGCCAGACCCCATCGCCAAAGGAGAAGGCCTCGGTCATCTTCGCCCCGCTCGGGTAGCGGTGTTCGAGCATCCAGACCTCGACCCCACCGAGCGCCTTGACCTCGACGAAGGTCTGGACCTCACCCGAGGTGTAGACCCAGCGCATACCGAGCGCGTGGGGGAAGTAGGCGCGGGCATCCGGACCGCCCCGCCCCAGGGCCAGAGCGAAGAACAGGGCAAGCCCCAAAAAGGCGCGTGGGAGTCTTGGCACCTTTAGACCCTCCTTCCAAGCGTGCGCCCGCGCTCGGTCGCGGCCTCAACGGCCTCGATCAGCGCCGCCCTCACCCCGCGGGCCTCGAGGGCACCGAGCCCAAAAATCGTGGTGCCCCCGGGGCTTGCGACCTGGTCCTTGAGCACCGCCGGGTGCTCCCTTTGCAAGAGCTCGCCGGTGGCCACCAGGACCTCGGCGGCGAAGGCCAGGGCCTGATCGCGGGGGATCCCCATCTTGACCCCGCCGTCGGCGAGGGCCTCGGCGATCAGCGCCAGGTAAGCGGGGGCCGAGGCCGACATGGCGGTAAAGGCGTCGAAAAGGTGCTCGCTCAATCGGTAGACGTTGCCCACGGTGGAAAAGAGGCGCCGGGCAAACGCCAGGTCTTCGGCCTCCTCGGCCTCGGGGTAGGCGGTGAGCACGGTCGTGCTCCGCTTGATGGTGGCCGCCACGTTGGGCATGGCCCGGACCACGCGCCGGGTGCCCAAAAGCTCGGCGATCACCCCGGTGGGGACCCCGGCCATGATCGAGATGTAACCGACGCCGGCGTGGGCGATCTTCGGCGCGAGCGCGGGGAAATCCTGGGGCTTGACCGCCACCAGCACCCGCTCGGCCGACTTGAGGTCGCCTTCCTCCAGGGGGCGGACCCCGAACGCCCGGGCCCGGGCCTCGGTGAGCGAAGGGGTGGCTTCCAACACCCCGATCGCGTTCGCCTCGAGCAGGCCTGCCTCGAGCACCCCCTTGAGCAGGCTCTGCCCCATGCGACCCAACCCCACGATGGCGAGTTTCATAGCGAAGAGTTTACGCGGGGAAGGGTGCTTTTTCAACTTGGTCAAAGTCGAACACGACGCCCGTCCGGCGACCCGTCAGTGCAAATCGCACCTCGTCACCCGCCCGCAGCTGGGCCATACGGGGCAGGTCCGCGGGATGCACCAGCGCCGGCTTGGCGTAGCCGCCAAGCGTGCCCCGATCCACCAGGAGCACAATGGGCTCGCCGCCCGGCGGCACCTGGATGGCGCCGATGGGCACGGCCTCGCTCGTGACCTCCCCGCCCGGGACCTCCGGTCCCTCGAGGCGAACGCCCATGCGATCCGCCTGGCGCACGACAAAGGTGGCGGCGGTGAGGGCCTCGAGGGCCTCGGGCGTCGCCTGGGGCCCGGGGAGAATCCGGATCCGGCGGTTTTGGTCCGCGCCTCGGGTGTACGGGACGAACGAACGCCCGGGGCGCACCGGGGCTTCCCTGGCCAGGCCAAGACGAACCCCCTCGACCAGCGGGGCGCCGATCATGCCCTTCAAATCCACGGAAGCACTACCCCAAAAACGGCCCACTTCAAAACCGCCGGCAACGGCCAGGTACCCCCGCACCCCTCCGGCATCGGGGACGAAGCTCAGCCGGTCTCCCGGGAACACGGCGAAACTCGTCCACGGCGGGACCGGCTCGCCGTTTCGCAAAGGGCGGAGCCCGTAGCCGGCAAAAGCCAGCACCGCCGGGGCCAGGACCAGCATCTCGGGCCCCCGGAGGCTCATCTCCAAGAGCGGGGCTCCCGGCGGGTTGCCGACCAGGCGGTTCGCCACCGCCGCCGAAGGGGCATCCGCCGGTCCCGACCGGGCGAGGCCAAAGCGCCCGGCCATGAAACGCCCCTGGTCGAGCACGAGATCCAAAAGGCCGGGGGAAAGAACCTCGAGCACCGGTCGACGCGGCGTCTCGGGGAGCAGGGCGAGGGCCTCGGGCGGTGCCGGTGCTTCCCCGACCTCGGGGACGAAGCGCACCCGGTCGCCGGGCGCGAGCAAAAAAGGCGCATCCCGGTTGGGATCGTATATGCGGACCAGCGTTCGCCCGATCAAGTTCCACCCGCCCGGGCTCTCGAGGGGATACACCCCAGTCTGGCGCCCGGCGATGCCCACGGCGTGGGCGGGCACCCGCGACCGGGGCGCCGCTCGCCGGGGCTTGGCAATCCGGGCATCGACCTCAGCCATGAAGGGGAAGCCCGGCGTAAACCCGATGGCAAAGACGCGGTAGCTGCGCCCGGCATGGGCCCGGATGACCTCGTCGTTCGTAAGCCCCGCCCAGCGGGCAACCTCGTCGAGGTCCGGCCCATCGTAGCGAACCGGAATGCGAACCTCCCGTCCTTCGGGGGGCTCGGCATCACTCAAGCGAGCCAACCCTCTGAGGATCGCCCGCCGATTCGTCCGCCGGGGGTCGAACTCGAGGTAGAGGGTCGCGTAACCGGGGATCACGTCGGTCACCCCGGGCGGGGGGCTTTCCAGCAAGGCCCGGGCCAGGGCGTGCACCCTGGCGTTGGCCCTGGGGTCGAGCCCCTGCCCCAAGCGAAGGTAAAAACCAGCCATCATCATTTCTTCACATGGTAACAACGCCGGCTATCGTAGAATGGAAAGCGAATGGAAACCGACATCACAAATGCCCTCACGGTGGGGTTTTTTCGGATCGACCTCGAAGGCAAGATCCTCGAGGTCAGCGAAGAACTCGCCGCTATATTGGGCCGGGACCCCGAAGCGCTTTTGGGCCACTCCCTCCTCGGTTTCCTTCCCAAGACCACCCGCCAAGCCTGGCGGCGCTTTTTGCGAGGGCCGGAAGCGTCGATGCGCTCGAAGTTTTCGCTCAGCCAACACGGCGAAAAAGCGCTTTGGATCGAGGCCCGGCTGCAAAAACTCGGCCGAAAGAGCTGCCGTGGGCTCTGGATCGACATCACCCGCTTTGAAACCCAGGCCCGGCGCTTCCAGGCCCTGGTCGAGAACGCGTCCGACGTCATTTACATCGTCGATGCCGAAGGGGTTTTGAAGTACGTCAGCCCGAACGTGACCCAGGTTCTGGGCTACAGCGATGAGGGTTATCGTACGCAGCACCTTTCCGCGATCGGTTTCGTTCACCCCGAGGACCGACCCCAAGCGGAGGCGGTCTGGAAGCGAATCCTCGCCTCCCCGGGCGAAACCCAAACCTTCCAGGGGCGGATCTTCGACGCCGATGGGCGGGTGCGCTGGGTCGAGGTCTGGGGGAAAAACCTCCTCCACGACCCCTCGATCGAGGGGGTCGTCCTCAACGTACGCGACGTCACCGAAGAGGTCAAAGCCAAAGCGGCGCTCTCCGAGCGCGAGGAACGCCTCAGAGCGCTGGTGGAGACCGTCCCCGCCCTCATCTACGTTTTCCAACCCGATCGCTTTGTCTGGACCAACGAGGAGATGAGCCGGGTCACCGGCTACCGCCGGGAAGAACTGGCCCAGATGTCGCCCTTCGACCTCGTCCACCCCGAGGACCGGGCGCTGGTCCGGCGGCGGGCCAGGGCCCGGATGTCGGGAAAGAAAGTCACCGCTCGCTACACCTTCCGTATCCTGACCAAGAACGGCGAAATCCGCTGGCTCGACCTCTCGGCGACCCGGATCCAGCTCCCAAACGGCCCCGCCCTGCTCGGGGTGGGGATCGACGTGACCGAGGCCGTGGAAAAGCGGCGCGTCCTCGAGGCCAGGGATCAGGTGGCCAAGGCCATGCGCGTGAGCGAGGTTCCAGGGGAGATCCTGCAGGCCGCGCTCCGCTCCACCCTCGCCTTCATTCACGCTGAAGTGGGCTCGATCCTCCTCTACGACCCGGAAAAAAAGCGCTGGCAAGCCTACGCCGGCCAGGGCTGGATCGTCTCCATCCCCACCCCCTCGCCCGACGAACCCTCGATCATTCGCTGGGTCCTCGAACACAAAAAACCCTACCTCGCGCTTGACTTCCAAAACGATCCTCAGACCCACTCCGCCTCGAAGGGCTTCCTGCCCCAAGGGTGGGGCGGCGCTGTGGCCCCTCTGCTCGCGGGCGGTGAGGTGATGGGGGTCATGACCATCGCCGTACCCCACCCCCGAACCTTCAGCGAAGCCGACGTCAGGGTCCTGGCCGAGATCGCGGAGGTCGTTGGCAGCGCCGTTTACCGGCTCTCGCTGCGCAAAAAACTCGAACGCCAGATTGCCGAGCTCGAATCACTCCGCCGGATCGACCAGGTTCTGGTACAAAACGCCGACGCTCAGACGGTGATCGAAGCCCTGCTGGAAGAAGCGATGCGCATGCTGCCCATCGACGCCGCCTCGGTCCGCCTCTACGACCCGGTGTTCCAAGGACTGCGCTTTGCCGCGGCCAAGGGGTTTCACACCCCCGCCCTCGAGCTGGGGCGGGTGATCATCCCCCTGGGCCAGGGTCATACGGGCAAGGCCGCGATCACCAAGCAGCCGGTCGAGGTCAGGGACCTCAGGGTCCAGCCCGGCTTCCATCCGCAAACCCTGGTCCAGCGCGAGGGGTTCATCGGCATGCGGGCCCTCCCCTTGCAGATGAAGGGTGAGTTGCTGGGGATCCTGGCCCTGTTTTCCCGAAAGGGGCCGCTCCAACTTTCCCTGGAGGACGAAAACTTCCTCAGCGCCCTCGCCACCCAGGCCGCCATCGCCCTCGAGCAGCGACGCCTCTTCGAAGACCTCCACCAGGCAAAGGCCGCCATCGAGCTCGCCTACGATCTCACCATCGAAGGCTGGGCCAAGGCGGTCGAGCTCCGCGACCAGGAAACCGCCGGGCATACCCGGCGGGTCACCGAGATCACGCTCAAGCTCGGGCGGGAACTGGGCCTTTCCGAAGAGGCGCTCGAACACCTGCGGCGGGGCGCGATCCTCCACGACGTCGGCAAGATCGCCATCCCCGACGGGATCCTCCTCAAGCCCGGCCCGCTGAACGAACAGGAGTGGGCCATTATGAAGCAACACCCCGTCTATGCCTACGAGTGGCTCAAAGAGGTTCCCTTTCTCAAGAAAGCGATCGCGATCCCCTGGGCGCATCACGAGCGCTGGGATGGCTCGGGATACCCCCGGGGCCTCGCCGGCGAAGCGATCCCCCTGGCCGCTCGCATCTTCGCCGTGGCCGACGTCTTCGACGCCCTGACCTCGGACCGGCCCTACCGCAAGGCCTGGTCCCGGGAAGAGGCGCTCCGGTATCTTCGCGAGGAAAGCGGGAAGCAGTTCGATCCACGCGTGGTCGAGGCCTTCTTCCGTCTGGTCGAGCGCGGAGAAGTTTGACGCTCTTTCGCCCTTTTGCTAGGCTGTTTTTGGCTTGGAGAGGTGCCCGAGCGGTTGAAGGGGCACGCCTGGAGAGCGTGTGTACCCCCACCGGGGTACCGCGGGTTCGAATCCCGCCCTCTCCGCCAATCAGGCCGCCGGCCATCCGGCGGCCTTTTGAATTAGGTGTAGCGGTTGCCCGAGATCACCTGGGCGAGCTGCGACACGAGCTGCTCGAGGTAGGTAAAGAAGGTGGGGCCAAAATGGGCGAGCGCATCGCCCTCGGTGATCACCGCCGGATAGTCCCACCCACGCTCGAGAAGCAAGCGGCGCGCGCCTTCTGCTTGAGCCTTTCGGTTCCGAATGCGCTTGGGCTCAAAGATGACGAGCTGAGGGTCGAGGTCGGGAACGCGCTCAATCGGCGGCGCGAAGTAGGCCTCGGGATGCTCGCCGAAGACGTTTTTGAGCCCGAGGTGGGCGAGCGCCGAATGGAGGTAGCTGCCCCGGCCGATGGTGATCGGGCCGCCGAGGTCGAACTCGAAGTAGACCCGAAGGCCGGGGAAACTTCCCGCGAGGTCCAGGTAACGCCGCGCCAGCCCGGCGGCCACGCCCTCGGCCTCAACGCCCAGCAAGGCGCCGACCAGGGTGACATTTTCGATGATGCCCCAGGGGCTTTGGGGAAGGGGAACCGGCCAAACGGCATAACCCCGGGCCTTGAGGTCGAGCGTGGCCTGGTGTTGCACGGCGGTGGTGGTGAAAACGAGGTCGGGCTCGAGCTCTTCCAGCAGCGACCAGCGGATCTTGGTGTAGCTGCCGACCACCGGCAACGACTCGGCCGCCGAGGGACGCCAGCAAAAGGCGCTCCGTCCAACCACCAGATCGCCCACCCCCAGGGCAAAGAGCGTGTCGGTCACGCTCGGGGCCAGCGAGACGATCCGGCGGGGTCGCGTCGGGATTTCCATTTCGCCAAGCCATTCATGCCGGAGTTTCACAGCACCTCCCTCAACCAGGCCAGGGTCTTTTCCTTCAGGGCCTCGAGGCCCCCGCTATTGTCAATCACCCAGGTTGCGCGCCGCACCTTTTCCTCCGCTGGCATCTGGCTCGCCTCCCGTCGCTCGGCGTCTTCCGGATCGAGCCCCCGCGCCAGCAACCGGCGCCGGCGCACCTGCCAGGGCGCGTTCACCACCAAGACGCCGTCCAACCGGCGCTCCCATCCCTTCTCGAAGAGCAGGGGGATCTCGACCACCACCACCCCTGTCCCCTGCGCCCGGTAGCGATCCAAGAGCTCGTCGATCCGCTTTTGCACGTAAGGATGGATGATGCCCTCGAGGCGTGCTCTCCGCTCGGGGCTTTGGAAGACGATCCGGGCCAGCTGGCTCCGGTCCGGCGTACCGGCCGTGCAGGCCTCGGGGAAGGCCCGGCAGATTTCATCCGAACGCACCTCGAGGGCCTCGTGCGCAAGGCGGTCAGCGTCGATGACCGGCACTCCCGCCTCTGCCAACACCGCGGCCACCGTGCTCTTGCCACCCCCGATGGGCCCCGTGAGTCCGATGATCTTCACGGACTTCACTATAATGGGCCCGTGCGCGCCCTGGGGAAGCTGAACGCACGGCCACGGGTTTGGCCGAGGGAAGGGTGGCTCGTCGGGGGCGCGGTCCGCGATCTCTGGCTCGGGCAAAAACCCAAAGACCTCGACTTCGCGGTGCCGGATCCGCGCGCCGAAGCCGAACGGCTGCGGAAAGCACTCGGGGGTCATGTCTTCGAACTTAAGGAAGGCCTTGTGCGCCTGGTGACCGACGCCGGGGTCATCGACTTCTCGCCCCTCCCCCCAACCGGCCTCGCGGCGGATCTTTTGCGTCGCGACTACACCGTGAACGCCCTGGCCATGAACCAGCGGGGGGTGGTCTTTGGAATCGGGCCGGCGCGATCCGATCTGGTCAGCAAAACCTTGCGCGCGGTTCGCCGGGAAAACCTCGAGGCCGACGATCTCCGCTCGCTGCGGGGCATCCGGCTCTGGGTCACCCACGGTCTCCGCCCCGAACCCAGAACTTGGGCTTGGATTCAGGCGCACGCCGAGGGTCTCAGGTTCCGCCGCCGGCCAGCCTGGGAGCGGGTCCGGGATGAGCTGGCCGCGATCTTGATGCATCCCCGGGCGGCCTTCGGCCTTGAGGCCCTGAGAAAGAGCGGCCTCCTGGCCGTTTACCTGCCCGAGCTCGCCGCCGGCGTAGGCGTGGCCCAGTACGGCCACCACCACCTCGATGTCTGGGGGCATACCCTCGAGGCCCTCGCCTACCTGGGGTGGCGCTTCCCGGAGAGCGATCTCTCGTTGCGGCTGGCCGTGCTCCTCCACGACGTCGCCAAACCCCTGGTCCGTCAGTGGGACGAAAGGCGCCAATATTACCGTTTTTTCTTCCACGACGAGGTCGGGGCCAGGGTCGCCCAAGGCATCGTCCGCCGGCTGCGGTTTTCCCGCCAGGTCGAACAACGCGTGACCCAGCTCGTCCGCCGCCACATGCGGCTGCCGCCCGCCTCCGGCGGGCCCGCGCTTCGGCGCTGGGTCTTCCAGCACCAAGCGCTCCTCCCCGACCTCCTCAAGCTGCAGTGCGCGGACCGGGCGGCAACCCGAGGCCCCCGCGCAAACCCCGACGAACCGCACCAGCTCCAGGCCCTGATCGGGGTGGTCAGCGAGCTCAAAACTGCCCAGCGCTCGCAAAAACCGCTGTTGACCGGCGACGACGTGATGGCCCTGCTGGGGCTGAAACCGGGTCCTTTGGTGGGCGCCGCACTGGCCGCGCTCCGCGAAGCCCAGGCGCTGGGCGCCGTTCATTCACAGGAAGAAGCTAAGGTTTTTATACAATCATGGTATGAAGCCCAAGCTGCGAGTGCTCGACATCCAACCCACCCCTGAAGGATTCGCCCTCAAGGATCCCTACGGCGTTTCTCGCGAGGTGCTGGTGCTCAGCCCAGAGGCGATGTACATCGCAAGCCTCCTCAACGGCGAGCGCGACCTTACCGACCTGCAGGCCCTTCTGCTCCGCGAAAGCGGCTCGCTCGTTCCCAAGGAAAAGCTCCAGGAACTGGTCGAGGCCTTGGAAAAGGCCGGTTTTCTAGAGGATGAGACGACACAGGCCAGGCTCCGCGCCGCGGAAGAAGCCTTCTTGAAAAACCCCCGGCCGATGGCGCTCGCCGAGATGAGCTACCCCAAGACCCAGGAGGGATTTGAGGCTTTCCTCGAGGCCTTCGCCGCCTTCGCCCCGGAGATCGAACCCAGACCCGCCCGGGCCCTGCTCATGCCCCACCTCGAGCCCCGGCGCGTCCCCGAGGTCTACGGCGCCGCCCTCGCCGTGCTCAAGCACACGCCGCCGCCGGATCGGGTCCTCATTCTCGGCGTCGCCCACCGACCCATCGCGGCCCCCGCAGCGGCGCTGGCCCTTCCTTTCGAGACCCCGCTGGGTGAGCTCGCCGCCGACACCGAGGCCCTTTTAGCCCTGGACGCGCTCATCGGCTTCGAGCTCTTCAACACCCCGCTGGCCTTCAAGGAAGAGCACTCGGTCGAGTTTCCGGCCGTCTTTGTGAAAGCACGCTGGCCCAGCAGCAAGATCCTGCCGCTCATCGTCGCCAGCGACGACCGCCTGGCCCTGCGGGAACTCGCCGAAGCCCTCGCCCTACTGCAAAAGAGCCACCCCTTTTTCCCGCTGCTCGCGGTCGACCTCTCGCACGTCGGAGGACGCTTCGGCCACGGGCCGATCAACCGCGCGCTCGCCGATCGGGCCAGACGAACCGACCTCGGCTACCTGCGGCAGCTGGCCCGGGGCGAATTCGAAGCGGCCTTCCAAGACCTCAAGGCCCAGCAGAACCAAACCCACATCGACGCGCTTGGCTCCGCCTTGGCCGCGAGCCGGGTGATCCGGGGCCAGGGCGAACTTCTCGCCTATACCCTGTCCCCGGAGCTCGAAACCCTGAGCGCGGTTGGCGCGGGTGTGGTGGCCTGGTACGAAGGCGCTTAGCGGACTTTGGCCCCGGCGGGAACCGGGCGCTCGGGGGTCAAAAGGGCAAGCCGACCCTCGGGATCCTCGGCCGCCAGCACCATTCCCTCGGACACCACGCCCCGAAGCTTACGCGGCTTGAGATTGGCCAGCACCAACACCCGACGCCCGACGAGGCTCTCGGGGGCGTAGTGCTCGGCCAGACCGGCCACCACCGTCCGCTCTTCGTCGGCGATCTTGAGTTTGAGAACCAGAAGCCGGTCGGCGTTGGGGTGCTTTTGGGCCGAGATGACCTCGGCGATCCTGAGATCGAGCTTGGCGAAGTCTTCGTAGTCCACCGGGGCGACCTTGGGCTTGGTTTCTTGGGCGGGGAGCGCTTTTTCAGGCTTTGGAAAGAGGACCGGCGCTTCCTTTGGCAGCGTCGCCTGGGCCAGCACCCCAAAGCGCTCGGTCTCGGCGAGCGTCGACCCCGGCAGACCCAGGGCTTTTCGCAGCTCGGCCACCTTGGTGGGCATCGCCGGCTCGAGGAAAACGCTGGCGATGCGCAGGCCCTCGAGGAGGTTATAAAGCACCTGCGAAAGGCGCTCGGTCTGCCCCTTCTTCGCCAGTTCCCAGGGCCGGTTCTCGTTGACGTAGCGGTTGAGCAGGCGGACGAATTCGATCGTGGCCTCGAGCGCCTGGTGCAATCGCATCTCCCGCACCCAGGCCCGCCAACGACCGGCCAGCGAGGTCGCGGCCTCGATGAGGGGGCGATCCTCGGGGCCGGGTTCGACTCGGGTCACCATGCCACCGGCGTACTTTTGCACCATGACCCGGACCCGCTGCACGAGGTTACCGAGATCGTTGGCCAGTTCGGCATTGTAGCGTTCCAAAAGCCCCTCTTCGCCCACCGAACCGTCGTGACCGTAGGGGATCTCGCGCAGGAGGTAATAGCGGACCGCGTCGGCCCCGTATTTCTTGGCCAGGGCGAAGGGGTCGACCACGTTCCCCAAGGACTTGGACATCTTGCGGCCGTCGGGCCCGAGCAGATAGCCGCCGACATTAAGCCGCCGGTAGAGGGGAATGCCCGCCGCCTTCAGCATCGTCGGCCAGAAAATGGCGTGCGGTTTCAAGATGTCCTTGCCCACCAGGTGATGGGCGGCGGGCCAGTAGCGACGGTAGCGCTCGCCATCCGGATAGCCAAGCGCCGAGAGGTAATTGATCAGGGCGTCGAACCAAACGTAAGTGACGTGATCCTCATCCCACGGGAGGGGGATACCCCAGGGCACGCGATGCTTTGGCCGGCTGATCGAAAGGTCACCCACCGGCTCGGCGAGCATGGCCAGGACCTCGTGTCGGTAGCCCTCGGGCCAGATGAACTCCGGGTTCTCGGCGAGGAATTCCCGCAGCCAGGGGCGGTACTTTTCCATGCGGAAAAAGTAGTTGCCCTCGCGCCGCAGTTCGGGAACCACACCGTGGTCGGGGCACTTGCCGTCGACGAGTTCTTTGTCGGTGAGGAAGCGCTCACACCCCACGCAGTAGTGGCCTTCGTACTCTCCGTAATAAATGTCGCCGGCGTCGTACACTCGCTGGAGCACCATCTGCACCACCCGCTTGTGCCGGGGTTCGGTGGTGCGGATGAAGTCGTCGTAGGAAATATCCAGCAACGCCCAGGCCTCCTTAAAGCGCCCCGCCACTCGGTCGACGAACGCCTTGGGGCTCATCCCCGAGCGCGCCGCGGCCTGGGCGATCTTCTCGCCGTGCTCGTCGGTCCCGGTTAAAAAGAAGGTGTCGTAGCCATCGAGACGGTAAAAGCGGGCCAGGAAGTCGGCGACGATGGTGGAATAGGCGTGCCCGATATGGGGCTCGGCGTTGACGTAATAGATCGGCGTGGTGACGTAGAAGACCTTATCCATGCCCATGGATTCTATCAGACAATCGCCCCCTCCCCCAGCGTGCGCCCATGCAAGAAACGCTGGTAGCGAAACGGATCCAGTTCCGGGCTGTGTCCGGTGAGGACCTCGCTGGCAATGGCCTCGCCCACGGCCGCCGCTTGCTGCACGCCGTGGCCGGAGAAGCCGGCGGCGTTGAACCAGCCTTCCTGGCCCGGCATCGAGCCCAGGATCGGATTTTTATCCGGTGTTTCCTCGTAATAGCCCCACCAGCACGCCTTCCGGTCGAGGGCGTAACCCTCGAACCAGGGGAAGCGAAAGAGGGCGGCCTCGAGGGTGGGCTCAAGCCAGGCCCAGTCCATCCCCTCCCGAAACCCCGGCGACTCGTCGGGATTCGAACGTCCAAAGAGCAACCGAGGCCCCTCGGGGCGGAAGTAAAACCCGCTCCCGGCGTCGATCACCATGGGCCAGGCCCGCTTTGTCGCGGGCGCGGTGAGGAAAACCATACGCCGCACGGGCTCAATCGGAAGCTCAAATCCCGCGCTGCGGGCCACCTTGCCGGCCCAGGCCCCAGCGGCGTTCACGACGATCGGAGCTTCGTGGCGCCCGCGCGAGGTCTCAACCCGCCACACCCCGTCCCGGCGCCGGGCCGCCAAGAAGGCCTCGGACAGGGCGATGACCGCCCCGTGCTCGCGGGCCAGGCGCAAATAGGCCAGCGTCACCGCGTGGGGGTCGATGATGCCATCGGCGGGACCGAAGCTGGCCCCGCCGAGGCCGTCGGCGACGAAGGGTACGATGCCCCCGGCGCTCTCAAGATCGAGCAGTTCGACCGGTGCGCCGATCGCCCCCACGCGCGCCATGGCGTCTTTCCAGCCGGGCCAGCTCGGTGCCGGGATCAAGAACAGGTAGCCGATCGGCCGGTAGCCGGCGTCGAAGCCGTAGCGTTCCTTGAAGGTCCGGTATTCCTGGATGCTTTGCCAGGAGAGCCGAGCGTTGGCGATCTCCGAGAACTGGACCCGGACCCCGGCCGCGCTCTTTCCGGTGGAACCCATGGCCGGGGCCGGGTTTTTCTCCAGGACCAGCACCCGAAGGCCACGTTCGGCCAAGCGAAAAGCGACGCTCGCCCCGATGATCCCGGCCCCAACGACCACGGCGTCAAACGCCGCCATCCCTCGCCTCCGACCCGCTCAGTCCGAGGACCCGCTGCCAGTCCTGGCCGGCCTTCGGGGCCGTGTAGTCGGTATCCATCTGCGCGAGCTGGAGTTTCCCCGAATACTCGTCGTTGACCGCCTGCCAGACGGTGTATTCCTCGAGGACCCAGACCCCCGACTCCCGGGCCCCATTGCCGCTTGAGCGGACCCCGCCAAAGGGCATGTGGGCCTCGGCCCCGACGGTGGTGTTGTTGATGTTGACCATCCCGGCCTGAATGCGGGTGCGGAACTGGTAGGCCCAGAGACGGTTTTGGGTGTAGATCGCCGAGGAAAGACCGTAGGGGTGGTCGTTCGCGGCCTCGATCGCTTCCTCGATGCCATCGACCTTGATCAGGTTGACCGTTGGCCCGAAGATCTCCTCCCGGGTCTGGGTCATCCCCCGCCGGGCTTCCCACACCGTGGGCCAGCCAAAAAGCCCGGCCTCAGGATCGCCCGCGAAGTGGGGGTAGGGGTTATCCGAGGTGATGCGCTTTTTCCCGAGGAGCAGCGTAGCACCTTCCCTCTGCCCCCAGCGGTAGTGTTCGAGCCAGCGCTCAAAAAGGCGTTGGTTGATGAAGGGACCGTAGGTCACGTCCTCGTAGCGCAGCGGGTTTCCGATTTTGGTCGCGGCGGCCATCTCCAAAAAGCGTTTTTTGAACGCCTCGTAGATCGGGGCGTCGACGATGATGTTGCCGGCCGAGGTGCAGCGCTGACCGCCGGTGGCAAAGGTGCTCCACCACGCGCCGTGAACGGCGAGGTCCAGATCGGCGTCCCGCATCACCACCAGCGGATTTTTCCCCCCGAGCTCCAGCGTCGCTTTGATGAGCGCCCGTCCCGCCTTCTCACCGATGATGCGCCCCACCCGGGTGCTCCCGGTAAAAGCCACCTTATCGAAGAGCCCCTCGTCGATCAGGTTCACCAGCGCCTCCCCGGTCGAGGCCTTGCCGCCGCCGAAGACCACGTTGATCACCCCGGGCGGCAGCCCCGCTTCCTCAAAGAGCCTGACGAAGACGAAGGAGAGCACCGGCGAATCGTCCGAGGGCTTCCACACCACGGTGTTCCCGGTCAACACCGCGGGAATGAGCTTCCAGGCGGGCACGGCGATGGGGAAGTTGCCGGCGGTGATCATCCCCACCACCCCGAGCGGGCGTCGGAAGGTGAAGAGATCTTTTTTTGTGAGCTCGCTCGGGACCGTTTGTCCGTAGAGGCGCCGCCCCTCGCTGGCAAAGAAGACTGCGGTGTCGATCGCCTCCTGCACATCGCCCCGGGCCTCTTTCAGGGTCTTGCCCACCTCCCGAACCATGAGCCGGGCGAGGGTTTCCTTTTCCCGCTCCAGGATCTTGGCCAGGTTAAGGAGGACGCCCCCCCGCACCGGCGCCGGGGTGGCCGACCATTCGGGGTAGGCCGCCCGGGCGGCGGCGATCGCCTTGCGCAGGGTGCCCGCGTTGCCCTCAGGGAAAATCCCCACCAGGTCCTCGAGGTCCGAGGGGTTTTGGTCCTCGAACTCGGGGCCTTCGAAGACCTCCTCACCGCCGATCAGGTGGCCGGCGATCACCGTATTGCCGTACTTCGCTGGTTCGGTCCGCATACTGAACCCCCTTTGACCGGAGCTTACCGCGTTGCCACGGCTCGGGCGGTGATCGCCGGCCCCGCGAAACGCTCAGCCCAGCCGAACCGCGGTGCCGCTCGCGGTCACCATGAGCATGCTCTGGCCCACGACCTCGTAGTCGATGTCGATCCCCACCACCGCGTCGGCGCCGAGGTCCCGGGCCGCCTCGGCGAGCTCTTCAAGGGCCGTCTCACGGGCCCTTTTGAGTTCGCTCTCGTAGGCGCCCGCCCGACCCCCGAAGATATCGCGGACCGAGGCCATCAGGTCGCGAAAAACGTTGGCCCCGAGGATCGCCTCGCCGTGCACAATGCCCAGGTATTCGGCGATCCTGCGCCCCTCAACGCTCGGCGTGGTGGTGAGGATCACGCGCCTGCCTCCCGGGCGAAAAGGCGGTGGAAGGCCGTGACCGCCTGGATCCCCTTTTCAAAGTTTTCGAGCTCGAACTTCTCATTGGGCGCATGGAGGTTGTCGTCGTGCAACCCAAAGCCCATGAGGACCACCGGGGCTTCGAGCGTCTCGACAAAGGCGCCGACGATGGGGATTGAACCGCCTTCGCGGGTGAAGATCGTCTCCCGGCCGAACGCCGCCTCCAGCGCTTTGGCTGCGATGCGAACCGGGGGCGCGTGACGGTCGACGAGGACCGGCCTCGCCCCCTGGTGGACCGTGACCTTGAGCCGGTAGCCCTCGGGCACGATCGCCTCGAGGTAGCGCCGCGCCCGCTCGGCAATCTCGTCGGGATCCTGGTCCGGGACCAACCGCATGGAAAATTTGAAGCCCGCCTTGGCAGGAATGACCGTCTTCGAGCCGGGCCCCGTCCAGCCAGACCACATGCCGTTGACATCGAGGGTGGGGCGGGCCCAGCGCCGCTCGAGCACCCCGTAACCGGGCTCGCCCGGCAGTTTGGTCGCGCCCAGCTGTTCCCGGTAGGCCGTCTCGTCGAACGGCAGCTTCATCCACATCGCCCGCTCCTCGGGGTCAAGCGGACGCACCCGGTCGTAAAACCCGGGGATCCGAATCCACCCCTCGGGGCTCTTCAGCGCCGCGATCATCTCGGCGGCGGCGTGGGCGGCGTTGGGGACCGCGCCCCCGTGGATCCCGGAATGCAGATCGCTTTTCGTGCCCTCGACCTCGACCTCGAGGTAGGCCAGGCCCCGCAAGCCGTAGGTCAGGGTGGGCCAGCCGGGGGCGAACATCGCCCCGTCGGACACCAGCACCACGTCGGCGGCGAGCTGTTCTTTTCGCTCCTTCAGGAAAAGGAAGAGGTTTGTCGAGCCGATTTCCTCCTCGCCCTCGATCACGAACTTGAGGTTCACCGGCAAGTTGTGACCGAGCTCCTCGGCGGCGGCGACGTGGATGTAGAGCTGACCCTTATCGTCGGAGGCGCCGCGGGCGTAGATTCGCCCTTCCCGCACCTCGGGCTCAAAGGGTGGACTCTCCCAGAGCTCCAGAGGGTCGGGGGGCTGAACGTCATAATGGCCATACACCAGCACGGTCGGGGCCTTGGGGTCGACCATCCGCTCGGCGTAGACCACGGGATGGCCCGGCGTGGGGACGATCTCGGCAACAAAGCCGAGTCCCTCCAAACGCTCGGCGAGCCAAGCGGCCGCCCGGGCCACGTCGGCTTTGTGCGCGGGGTCGGTGGAGACCGAGGGGATCCTGAGCAGTTCGATCAGGGCTTCCAGATGCTTGCTCATAGTTCAAAGCATATCAGCGAGCCCCAGCCTGCTTTTCCACCTGGGTCCGGACCCGGACCACCTCGAGGCGGTAGCGGGCGCGCAGACGCTCGAGCTCTTCCCGCAGCCGCATGATCTCCTCCACCCCGGCCAGGTTCACCCCCAGCTCCTGCGTCAGCCGGCGGATCTCCCGCAATCGCTCGATGTCCCGCTCCGAGTAAAGACGCGTCTTCCCCGCGCTCCGCTTGGGCCGGATCAGCCCCTTTCGCTCGTAAAGCCGCAGCGTCTGGGGGTGCATCTCGACAAGCTCGGCAGCTACGCTGATCACGTACACCGGGCGCTCGGGCGCGGGCGGCTGGCTCGGTGGCGGCAGCGCCGGGGCGGAAAGCGCCTGCTGATACCAGGCGCCGTATCGCTGCCTGAGGGCCTCCCGCTCGCGCAGAAAGCGTTCGCGCAGACGCTCGAGCTCTTCCCGCAGCCGCATGATCTCCTCCACCCCGGCCAGGTTCACCCCCAGCTCCTGCGTCAGCCGGCGGATCTCCCGCAATCGCTCGATGTCCCGCTCCGAGTAAAGACGCGTCTTCCCCGCGCTCCGCTTGGGCCGGATCAGCCCCTTTCGCTCGTAAAGCCGCAGCGTCTGGGGGTGCATCTCGACAAGCTCGGCAGCTACGCTGATCACGTACACGGGACGGTCCTTGCTCATGCCATACCTCCTCGAGGTCCAACCAATTTTATACTTCTATTATAAAAGTTCGTGCAACGGACAATAAAACAATATTTCAATAAACGAGACAGCGTGGCGCGCGCCGGCGCTGTCTCGATGGGCTTTTCCCGAAAAAGGCTACGACGCCGTCGGTGCCTTGACAAAGGGTAGGTAACGGGGATGCCAGAAGCGCTGGCGCACGTAGTCGAGGAGGGCGTCGATATCGAGGCCGCGGACCCGATCGTCCTGAGCCACCCCTTCCTCCACCGCCCGCTGAATCACCCGAGCGGCAACGTACTGGCTCACCTCCCGCATCTCGTGAACATGGGGGTAGACGGTTCCCTCGGCGAGGTGCGCCTCGGTCACCAGCGAAGCCAAAGCATCGGCGGCCTCGAGGATCATGCCGTCAGTAATCTCCCGGGCCCGGGCCAGCACCGCACCGAAACCGATACCGGGGAAAACAAAAGCGTTGTTACCCTGGCCGATGACGTAGGTTCGGCCCCCGTAGCTCACGGGCGGGAAAGGGCTTCCGGTGGCGACGATGGCCTTGCCTTCGGTCCAGGCGATGAGGTCTTCGGGAATGGCCTCCGAGTTCGAGGTGGGGTTTGAGAGGGGGAAGATGATGGGGCGGGAATCGTTCTCCAGCATCGCCTTGACCACCGGCTCGTTGAAGGCGCCGCTCTGACCGGAAAGGCCGAGGAGCGCGGTGGCACGGGCGCCCCGGATCGTCTCCAAAAGCCCTGGCGCGCGCCCGGAAAACCGCCAGCCCTCGACATCCTTGGGGTCGTGGGCAAACTCGGCCTTATAGGGCTCCATGGCGCGGTTTTTGAGCAAAAGCCCCTTGGAGTCGATGACGAAGATCCTCGCCAGCGCCTCAATCTCGTCGAGCCCCTGGCGCATCAAGCCGGCCTTGATCGCGCGAGCCACGCCAATCCCCCCGGCCCCGGCACCGAAGATCACGAAGCGCTGGTCGGTGAACTTTTCGCCCTTCATGCGAACCGCCGAGAGCAAACCCGCAAGCGCCACCGCCCCGGTGCCCTGAATGTCGTCGTTAAACGAGGGAATGCGCTTGCGGTAGCGCTCCAAAACGGTAAAAGCAACGTCCTTCGAGAGATCTTCCCACTGAATGATCACCTTGGGGTAGCGTTCACGGATGGCCTCGACGAACCGGTCCATGAAGCGCAGGTAGGCCTGGCCCCGCAGCCGGCGGTGGCGTACGCCGAGGTAGAGGGGGTCGAGCAGGAGGTCCTCGCGGTCGGTGCCGACGTCGAGTTCGACGGGCAGGGTTTTATCCGGGGCCACGCCGCCGGCGACGGTGTAGATCGAGAGCTTTCCAATGGCGATGGCCATGCCGCCATAGCCCTGGTCGCCGATGCCCAAAATCGCCGATGAGTCGGTGGCGACGACGAGGCGCACGTCCTCAAGCGGCACGTCCTCGAGCACCGGCTCGATGCGGCCGATGTTCTCGGTGGACACGGTCAGGCCCCGGGGTAGGCGGTAGATGTGGCTGAAAAGCCGCACCGCTTCGCCGACCGTCGGCGTGTAGATGACGGGGAGCATCTCCTCGAGGTGCTCGGCCAAAAGCGCGTAGAAGAGGACCTCGTTGCGGTCTTGGAGGTCGCGGAGGAAGATGTGCTTTTCCAAGTCGGTCTGCAGCAACCGGAAGCGACGGTAATTGCGCTCCTTTTGTTCCTCGATGGTGGCGACGTGGGGAGGAATGAGCCCGTCGAGCTCCAGCAAGGTACGCTCGCCCTGGGTGAACGCCGTCCCCTTATTCAAAAGGGGGATGCGGGTCAACAGGAAACCGCTCACGTAGACCTCGAGGTAACGGTTGCCGGAAGCGTCGCGCTTGACGTCGTAGTACTTGCTCACCCTAGCCATATCCTTCATTCTATGCCCCCACGAAGGCGCAAAGGCGTATGTCCCGTGTCCGATGGACAGTACTGTTGGCTTTTGAGCAAAATGCACTAAGGTAAAAAGGGAGGTGCTATGGGACGCATAGGAAAGCCTAAAGTCAGCATCATCGGTGCCGGGAACGTCGGTGCGACCCTGGGGATGCGGATTGCCGAGAGCGCCCTGGCGGACGTGGTCATGGTGGACATCGTCGAGGGGATGCCGCAGGGCAAGGCGCTGGACCTCTCGGAGGCCCGGCCCGTCGTGGGGAATGACGTCGGGATCGTCGGGACCAACGACTACGCCGAGATCGAGGGGTCCGACATCGTGGTGACCACCTCGGGCGTCCCCAGGAAGCCGGGCATGAGCCGGGATGACCTCATCGAGATCAACGCCAAGATCGCAAAAAGCGTGGCCGAGAACATCAAGAAGTACGCTCCGGACGCAATCATCATCCAGGTCGCGAACCCGCTCGACGCCATCACCTACGTCATCGCCGAGATCACCCAGGCGCCCAAGAACAAGATCATGGGCATGGCCGGGGTTCTTGACTCGGCGCGCTACCGCTACTTCATCGCCGAGGAGCTGGGGGTGAGCGTGCGCGATGTCCAGGGCTTCGTGCTCGGCGGTCACGGCGACAGCATGGTGCCCCTGCCCCGGCTGACCACCGTCGGGGGCGTTCCCCTCCCCGAGCTCTTGCCCCCCGACCGCATCGAGGCCATCGTCGAGCGCACCCGCAAGGGCGGCGCCGAGATCGTGAACCTCCTCAAAACCGGGTCGGCCTACTACGCCCCTTCGGCCGCAACCTGGGAGATGGTCAAGGCGATCCTTAAAGACGAAAAGCGCATCCTGCCGGTGGCGGTTCACCTCGAGGGCCACTACGGCATCGAAGGGCTGTTCGTGGGCGTGCTGGCGGTCCTGGGCAAAAACGGCGTCGAGAAGGTTTGGGAAGTCCCCTTAAAGCCCGACGAGCTTGAAGCCCTGCGCGCGAGCGCCAATCACGTCCGCGAGCTGGTGCAGAAGGTCGACGAGCTCGGAATCCTCTAAATCGAGGAACGCCAGGCGCCGGTCGGGGCATGCCCCGACCGGCGCCTCATGTCCCGTTTTCGGGCGCGGCGGGGTACGAGCCCAGTACCTTGACGAAGGCGGCCCGGCGCAAAAGGTTCACCAGTGCCCTCGAGGGGGCGGGATCCTCAACGTGCCCCTCAAAGTCGAGGTAGAAAACGTAGCTCCAGGGCCGGTCTTTCCTCGGGCGCGACTCGAGCTTGGTCAGGTTCACCCCGGCCTCGGCAAAGGCGCCCACCGCCTGGTAAAGCCCGCCCGGCCGGTGGCGCACGGCGAAGACCACGCTGGTTTTGTACGCCCCCTCGCCTCGCGGCGCCTCTTCCCGGCCGAGCACGAAAAAGCGGGTGTAGTTGAAGGCAAAATCCTCGATGTCCCGCAGCAGGACCGAAAGCCCGTAGCGCTTCGCCGCCCGTTCGCTCGCGATCGCAGCCAGACCAGGCTCGGGATTCTCGGCCAGGGCCTTGGCGGCGCCGGCGGTGTCGAACACCGGCCGGCTGGAAAAGCCATGACGGGCCAGGAATCCATCACACTGGGCCAGCGCCTGGGGGTGGCTCATGACCTCCCGAATCTCATCCACCTCGGTCCCCGCCGGCGCGACCAGACAGTGGCGAATTCGCAGGATGACCTCGCCGACCACGTGCAGGTCGCTCTCCAGTAAAAGGTCATAGATCTGATTGATGCTCCCGGCCACGGCGTTTTCAACGGGAACCACGCCGAAGTGCGCATCCCCGGCGTTGACCGCTTCAAAGACCTGGTGGAAGGTCGGGTAACCGATGGGCTGGGCCTGGGGGGCAAAGTCGAGTGCCGCTTCCTCGCTAAAGGCGCCTTCCGTCCCTTGATAGGCGATCTTCATTGCCATTCAATATACTGTCTGCGGCATGGTGCGTCTCTTAAAAGGCCAGGTGGCCGAGATCGAATCCGACGCCGCGGTGGTGTGGGTGGGTGGGCTTGGGCTTTCCGTGCATTGCACCAAACCGACGCTCGCCAAGCTCAGCAAAGGCCAGGAAGTCACCTTTCACACCCATCTGCGCGTGCGGGAGGGCGACCTTAGCCTCTACGGCTTCCTGGACCGGCGCGAGCAAGCGCTCTTCGAACGGCTCCTTTCCGTGAGCGGCGTCGGCCCTCGGATGGCGTTGGCCCTGCTCGGGACCCTGGGCGTCGAGGCCCTCGCCGGCGCCATCGCCAGCGGAGATCTAGAAAGCCTCACCACAGCGCCGGGGATCGGCAAACGCCTCGCCGAACGCATCGTCGTCGAGCTCAAAGGGAAGGTCGAGGCGGAGGTCGCACCGGCCATTTCGCCCGATCAGGTCCCGGCCCTCGAGGCCAGCGAGGCGCTGCTCGCGCTGGGGTTTAAGGAGAGCCGGGTCAGGGCCGTGGTCGCCAAGCTCGCCAGGGCCCATCCCCAGGCCACCACCGAAGACCTCATCCGGCAGGCGCTCAAGGAGCTACGATGAACATTCGCGAAATCACATCATCCGAGGAGTGGGACGAGCGACTCAAACGCTGGCGCTACGCCTCGGCCCTGCAAAGCTGGGGCTGGGGTGAGGTCAAAAAACGCACCGGCTGGCAGGTCCAAAGGCTCTTGATCGAGCACGAAGGAACGCCCCTGGCCCAACTCCAGATCCTCCGCCGGAGCGCCGGACCCCTCACCCTCCATTACGCGCCCCGGGGCCCCGCCTTCGACGACTGGGCGTCGCTGGAAATGGCCCTCGGCTACCTCAAAATCCAGCTCAAAGGGGCCTATTTAAAGGTGGAGCCTCCTTTGGCGCTGCCCGAGGCCGAGCCTCCACCCCCCCTGCTCGGCGCTTCGAGCTCGGAGACCATCCAGCCGGAATTTTCGCTCCAGGTACTCCTCGACGACGAAGCGGCGGTGCTCGGGCGGATGAAATCGAAGACCCGCTATAACATCCGCCTCTCGGCGCGCAAGGGCGTCAGGACCCGCATCGTGCGGCCCTTTGACCCTGAGGCAAACCAGGCGTTCGCGGCCTTTTTCGAGCGCTTTCAGGAAACCAACCAAAGGGCGAAGCTGCGCCAGCACGACGAGAGCTACTACCTCGAGGTCTTCCACCGCTTCAACGCCCGCCACGCCCAGAGTTTCATCTCGCTGGCTGAATTCGAGGGCGAGGTGCTCGCGGCAGGGCTCTTCATCGCCTTCAAGGATCGCATCGACTACCTCTACGGCGGGAGCACGCGAAAAAAGAAGGAGGTCATGGCGCCTTACGCCATGCACTGGGCGGCCATGCGCTGGGGGCTGGCCCACGGCTTTCGCTACTACGACCTCTGGGGCGTCCCCCGGATACCCGACCCCACCTCGCACGCCTACGGGATCTATCGCTTCAAAGAGGGGTTCGGCGGGGTGCGGGTCCGATTTCCCGCCTACGACCTTCCCCTCTCGCCCCTCTACGCGCCCCTCAAGCGGGCGCTTCGCTGGCGGAAGGACCTGATGAACTGGCGAGCCCGGGGGACCCGGAAGGACGTCTTATAAGGCTTTCACCGCGCACGATTAGGCTAAGAACGTGGCCCGATACCTCGTGGCAGCGACCCTCGCCGCCCTCCTTCTCGGCGCCCTGCTGCGGCTGAACGCCGATGAAGTAAGGGGGCAGGCGCCAGATGAGGTGGTGCTGGAGGACGTTCGCTACCGGCTCTTCCCGGAAGCCGACCCCAAAGCCGAGTGGATCTTTGCCGCCGATCGGGTTCGCTACAACCCTCAGACCCAAAGCGCCACGATCGAGGGCATCCGGGACGGCAAGCGCCTGGTCCGGGGTAAACTCGACCTCACGCTCAAAGCCACCTCGGTCCGAGTCGATCGCTGGGACAACTTGCAGATGGACGAAGCCTGGGTTTTTCTGCCCGAGGCCTGCTGGGAAATTCACCTCGAGCGCACGCCGGGAAAACCGGTCCAGATCGTTCAGCGGCGGGGGTTCATCGCACCCCGTTTTACCTTGAAAGGGCCGGGCATCGAGGTCGAGGGCCAAGGGTTCCAATCGGACTTCGCGCTCAAAAACGCCAGCTGGCGCTCGGGAAAGGAGGTCTGGACCAGTGGAGAGGAAAACACCTGCCCGCGCTAGGACGGCGCTTTTCGTCATGCTCCTCGGCGCCTGGCTGACGCTTGCCAGCTCGTCGCCGGTCTCAACCATCGTGATCGAATACCCAAATGGCACCCGGAGCGGCGACCTCCGGAACGGCCCCTGGATCTACACCGCGAGCGAGCCCGGAGGGATCCGGGGACAGGTGGGAAACCTCGTCATACTGGCGGACAAGGCGGTTCTCGAAGCCCCCAAGGGCCTCAGCATGCAATCGGCTGAAGGCCAGCGAACGGCGACCTTCGAAGGGTCGGTGGTGGTGCGCCGTGGCCGGGTTGAGGCCCGGGGCACCCGCCTCGTGTACCGGGAGTCAAGCGGGAAGGGAACACTCTCCGGGCCCGTCACCATGGAGCAACGCCCCGAGCGGGCGGACGAAGATACGGTGATTCTGAAGGCCGACGCCATCACCTTCAACGTCAATACCGACACCTCGGAGAGCCGGGGCAACGTCCACCTCACCAGCGGCGACCAGGAAGGTTTCGCCGACGAGGTCTACTACGAGGAGGACCGCGCCCTCGCCATCTTTACCTCGAGCTCGGGGAAAGTGCGCCTGATTCGTCACCGCGATGAGGGCGACCTCCGCATCGAAGGTGGGGAAGCCCGGCTCCTGGTGCGGGAAAAGGCGCTCATCGTTCTCGGCGGGGTCACGCTGAAAGACGGCGAGCTGGTGACCCGCGGCGACGCCCTCTACTACGACGACAAAACCGGCAGGGCGATCGTGGTGGGCAGCCCAGCGACGAGCCGGGATGAGGCCAAAGGGCGATCACTCTCGGCCGGAACCCTGCTCCACGACGTGATCAAACACCGGGTGCGGCTCTATGGCAAAGCCTTCGAGCTGCCCCTCGACCGCTTCGCCAGGCAGGGGGACTGATGCGCCGGTGGCCGTGGCTCTTTATGGCGCTGATCGTCCTTTGGGCCACGGCCCAGGCCGACTTTCGCCCCACGGCCACCCTGACGTATCGTGGCAAACGCATCACCGTGGTCAAGACGAGCCCCGACGATCTCGGACTGGCCTGGATCGAGGACAGCGACCAGGGCGTACGCTTTATTTTTTACGATCCGAGCCCATATCGGGTCGAGCTGACCCTCGGCGAGGACACCCGGGCCTTTGGCCACCTGGCGCTCGTAGAGCAACCGGATCGCGGCCCATCGCGGATCGTCCTCACCGACGGCGAAGCCGCGTATGACCCCGAGCGCGACGCGGTCCGATACCAAACCCAACCGGCCGACGGCGCCGTTGCCGTCGTCGAGGGGAAGGTCACGGTCTGGGGTCGCGAGCTGAGTTACGACAACGATCGCGGCCTCGCCTTGCTGAAGGGCCCGCTTCGTTTCGTTCGCGAGGGCGAAACGAAGCTCGAGGGCCGGGCGGGCCGGCTCGTCTACCGCCTCGATGACGGCGAGCTCTGGCTGCTCGACCGCGTGGTCTTGCGCCAGGGACCGAGGGAGACCGAAGCGGATCAAGCCCTGGTCCTCGAGGACCAGGGCTTGGCCTACCTGTACGGCGATCCGGTGGTCAGCCGCGACAAGGATCAGAAAATTCAAGGCCGCCGGGTACGATACGACCTCAAAACCGGCGACCTGTGGGTTCTCGGGCAAATCGCAGGCGAGATTCAAACGCCTTAGGCGCGAGTCGGGGTGATGCCAGCCATCAAAAGCCCCATCTCCTCCTCGTTGGTCTCTTCGGGACGCACCTCGCCAACGATCTTCCCCTCAAACATCACCAAGATCCGGTCCGAAAGGTTCATGACCTCGTTCAAGTCAGCGCTCACCAGCAACACCGCCATTCCCTGGTCACGGGCCTCGACAATGCGCTGGTGGATGAACTCGATGGCGCCGATGTCAACGCCCCGGCTCGGCTGGGCAGCGATCAGAATTTTGGGTTTTCGGGAGAGCTCCCGGCCCACGATGATCTTCTGGGCGTTCCCACCCGAGTAGTGACGCGCCGAAAGCTGAATACTCCTCGGGCGAACGTCGAAGGTCTCGACCACCTCCTGAGCGTAACGATCGATTTCGGGATCCCGGAAAAACCCCATCGTGTCGGTGAACGGATGCCGGTGGTGATCGCCGAGGATCACGTTATCTCGGGTGGGGAAATCGAGCACCAGCCCCCGGGCGTTGCGGTCCTCGGGGATGTGCGAGACCCGGTGTTCACGAACCCTCCGGGCATCAGGCCGGGTGATGACCTCCCCCTGGTAACGAATAAGGCCCCGGTAAGGACGGAGGCCGGTAATGGCCTCAACCAGCTCGCTCTGACCGTTGCCCTCCACGCCGGCGATGCCCACGATCTCGCCCGCACGGACCTGGAAACTCACCCCGGCGACGCGGGGCTTCTTACCAGCTTCCTCAACCCAGAGATCCTCGACCGAAAGGAGCGCATCGCCCGGCTCCGCCGGCTTTTTGTCCACCGTCAGGATCACCTCGCGCCCCACCATCATCCGGGCGAGCTCGGGGGGACTGGTCTCTTTGGTCTCCACGGTCCCGACCACCCGGCCGTCCCGAATCACCGTCACCCGGTCGGAGACCTCCATGACCTCCCCCAGCTTGTGGCTGATGAACACCACCGCGTTGCCCCGGGCCACGAACGATCGCAGAAAGCGGAAGAGCTCGGTCGATTCCTGGGGCGTGAGCACGGCGGTGGGCTCGTCGAGGATAAGGATCCGCGCTTTCCGGTAGAGCGTCTTCAAGATTTCGACCCGCTGTTGCAACCCCACCGGCAAATCCTCGATTCGCGCATCCAGGTCGAGCTCAAAGCCAATCTCTTCCAGGAGTTCCGCGACCGTCCGCCGGGCCATGTCGATATCGATGGCCAGCCCCTTTTTGGGCTCCCCGCCCAGAAGGACGTTTTCCAGCACGGTAAAGACATCCACCAGCATGAAGTGCTGGTGGACCATACCGATCCCGAGCGCGATGGCGTCCGCGGGCGAGCGGATATCGGCCCGCTTCCCGTCCACCCAGATTTCGCCCCGGTCGGGCTTGACCATCCCGTAAACGATCTTCATGAGCGTGCTCTTGCCGGCACCGTTTTCCCCGACCACGGCGTGCACCTCACCCCAACGCACGTCGAAGCTGATGCAGTCGTTGGCCAACACCAGGGGATAACGCTTGGTGATGCACTTGAGTTCTAGGGCAACCTCGGCCACGAGCAAAGTATACGATAGCGTCAAAAATCTGGATCAAAAACGCTGCGCGCGGCCGGGCCGCGCGCAGCTTGGCGATGCCACAGGTTACCGCGCCGAAGGCACCTTGATTTCGCCGCGGACGATCTTTTGCTTGAGGACCTCGAGCTTGGCCACCAGCGCGCTCGGGAGCAGGGCCTTGTTGTACTGGTCGAGAGCGTAGCCCACGCCGTTGTTGGCCAGGCCGTACTCGTGGACGCCGCCCTGGAAGCTGTTCTGCACCACCGACTTGATGACCGAGTAGGTGGCCACGTCGACCCGCTTGAGCATCGAGGTCAGGCCGTGGTTCAGGGTTTCCGGGTTGTTATCCGTGTCACCCAGGTAGTTCTGGTTGGCATCCACCCCGATAAAGAAGATGGGGCGGGTGTCACCCTGGCAGGCCTCGGTGTAGGCGGCATACTTGGGCACATCGGCGAAGGGATCGCGAATGAACTTCACGTTCGAGGGGAGTTCCGAGGCTTTGAGGCACTTCTTCTGTTTGATGAAGTCGATGTTGCCAAGGCCCGAGGCACCGGCCGCGGAGTAGATGATGTCCGCGCCCTGGGCCACCTGGGCGGCAGCGATCTCCTTGGCTTTACCCGGGTCGTTCCAGGCCTGCGGGGTATTCCCCACGTAGTTGACCAGCACCTTGCAGTCGATGCCGTCTTCCTGGCAGGCATACTCGACACCAGCGCGGTAGCCGACCTCGAACTTGTGAATCAGGGGAATGTCCATGCCACCGATGAAGGCCACCACCCCGGTCTGGGTGAGCTTCCCGGCGATATAGCCGACCAGGAAGGAGCCCTCGTGCTCTTTAAAAACCAGGCTGGCGACATTGTCTTTCTCCGGGCTAACCGAGTCGATCACAGCGAAGTTCACGTCTTTGAACTCCTTTGCGGTGGCGGTGATCCCGGGCTCATTGGCAAAGCCCACCCCGATCACCAGATCGAAGCCCTCCTCGGCGAAGGCCCGGATCCCCTGACCCACCTGGGAGGGATCGGCGGGTTCGAAGTCGAAGACCTCGACCCCGAGATCCTTCTCGGCCTTTTGCGCGCCTTCCCAGGCCATCTGGTTAAAGCTCCGGTCGTTCTTACCGCCCGAGTCGAAGGCGATCCCAACCCTGACCTGGGCCATGGCCAGGCCCATAAAAACGGCTGCGACGATGAGTAGTCCTCGCTTCATACCTGTCACTCCCTTCCATTCCGGCTCACGCCGTATTTCAGTATAGCCACAGGGAGGCCCGGGGGCACGGCGGTGGCGTATAGTGTTCGGCGATGCGACGCTGGATTCCGGCCATCCTCCTTGTGGCGATTGGCCTCGCCGCCCTCTACTGGAACAACGAGTCCCGACCCCAATTCCAGTTCCACGGCACGGTGTTGCAAAACCCGAAGCCGGCGCCACGTTTCACGCTCTATACCGCCGGTAACCGCCCCTTCACCCTCAAAGACCTCAACGGAGAGGTCGCGTTGCTCTTTTTCGGTTACACGCACTGCCCCGATGTCTGCCCCACCACCATGGCCCGCCTGGCCGAGATCTACCGAGCCCTCGGGCGCCCCAAGGGCCTACGGGTGGTCATGATCACCATCGACCCCGAGCGCGACAGCCCCGACAGCACCGACCGCTATGCCAAAGCCTTCGACCCCGCTTTCATCGGTCTTTCTGGATCGCCGAAGGCCATCGCGAAAACCGCGGCCAGCTACTACATCTACGTCAAACGAGGCGATCAGGGTTTGTTCGATCATAGCGCCACCGTGACCCTCATCGACAGCCGACAGTACATCCGCCTCTTCTACGGTCAGGACGCGATTTTGGACCGCGAGGGCGTCATCGCCGACCTGCGCTACATCCTGGCCCGCGGAGGAAGCTTTTAACCGTGGCCCGCAAACATAAGGACCGAAACCGCACCTGGCTTTTTGGCCTCGTCGTGCTGCTCGGCCTCGCCCTTGGCCACGGCGGCGATCTCGAAATACGAGAGGCCCGGGTCATCCACACGCCGGAGGGCAACTTCCTCGAACTGGCGCTGGCCTACCCTAGGACGGACACACCACTCACACTCACCATCGTCGTCACCCCCATGGGGGACGGCGTTCTGGAAGTGAAGACCGCCGGTGGCTACCGGCAAACTGCTAAGATGCCCATCCCCTACGGCGTGAGCCTGATCAGCGATCGCACCCGCTACCGCATCCGATTGCCCCAAGACGCCCACAAGGCCAGCGGGCCGCTCCCCGTCACGCTTTTTTTCCCTGGCGGGGGCCTGGTCACCGTCCCGGCCTCCATCGATCAACCCAGGCGCCCTTGGTCTGTGGCGATCGGCATCGGAGCCTTGCTGGCTGGCGCGGCGGTCTTCAGTATCCGAAAGCGGTTAAGATTTGCGACACCTGATCGGATTCGATGAGAAAGGCGTCGTGGCCGTGGGGGCTCCGAATCTCGGCGTATTCGGACCCGGCCAGGAGCGCCGAGCGCTTGACCTCTTCCGCCGGATAGAGCAGGTCGCTGTCGATTCCAACCATGATCGAAGGGATATGGGCGATCCGGTCCAGAGCAGCGGCGAGCCCCCCGCGCCCGCGCCCCACATCATGCCGGTCCATGGCGGCGAGGAGGGTGAGGTAAGTGTTGGCGTCGAAGCGGCGCACGAACTTATCGCCCTGGTAACGCAAATAGCTCTCCGCCTGCTGCGGCTGGTGCCCCCAGCGGAGCTCGAAGCTCCGGGGATGCCGGTAACCCATCATGGCGATCGCCCGGGCAAGGGCGAGCCCGCGGGGCTGCGCGGCGTAGTACCCGGAGGCGAACTCGCGGTCCTCGAGGATCGCCATGCGGCCGAGCTCTGAAAGCCCTCGGGCCCAGGCGCCGTGGCGCAGGGGCGCTGCGAACACGGCGAGCGAGCGGGTTCGCTCCGGGTAGGACACGGCAAACTCCAAGGCCAGCATCCCGCCCATGCTCCCACCGACCACATCGACCTGCCGCACCCCCAGAAAATCGAGCAGCGCTCGCTGGACGCGAGCCATATCGCGAATGGTGATCTCGGGGAAACGCGGCCCGTACGGCTCGCCATCCGGCCCCTCGCTGAGGGGCCCCGTGGTCCCATAACAGGAACCGAGCACGTTGGCGACCACCACGAACCGACGCTCGGTATCGATGGCCTTCCCCGGGCCGACCAGGGCATTCCACCAGCCCTTGGCGCCGAAGGCCCGTTCGAGGGGCGTCAGGCGGGCCAAGGTTTCAGGCCGGTAGGTCCCGGCGGCGTGCGCCGAGCCGGTCAAGGCATGGAAGATGAGCGTGGCCCCGGCGCTGGCCTCCCGGGGGCCGTAGGTCTCAAAGCGCACGTCCACGTAGGGCAGCCACCCTCCCAGCTCCAGCGAAAGCCCCTCGCGAAAGAGCCGGACGCTTTTCGGGACGGGCGGCTCGATCTCTGGGCCACTCGGGCGGGGCCGGATCAACAAGGCTTCGTGCTCGCCCCATTCCTCGTAGACGAGCGTGGTCATAGCGCTGCCCCCGAGACACGGGGAAGGTCGCTCGGCTGCAGGGTGGGCTTTGTGTAGGGCCTGTTCGTTCGTTTCAAGCTTCCCCCCTTGCGACGAGAAGGGGGATCTCCCCTTCCCTTATCGCTCCCGCGTTCGCGGGCCGGCATTGGCACCGACGTGGTTCCTCCCACCGGTTGCCGCGGCTTCACAGGGCCGGTTCCCTCCACCGCTCTCGATAAGAGACCGGGCGCAGGCGAGCCGCCTGCGTTGGCTGTGAGTCTACCCACTGCCACCCTTTTGGTCAAGCATTGCCGGGGTATGATGGGATACGGGGGTGATGGTATGTCGTGTAACGTCGGCAACACCGATCGCATCATCCGCTTCATCATCGGGGCGGTCCTGTTGCTCGCAGTGCTCCTCGGCTGGGTCCAGGCCACAACGGCGTGGGTCCTGGGGATCGTGGGCCTGATCCTCGTTCTCACGGCGTGGGTGAAGTTCTGTCCCCTTTATCGAATTTTGGGGCTGAGTACCTGCAGCGAAGCCTGAACCCCCGGCCGCCCCTCGGGCGGCCGATTCTACGGAGGCCAGATGCCATTCGTACTCGGAATCGCCGGTGGCTCAGGAAGCGGTAAAACCACCGTGGTCGAGCGCGTCCGTCAGATCGTGGGGCCACGCGTGGCCATCCTCCCCATGGATAACTACTACCGTGACCTGGGGCACCTTCCTTTCGAAGAGCGGCAGAAAACCAATTACGATCACCCAGACGCTTTTGACAACGACCTCCTACTCGCCCATCTCGACGCCCTCATCGCCGGACATCCGGTCGAAATGCCCCTGTATTCGTTCACCGAGCACCGCCGCCTCCCCCAGACCCAGCGCGTTGACCCCGGCCCGGTGATCGTGGTCGAGGGCATCCTCGCCCTTTTTGACCCCGAACTCAGGGCCCGAATGGACCTCAAGGTGTTCGTCGACGCCGACCCCGACGTGCGGTTCATCCGGCGGCTCATTCGCGACATCGAGGAGCGGGGTCGAAGCGTTGAATCGGTGGTCAAGCAGTACCTCGATACCGTCCGCCCCATGCACCTGACCTTCGTCGAACCGAGCAAGCGCTACGCCGACCTCATCATTCCCCACGGGGGTATGAACACGCCGGCCCTCGAGGTCCTCGCTCTACGGCTGCGGCACGCCCTGGAGGCCGCATCGTGAAGCGATTCCTGCACGCGGTCCTTTTTGTATCGGCGCTTCTCAGCCTTCCGAGCCTCTGGACCCGTTACAGCGCGGAAAAGAACGACACGGTGGCCATCGTCATCGACGGACGGGCTCTTTTGGACCAGGCGCGGACCCAGGGCCTTCCCCCGGAATCGCTCCTGCGCCACTACCGCGAAGCCGGGGTTACCGGCATCGGCATCTACGAAGAAACCGTCAACGATCGCGTCAACCGCGGGGCTGGGCTCTACGTCGCTGGCTCGACGCTCGCCGCCGCCTTCCCCACCGCGGGCTTCCTCGCGGGCTGGCACTACACGACGGTATCGGGGGTCGAAGCCATTCCCCTTCCCCAGCACCGGGTCTTCTGGCAGGGAAACACCTGGATCGGCTTTCCTCGAGACATCGCCTCGATTCCAATCGGCCCCAACACCGAATCGTTGCGGACCGCCTACCGTATGGGCTTTTACATCGTTTACCGGCCGCAAAACCATCGTTACCGACCCTGGCCGGTCACCATCCCCCCGGAGGCTCGTGCCATTGCCTTCGCAGGAAACGAAGCTCTCGGCTGGCCGGACCGGCTCGGTCAGGCCAGTCAGAGCTTTTCCCTCCCGGTGGCGTTCATCGAGGGCGCCCCCCAGCTGGGGCTCGGGGCCTTCACCAAGAACCACGAAGTTCTCCGCCTGTTTAGCCTCAACCCCGCCTACCAGCTCAACCTAGCGCCCGATGTCGCTGCCCGTAAATACGTCCTCGCCGCCCGGGAACGGGGCCACCGGTTGCTCTACTTCCGCCCCTACCCCAAGGCCACCGACACCGAACGCTTCCTCGGCGAGCTCAAAGCCGGCCTCGAGCGTGCGGGGATCTCGCTCGGTCCGCCCAAACCCCTCGTGTTTTCGCCCTCGGGGTGGCGGCTATGGGCCTGGCCGGGTCTGGTCGCCGGTCTGATTCTCCTCTCCCTCGCTTTCCCGGCCCGACTGGCGGCGATCGTGACCGCGGGGCTGCTGGTGGTGGCCTTCGGTTACGGACAGGACCAGGCGGGGCCGCTCCTGGCCGGGCTGACTTTTCCCGCGCTGGGATTTCTCGGCCGGCCCCGGAACATCGTCACCTGGCTCAGGGCCCTTGGCTACACGCTCCTCGGGGCCATCTTCATGAGCGCTCTGGGAAGCACCCAGGCCAGCATGCTGGCGCTTGCGACCTTCCGAGGCGTTGGCCTTTTGCTGATCATCCCCCCGGCACTGGTGTTGCTTTCACAGCTTCCAAAAGACAGTTGGCGCGAGACCCTGGTCCAGCGCCTCAACCAACCGATACGCCTCGTCGAGGCCATGGTCCTCGGGCTCGCTCTGGCCGCCTTCGCTATCGCCCTGCTCCGCCGTGGCAACGACGCGCCGTTCGTCCCCCAGATCGAGCTCCTTCTCCGCGACCAGCTCCAGGCGCTGATGATCCGACCCAGGTTCAAAGAGATCTTTGGCCACGCCACCGCCGTCTTCGCCCTGCTCGCACCCATCCCCAACTGGATCCGCAATCTGCTGATCGTGATCGCCGTGATCGCCGAAGCTTCGATCCTCGATAGCTTCGCCCACTACCACACCCCCCTCGTGGTCTCCCTCATCCGGAGTTTGAATGGAATCGTGGCCGGGCTTATCCTGGGGTTACTCGCTTTAGTCCTCTTTCGGTGGGCGCGCAAATGGTTGTGGGAATAGCTGGATACTACGGCTACAAGAACGCGGGCGACGAAGCCATACTCTCTGCCATCATTCAGGAGCTTCGGCGAAGGCGGCTGAAGCCGCTGGTGCTGAGCGCAAACCCCGGGCTCACTCGCGCGGCCCTCAAGGTCCAGACCACCCACCGTCTCAACCCCCTCGGATTGCTCGTCGCCTTTCGAAGAATGGACACGCTGCTTCTCGGCGGCGGTGGGTTGCTGCAGGATCGGACCAGCCGGCGGAGCCTCTGGTATTACCTACAGATCTTTCGCTGGGCCAGGCGGCTGGGAGCGACGCCAATCGTCTTCAACCAATCGCTGGGGCCCCTCTCGCCCGAAGGTGAGCGCGCGGTCACCCGCACGATCGGCGAACATATGATCATCGTCCGGGACCAGCGCTCGCTTGAGTACGCGCAGAGCCTGGGGCTGAGAGCGCGGCTCGGGGCGGACCCGGCGCTTTTGCTCCCCCCGCCGCCCGTGGGGCGCGAGCCGGGCCTGGTCGTCGTGGTCCCAAGATATGGCGTTCCCACCAAACCCCTGGTCGTCGCCAGCTACCGGCTGCTGAAGCTCGGCTATGACGTTCTGGTCCTCGCCATGCAACCGGGAGCCGACGAAGAAACCTTCGAGGCCTTCACCGGCCTGCCCAAGGAAGCGAGCGGCGACCCCAGACGCGTTCACTACCTGCTCGCTTCGGCGAGCTACGTGGTGAGCGCCCGCCTGCACGGCCTCATCCTGGCCGCGAATGCGGGAACGCCTTACCTGGGGATTAACTACGATCCCAAGGTACTCGGATTCCTCGAGGAGACCAAAGCGCCGGTGCTGCCCACCAACCCCGACCCGGGCGAAATCGTCGACTTCATCACTTCGGGCGCCGCACCCGACTGGCAGGCCGTGGCGCAGCTGAAGGCCCGGGCCCAGCAGAGCTTTGACTGGGTCTTCCAGCCGAGTCCTACACCGGCAAACGGACCTTGAGCCGTTCCGCGTACGCAGCCAGGCCCATCAGGAGCTCGTCCACACCCACCTGCATTTGAAACTCGCCCGGAGCGATGGCGCGAAGGGCGAAAAAGGGTGGCCCGGAAAGGACCTCCAGCATGCGCGAGGCCACATCTCCGGGGAGTGCGTCCCCCACCTCGGCCACGAGGTCTTCCAGGAGAAAGACCTGCCCTTTGCGGAACGATGAAAGCCCGAGCAGGGTGGCCGAAAACGCGGCGCGTTCGCCGAGCAACGCCTCGACTTCGCGTTCGAGGGCCTCGAGGTCGTCGAGGGTAATTCGCCCTTTGGCGAGCAGCCGCTCGAGTTCCAAAGGACCCAGGGGAAACGCCCGGTGCAACTCGGCAAGGCGGTGGAGCGCTTCCTCGCTCGCCACCGCGAGATGAGGAATGGCCTCGGCCGAGCGGCTCGCCGTCACGAGGAGCGCGTAGGTCGCTTGCTGCTGCCGCTGAGCCTCGAGCAGTTGCTTGGGGTCCAGCTCACCTTCACGGCAAGCAACGACGGTGTAGGCCTTACGCCCCATTCGGGAACGAAGGTGCCAGAACGACCCCTTTGCCGAAGCTTCCAGACCTATGGTCTTGAGCGCTTGAATATAAGGCGGGGGCGCCGCTTGCTGGGGATAGAGGACCTGACGAGGATACGGGGTGACCTCGACCCGCTTCGAAGGTGGGGCAGGTTTTTCCTGGCGCTTGGAGACCGCCCCGCTCAGCACCTTTGCCCGTTGCTCGCTGGCCGGCCTGGAACGGACCCGTCGGCCGACCACCTCGACGCTCACCACTTCCCCTTCACGAACGAGTCGCAGTTGCTGGTTGGGCGCAAGCTCAAGCGCCTCAAAGAGCGCGTGGGCACCGGTAACCATTCCAGCCTCGCGGTCCACCCTCAGGTCATAGGTTTCGCCATCGGGTCCCAGAACCCGCACCTGGGACGCTTCGCCAAACACCCGTCGTAAAGAGGGCGTGAGCCTGAGGCTCCCGCTCCCGATACACGCTGAGGTCACCGTATACCTCGCCTCATTCATAGTGCCTCCAAAGGAAGCGCCGTTCCCGAGCTCAGGATGTAGTAGAGCTCGTGGGCCACCTGCATGGCTGCCTCGGCATCAGCCAGCGCTCGGTGCCGGCGCGCTACGGGGATAAGCAGTACCTCCACCAACGATCCAAGCCCATACCTTCGTACCCCTGGTAACCCCTTCCGGGCCCAGCCCAGTGTATCTATCACCTTGGGTTCTATCTTATACCCAACCCTGCGCAAATGGGGCCGGAGAAAGCCGAGATCAAAAGGGGCGTTTTGAATCATCCAGGTGGCGTCCTCTAAAAGCGGCCTCGCCGTTTCCAAAACCTCCTCGATGGTGGGAGCATCGCAAACATCGTTCTCACGAATGCCGGTCAACGCCTGGATTCGGGGCGGGATGGGCCTCCCCGGTTGAACGAAACTTTGAAAGCGAACCCAGTGCGCGCCCTCTCTTCGTACCAGTGCGAACTCCGTAATCCCATCGTGGGCCGGCGAAAGACCGGTGGTCTCGATATCAATCGCAACCAGTGGCCGGCCGTCGGGCGGGAACGGATAACGCCATTCCCAAAGCCCAAGCCGCCCATCTTCGTAGAAAAATCGCCCGTCTCGCCACTCAGGCAGAACAGGTACGGGTACGGGCTGCCCCAGACGCCGCAGCTTCCAAACCCATCGTGAAGCGTAGCGATAACGGGCCTCCACACCCTCAGCATAGCGCCAATATCACGCCCCGTCCCGCGCCTTCGCCCCTGCCCAACCCTCGATCCACCAGGCAAGAAGGCCGTCCCAGGCTTCATCGCCCATTCGGGGCAGGTAAACCACGTCACCGGGTTCGCGACGGAACCAGGTGTATTGGCGTTTGGCGTACCGCCAGACGGCGCGCCAATCCTCTTCGATCGCCGCCTCCAGGCTCATCTCACCGCGCAAGTAGCGAACGACCTCTTTGTAGCCGATGGTCTGAATGGCCGTCGGCATATGCGGGTAACGCGCGAGCAGGCCGCGCACCTCTTCGACCAGACCGGCTTCGAACTGGGCCAGGGCCCTGGCCTGGATCACGGGGAGCAAGCGCTCGCGCTCTGGCCAGAGGATGAGCTTACGGTAGGCAAACCGGGGTGAAGCCCAGGGGAGCTCGGCGGGCGGACGGCCCGTCTTGCGCAGCACGAAGAGTGCCCGCAAAAGCCTGCGAGGATTGCCCTTAACCCGCATCGCATCCTGGGGAGACACGCGGGCAAGCTCCTGGTGGAGTCGGGCGAACCCCTTCTCGGCGAGTTCGACCTCGAGGGCCCGGGTCAACTCCGGATCGGGCGGGGGAACCCGGTAAAACCCGTGCGAAAGGGCGCGGATGTAATAGCCGCTCCCACCCACGACCAGGGGAATTCGCCCCCGGCGCAAAACCGCCTCTATGGCTCGCTCGGCGGCCTGAACGAACCAGACGACGCTCACCGCCTGGTCCGGGTCCAAAACATCGATCAGGTGATGGGGAATCCGCTCGCGCTCCTCGCGGGTGGGTTTCGCGGTCCCAATGTCCAGCCCCCGGTAGAAGAGGGTGGCATCGGCATTAATAATCTCCAGACCAAAGCGCTCGGCCAGCTTGAGCGCCAGACGGCTCTTCCCCGTCGCCGTCGGGCCCGTCAGTATGGGGATGGGCGTCATCTTCTACGCCCTTTTTCGTACCACGTGGCACTTCCGGCAGCGGGCCTCGTAGGTTTCCTCGGCGCCGACCAGGATAATGGGATCGTCTTCGAAGGCCGGCTGCCCCTCGATGAGTCGCTGCGTACGGGTCGCAGGCGCTCCGCAGCGCACGCAAACCGCGGTGAGCTTCTCGACGAACTCGGCCCGGGCCAGGAGCTCGGGGACGACGCCGAAGGGCTCGCCCCTAAAGTCGAGATCGAGGCCGCCCAGGATCACGCGAACGCCAGCGTCAGCCAGCGAGGTTACCACGGCCACGATCGCAGCGTCGAAAAACTGCACTTCATCCACCGCCACCACATCCGGAAGCGGATCCGAGAGCGCGGCCTCGAGCGCGGCAGCGTTTTCCACCGGGATCGCCTCAACCCGCCGCCCATCGTGGCTCACCACGTCGACATCGTGATAGCGGTTATCGAGCCGGGGCTTGAACACCTGGACCTTTTGGCCCGCGATCAAGGCCCGCTTGACCCGGCGAATGAGCTCTTCTGATTTTCCGGAAAACATGGGGCCGACGACGATCTCGACCCAGCCGCCGCTCATCCTACCGTGTGGCATCGATCAGCCCCAAAACGCCGGGGCCCAAAGGGCCCCGGTTTCACGAACGCTTCTTGAGGTTTTTCTTGTAGGAGTCTCCGTAACGGCGCTGGAAGCGCTCCACGCGCCCCTCGGTATCCACGAAGCGCTGCTGGCCGGTAAAAAACGGGTGGCAGGCCGAGCACACCTCGACGTGGATCTCGGGCTTGGTCGAATAGGTTTCGATGACGTTGCCGCACCCGCAAATAATCCGGGCCGGAACCAGCTTCGGATGCAAACCCTGTTTCATCGTTTCCTCCCCGGCGCACGGTCGTGGTCGTGCGCACACCCATACACCCTACCAGCCAGCCGCAAAACACGCAAGGCGAGGCTTCATGGGCCGAGGATCGTTTGCCATTTCTCAAACGGCATGAATCCAACGTATTTCTTGCCGTTAATGAAGAAGGTGGGCGTACCGTCAACTCCGAGCGAGGCCGCAAGTTTTTGATCGAAGGCGACCTCCTCGCGGGTCTTGCCCTCCTCGATGCACGCTTTGAGCCGACCGGTGTCCAGACTGAGCTGCCGCGCATAGTCCAGCGCCCGCCCGATCAACGCCTCCCCGGTTTTGCCAGCCCAATCGTCAACCGCCCGGAAGAGCAGTTCGTGGTAGGCCACGAACCTCTCGGGATCTTGCTCGTAGACGCAGGCGGAAGCGACGCTCATATCGAACACGTCGGTCTGACCGGAAAAGGGCAGCGCCCGGAAAACGTAACGGACCTTACCGGAATCGACGTACCGGGCGAAGATCTTGGGCAGCGCATTGAGGGCGTGGTTTCGGCAGTGCGGGCACCGGTAGTTGGAAAAATCCACCACGGTGACCGGCGCGTCCGGGGCGCCGTAAACGATCCGGGCCTGGAGCAACGGATCCGGGTTTTGAATGCCGCCGGAAGCGGTGCCCGCCGGGGCTTTGGAACGGCCCAAGAACCACACACCACCGATCACAACCAGTGCGACGACGACCAGTACCCCAAAGAGTGTCCTCTGCATGCGAACCATTCTCCCACAAAAGGACCGGGGCTTTACGCCCACTGCCTGCGGTAGAGGGCGGCCACCTCCTCCGAGGTCGTGGCCTCGGTCGCCCCCTTATCGTCACGAAAACGAACAAAACGGGGAAAGCGCAGCGCAAGCCCCCGGTCGGCCTTGATGGCGCCGTAGGCGCAGGTATGGTTGGGGCTCAGGGTAATCTCCTGGGCTTCCACCTCCACCACCACCGCGGGCTCAAACCACACATCGGGAGTCAAAAGCGCCTGAACCCGGGGGGGCGGGGCTTCAACCCGGTGGGGCAGGAGCCGATCTGGCAGGGCACTCAGCAGGTCTTCATCGGTAAATCCCGAGCCCAGTTTGCTCACGGTTTCAAAACGGCCGGCTTCCGGGTTATAGGTCGCCACCAGCAAACTGCCAAAGGTTCCGCTCCGGCGCCCGCGACCCCACCAGGCCCCCACCACGACCGTGTCGAAGGTGTCGGGCAGACGTCCTCCCAGCTCGCCCTTGAATTTCACCCACTTGAAGCCTCGTTTTCCCGCTTCGTATCCGGCGTCGAGCCGCTTGCACATCAGCCCCTCGCACCCCGAATCCAAGGCCTGCTCGAAGAAGGCCTCGAGCTCATCGATGGTGGCAATGCGACGCCCGGTCGCGATCTCGAAGCGCTCGCTTCGAGGAAGGAAGGCCTCCAGTCGCTGACGCCTGGTCTCATAGGGCAGGTCCACCAAGGGCTCGCCGTCGAGGTAGAGGAGCTCGAAGGCGAAGGCCTTGACCGGGTAACGGGCCACGAGCTCGGGAGTCAGGTGTTTGACCTTGCGGTTTAAAACGTACTGGAAGGGACGCATCTCCCCGCTCTCCGGGTCGATCACCACGGCCTCGGCCTCGAGGATGAATGACCTCGTGACCACTCCAGCCAGGGCTTCGAGCAAGTCGGGATATTGGTGGGTAATGTTCTCGGTTCGCCGGGAAAAAACCCAGAAACGCTCGCCGTTGTAATGGATCTGGACCCGCTCGCCGTCATACTTGAACTCGGCCAGATGGGGCCCGAGTTTCTCGATGATGGCGCCGGCCCCCGGCAGGCGTTCAGCGAGCATCATCCTGACCGGCTTTCCGACCGTCACCTTGACCCCCTTGAGCGCCTCCTCGCCCTCAGGCGCCAGACGGGCAACATAGGCCAGGTCCGAAGTCAGGTTGTAGGCGCGTTCGAGCAACGGGCGCTTTTTCCGGGACCCCAGGATGGCCTCGGCGAGGGCCTCGAGGATCGTCGCTTCGCCAACGCCGAGCCGCAGTTTTCCGGTCACGATTCTGAGAATGTAGCGGGCCTCGAGGGGGCTGGAACTTTCGAGCAGCTTTCCCAAACGCTCACGCTTGCGTTGCTGTGAACCGACGCCGGAATCCTCGGCGAGGGCACGCAAGGCAGCGTAAACCTCGCCAATCGAAAGCGTTCCCTCTCGCTCAGGCAAAAGCTGCATCGCCAGACCGCCAATGTCGCCGGACTCTCGCACCCGGGACAAAACGGCCTTCTCCTCCATGCCGAGGACGAGCGCCAGGGCCTTGGCGGCCTCCCGCTCGGCGACGCCGAACTCGAGCCCCTCGAACGAAGGGGCGACCTTCCCGGTGAGCAAAAGCACGGCCTCGGGGAGCTCGCGGGCATCGAGCGAGCGAAAAAGACCCGAGAGCAAGCGGATAATTTCCAACCGCGCCGAGACCGATTCGATCTCGGAGAGATACTCGGAAAAGCGCTGGAAGGTCATGGTTTCACTCTATCGATTTCCGCCCGGACCATCACCCCTCCCCAAACCGAAGGGGCATGGTGTAGCGTCGGGTTGATGCTGGTCCTGGCCCTCGACACCGCGACCCCCTACCTGGTCCTCGGTCTTCCCCACGCCGAGCTCAGCGTCCACCTAGAACGACGCCATGGCGAGGCCATCGTGGGGTGGGCCGAGACGTTCCTTTCCCAACATCGTCTCCGACCCGCGGATATCGACGCCGTGGCCGTGGGGCAGGGTCCGGGCTCTTACACGGGGGTTCGCGTGGGGCTCGCCTTCGCGCAGGGCTTTGCTCGATCCCTCGGGGTCCCCCTGGTCGGTGTCGACACCCTCATGGCGATCGCGGCGCGCAAGAGAGGACGGGTCGCGCCCGCGATCACGGCGCGCAACGGCCTTCGCTACGCCGGACTTTACGAAGTGGGCGAAACAATCGAGGTTCTCAAGCCACCGGCCAAACTCGACGCCAGGGCGTATGCCGAGCTCCCGGGCTGCCACCTCGTGGACTCGCCCCCATCCGGGATGGCGCTGGCCTGGATCGCGATCGAAAAGCTCCGACGCGGCGAGCGCGGCATTACGCCCCACTACCTCTAGCCATCTCAGCTACAATACGGTGAGATGAAAATCATACGTATCCTCCTGAGCATGCTCCTCTTCGCCGGCGCCGCACTGGCGACCAGCTTGCCTGCCCTGGTCCCGACCGGTGCGGTGACAGGGCTGTATGCCCGCAACCTAGCGATTAAAAAGGCCTTCCTCATCGATTTCCAAATCGAACTCAAGCGGCAGCAGCTCACGCTCGACGACCTCATCAACGAATTCGCAAACGACGCGCCATCCGACCTCAGCGAGATTCGACCGTTGCTGAAGCTTATGAGCATCGACCTCGTAGGGCAGGAAGGGCTGGCTGTGGCCTACCCCGACGGCACCTTTTTGGCCCTGGCCCGACCTTCGCCCAAAGACCGGAACCGGATATTTGAAACCGTCAAAACGCTCCTCAAAGACGCCCAAAAAGAAGGGGCGTGGACGGTAAAGCACTACCCCAGCGAGTCGGGGTCGGCGATCGTCGCCGGGTACAGCCAGGACACGCTGCTTGTCGCGAGCGAGCCCGCGTTCGAGCGGTTCCTCGACCCATCGAGCCCCAAGGGGCTTTCCCTGCCACTCGGGGGGGATCTGGTCTACTTCCTCGACCTGGAGCCGCTCGGACCGATGCTCTCTTCGGTGTTTGAGGGAGAAGGACTGCCGCCGTCCCTGCTCAAAGCCATCCAAACCCCCAGGCGCTACGCCTTTTCCCTTTCGATCGAAAAAGCCGGGATCGTATCCAAGAGTGAATTCGCCTTTGCCCCGGAGGGCGACCGGGCCCTCAAAGCCCTCTTCCTGAATCACGGTCGGCCCTGGCCCCTTGCGGCACTGCCGCAAGGCATCTCGGTCACGAGTCTCTACCTGCCCCTGCCCCAGCTTGGCGAATATCTCTCGAACCTCCTCGGCCAGTCCGGCATGGGGCTTCAGATCGACCTCTCCGCCTTCGGGAACCGGCTGGCCCTGATCAACGTCGAAGGCCAGTCGAACACGGCGGTCATGGCCATGCAGAATCCGGCCGGGGACTTGCTGGTCATCCTCGAGGCGAGCGACGCCCTCACGGCCGAGGCCAACCTCCTGGCCTGGTTGCAGATGGCCGCCGCCAGCGCGACGCCCGAGGGCAGCGGAGGCTTTGCCCTTCGCCAAACCACCATCGCCGGCCAAACGGCAAAGGCCGTTCAGGTTGGGATGATGGGCGAGGTCTACCTCTTCAACCTGGGAGACCGGGTGGCCCTGGCCACGAGCAAGACGGCGGCCGAAGCCCTCTTTGGCCCCCGTCTGGGTGAAAACCCCGAGTTCCGGGCCAAGGCCGACTTTTATCCCGATACCGCCTTGCAGCTAAGCTTTTCCGACAATCGACGGGCCTGGAAACTGGCCGCCGATCAGCTGCTCGCAACCACGCCCATGTTGGCGCAAAACGGAGAATCGCTGCAAAAAACCATGCGTTTCATGCAACGCCTGAGCGCCTTTTTGAGTTTCGTGGCCGAACGTAGCGGTGCTTCGCTCAGTTACACCCGGGCTCAGGACAACACGCTCGTCACCGAAGGGCTCACGGAGGTGCGTTGGTAGGGTTTTGGCAACCGCTCACGCTGGCCCTCATCCCCCCGGTCTGGCTGATCCTCTACCTCCTGCACCGAAGGCGGACCCCGCCTCTACGTGAGGTCGGGGGCCTCTTTCTCTGGCAACGGGCGAGCGGAGGTGGCCGCCGTAGCCGCCGGGTTGACCTCTCCCTGCTCCTGCTGCTCCTGGCCTCCGCTGCCGCCATCGCCGCGCTGGCAAAGCCCTGGCTGCGGCAAACGCGGCCCCAGCAATGGGTGATCGTGCTCGACGCCTCCGCCTCCATGGCCGCCGGTGGTCGCTGGGCCCGGGCCATCGACGAGGCTCGAGCCCAGCTCGGGAAAGCCCAGCGGGCGGTGGTGGTTCGGGCCGGGCTCAATCCCACGGTCTTCGGTCCGGCACCGGGACGGGATCTTCTGGCAACGCTCGACGCGCTCAGGCCGGGCGATGCCAGCGCCGATCTCGCCCTGGCCATTCGCACCGGCCAGCGGCAGCTGCCGGGCGCACAAACGCTCCTCATCACCGACGCGCCGCCACCTTTGGGCCTCCGCACCTTTTATCTGAACGTCGCCGGCGAGGAACGCAACGTGGGCATCACCGCCCTGCGACCGGGATTCGTGGCCCTTGGCAACACCGGGCCCGGCCTCTGGCGGGGATCGGTCAAGATCAACGGCAAAGCCTACCCCATCGAGGTGCCTGCCCAGGGCTTTGCCTGGCGCAGGATCGAAGCCTCGGGCGACCTGGTCGCGGCCCTCGAAAACGGAGGCGACCTGGCGCTCGATGACCGGTCATTTTGGATCCGCGCCCATCCCCGGATCGCTCTCCCACAGCCCCGCCCCGCCCTGCTTCGCGTCTTCCGTCTCCTCGAGGTCCGACCGGTGCCCCGACCTCCAGCGCCACTCGCGGTCCGAATCGCACGGCCCGCGGAAACACCCTCCATCCCAACCCTCTACTTCACGCCCGAAGGCGCCGAAGGTGCGACGACCACCGTCGTCGATCGGGACCCCGACCACCCTGCGCTCCGCGGCGTCCGCCTGATTGGCAGCGCGTTGCCGCTGCCACCGCCCCCGCCGCCGGGGTGGAAACCGATCGCGGTCGACGGAAAGGGGCGGGGGCTGATCTATGCCAACGGGCCGAGCCTCTACCTTCCTCCCATCGAGCGCCTGGCCAACATGCCCGCCTTCCCCGTACTCGTCTATAACTTCCTCGCCCCCCACCTGAGGGCGGCCAAACCTCTGGGGACCGATGGCGTGCTCTCGCCTCAGGTTCGGGCGAACGTCGCCTACGTGCTCGAGTCGCCCGGCGAAACCCTGCTTCCCAGCAAAGAGTCCAGCACCCTTCCCCAAGACGGCGAGCGGCGTCCCATCGGCAGCTGGCTTTTCGTCACCGCCGCACTGGTGCTGGGTTTGGAACGCTGGCTCTCCCTCCGGCGGGAAGGGAATAGACTCGTCGTATGATCGTACGCCACCTGAGCGAAGAGGATTTTCCCCGCATCCAAGCCTTCGAACGCGAGCACCTCGATCCCCAACTGCCGCAAAAAGCCTCGCTCGCCGCGTTCCGGCACTTCGCCAGGAGCGGCCACAGCTTCATCGCCGAGACGCGACAGGGTGAACCGCGCGGCTTCGTCCTGGCGCAGGCGGTCTGGCAAGGGGCCTGGGCCACCGTTCTCGTAAGCCGCATCCTGGCGGCGGACGAAACCGCTTACCAAGCCCTTCTGCGAGCCCTGGTCAAGTCCGCCCACGACGCCGGGGTCTACGAGGTCGCCCTTTTCGTCCGCGAGGCCACCCCGCTCGCCCGGGCGGCCGCTTCGATGGAATTCCAGGTCGGTCCCCTGGTTTTAGCCCGAAAGCGCCTGGGAAGGCGGCCCGATCCCGGGGGCGTTTTAGAATGAACCTATGAATCGCGTGCTCCTTGGCGTTCGCGGGGCAAAGACCGAAAGCCAGATGCAGGAAGTGCTGGAAGCGCTCAAAGCCCTCGAGGGCGTAGCCAACGTCGAAACCAGCCACCCCGGTCAGATCGTTGTCGCCTACGACCCCCACCGCCTGACGGTCATGGACCTCATCCGCGCCGTCCGCGAAAAGGGGTATCTGGCTGGGATGCTCTAAGCGCCCACGGGCGCAGGCGAGTGGCCGCCGATCTCGCACCAAGGCACCATCGCGCCATGTGGTAGACTTGAGCGTAGCCGGTGGGGCGCTCCCCGCCGGAGCGAAACTTCCCCCTCAGTTCGACTCAAGGCAACCCCCCTTTTCCCGGGGGAGGAAGGAGCGGTATGCAAAAGGATGTTTTTGGCGCAAAGAAGACACTGGAGACCCGCGAGGGCAAGCTGACCTACTACGACGTCATGGCGCTCGAGGCCCAGGGGATCGCCGAGGTCTCAAAGCTTCCGTTTTCGATCCGGATTCTCCTCGAGGCCATCCTCAGGAACGTCGACGGTTTCCAAGTCACCGAAGAGGACGTGGTGAACCTCGCCCGCTGGCAGCCGGAGCCAGGCGAGATCAACGTGCCCCACAAGCCCGCTCGCGTCGTGCTCCAGGACTTCACCGGTGTCCCGGCGGTCGTGGACCTGGCGGCGATGCGAAGCGCGATGGCCCGTTTTGGCAAAGATCCCGCCAAGATCAATCCCCAGGTCACGTCGGATCTGGTCATCGACCACTCGGTCCAGGTCGACTTCTTCGGGAGCGGCTATGCCCTCTTACGGAACACCGACCTCGAGTATGAACGGAACCGCGAGCGCTACCAGCTCCTTAAGTGGGGTCAGGGCGCGCTCGACGATTTCCGCGTCGTCCCACCCGGCCAGGGCATCATCCATCAGGTCAACCTCGAGCACCTGGCCAAGGTGGTCATGACCGCCAAGCGCGACGGCGAAACCATCGCCTTCCCCGACTCCCTGGTGGGGACCGACAGCCACACCACGATGATCAACGGGCTCGGCGTGCTGGGCTGGGGCGTCGGCGGGATCGAAGCCGAGGCGGTCATGCTCGGTCAGCCCTACTACATGCTCGCGCCCAAGGTCGTGGGCTTCAAGCTCACCGGTGAGCTCCCCGAGGGGGCCACGGCCACCGACCTGGTGCTCACCATCACCGAGATGCTCCGCAAGCACGGGGTGGTGGGCAAGTTCGTCGAGTTCTACGGCCCCGGGGTCTCCAAGCTTCCCCTCGCCGACCGGGCCACCATCGCCAACATGGCACCCGAATACGGGGCCACGATGGGCTTTTTCCCCGTCGACGAGGAAACCTTGGCTTATCTCCGGCTTACGGCGCGCCCCGAATGGCTCATCGACCTGGTCGAGCGCTACACCCGGGCCACGGGGCTCTTCCGGGAGGGCAGCGAGTCGATCGTTTACTCGGAGCACCTCGAGCTCGACATGTCCACCGTCGAGCCAAGCCTCGCCGGCCCCAAGCGTCCCCAGGACCGGGTCCGGCTCCAGGAGCTCAAGTCGAGCTTTCAAGCCCACCTCACCAAGCCCTTTAGCGAGCGGGGCTTTGGACTTGAGAAAGACGATCTCGAAAAGCGTGTTTTGGTCAATCGCCATGGCGAGACCTTCGAACTCACCCACGGCTCGCTGGCCATCGCCGCCATCACCTCCTGCACCAACACCTCGAACCCCTCGGTCATGATCGGGGCCGGGCTACTGGCCAAAAAGGCGGTGGAGGCGGGGCTCGATACCAAACCCTGGGTCAAGTCGAGCCTGGCGCCGGGCTCCAAGGTGGTCACCGATTACCTGAACGCCAGCGGCCTGCTCCCCTTCCTCGAGGCCCTGCGCTTCCACGTGGTCGGCTACGGGTGCACCACCTGCATCGGCAACTCTGGCCCCCTTCCCGACGACATCCGGGAGGCGGTGGAAAAGGGCGATCTGGTGGTGGCCGCCGTGCTCTCCGGCAACCGGAACTTTGAAGGCCGGGTCAACCCCCACGTCAAGGCCAACTACCTGGCCTCGCCGATGCTGGTGGTCGCGTTTGCCCTGGCCGGCCGGGTGGACATCGATCTGCAAAACGAACCCCTCGGCTACGACCCCAACGGCAACCCGGTCTACCTCCGGGACATCTGGCCGAGCCAGGAGGAGATCCAGCAGGCCATCCGCGAGAGCCTCGACCCCGAGATGTACAAAAGCGAATACGCCCGTGTCTTTGAGGGCGACGAGCGCTGGAAGAATCTCGAGGCCCCTTCGGGCGCGCTCTACGAGTGGGACCCGAACTCCACCTACATCCAGGAACCGCCCTTCTTCCAGGAGATGGACCTTAATCCCCAAGAACCGGGGGATATCCGCGGCGCCCGGGTCCTGGGCCTCTTCGGCGATTCGATCACCACCGACCACATCTCCCCCGCCGGCGCCATCCCCAAGGACAGCCCCGCCGGCCGCTACCTCCTCGAACGCGGCGTGCCGGTCGAGGCCTTCAACACCTACGGTTCCCGTCGCGGCAATCACGAAGTCATGATGCGGGGCACCTTCGCCAACATCCGCATCAAAAACCTCCTGCTCGACGGCGTCGAGGGCGGTTACACCATCAAGTTCCCCGAGGGTGAAAAGATGTGGATCTACGACGCGGCCATGAAGTACAAGGCCGAGGGGACGCCGCTCGTCATCCTGGCGGGGAAGGAATACGGCACCGGCTCGTCGCGCGATTGGGCGGCGAAGGGCACCGCGCTGCTCGGTGTCAAAGCGGTGATCGCCGAGAGCTTCGAGCGCATCCACCGCTCGAACCTGGTGGGCATGGGCGTGCTGCCGCTGGAGTTCATGCCCGGAGAGTCCTGGAAATCCCTCGGGCTCACCGGGCGCGAAACCTTTGATATCGAGGGCATCGCCGACATCGCCCCAAGGAAGACCCTCAAGGTAAGGGCGACGCGCGAGGACGGGAGCCAAATCACCTTCGAAGTCGTGGCCCGACTCGACACACCCGTCGAGGTCGAGTACTTCAAAAACGGGGGCATCCTCCACACCGTGCTGCGCAATCTGCTCAAGGAAGAAGCCAAAGTCTGAGCCCGTTTCACTCTGCGCCGCATGGGCCCCGGGAATGCCGGGGCCTTTGCTATGCTTTGGGCATGGAGTACGAAACCCAAGCCGTACTCGCCGGGCTCCCCGAAGACCCCCACTCGATCGTCGGCCTTCCCATCTACGCCGCCGTGGCCCATGCCTTTCAAACCCTCGAGGAGGGCGAACGCCGCTTCAAGGAGAGTACGGCCTACGTCTACGCCCGGGCCAAAAACCCAACCGTCACCGCACTGGAACGTCGCCTGGCCGCGCTCGAGGCCGCAGACGGGGCGCTGGCCACCGCCAGCGGCCAGGCCGCGACCTTCACCGCTATGCTCGCCCTGGTCCGGCCCGGGGACGAAATCCTCGCCAGCACCAACCTCTTCGGGCAAACCATCGGCCTTTTCAACCAGATCCTCTCGGCCTTCGGCGTCCGGGTCCGTTACCTGCCGGCAACGGCCACGGTCGACGATTACCGAGCGGCGATCGGGCCAAACACCCGGGTGCTTTTCGTGGAAACCCTCTCCAACCCCGCGCTCGAGGTTCCCGACCTCGAGGCGCTGGCCGAGATCGCCGAGGCCAACGGTTCGGTTTTCGTCGTCGACAACACCTTCGGCGCCGCCGGCTACCTGGTCCAGCCGCTCCGCTGGGGGGCGCACGTGGTGGTGGAGAGCCTGACCAAATGGGCCTCGGGCCACGGCTCAATCCTCGGTGGGGCGCTCCTCAGCCGCCCGACCACACTGTGGTCCAACATCCCCACCCTCACCCAACCGCTCCCGACCGGACCTTCGGCCTGGGAAGCGTTCGGTGAAGCGGCACTCCTTGCCCGCGCCCGCCAACTCGGGCTGAGCCTCGGCGGCATGGCCCTCTCCCCCTTCAACGCCTACCTGATCTTCCAGGGTCTGGAAACGCTGGCCGTACGTCTGGAGCGCGCCTCTCAAACTGCGGCGATGATCGCCGAGTGGCTGGCGGGAAGGCCTGAAGTCGAACGGGTGGCCTACCCCGGCCTCGCCACGGGAGCCGCCCGGGCCCGGGCGGAGAAGTATCTCCGCCTCTCCGGGTCAATGGTTTCCTTTACCCTCGAGGGCGGGCTTCCGGCTGCGAGCCGCTTCCTGGCCCACCTCAACATGCTCCAGGCCCCAAACGTCGGCGACGTCCGAACCCTGATCATCCACCCCTGGACCACCACCCACAGCAACATTCCCGAGCCCCAAAGACGCGAAGCCGGGGTGACCCCGGGCCTGCTCCGGCTCAGCGTGGGTCTGGAAGCTCCCACCGACCTCATCGCCTGGCTGGAGGAGGCGCTCAAGCACGTTCGGCCGTGAAAGCGTACGTGGGCCTTTACACCGCCCGGCTGGAAATGCCGTGGGTTCGCAGCTTGAAGGAAAAGCGGGCCCTCGTGCGGCCGGTCATGGAGCGGCTGAAGTCCCGCTTTCCGGTGTCAGCGGCGCGCCTGGAGGGCATCGAAGCCCACGGCTGGGAGGTCGTGGGCTTCACCCTCATCGGAGCCGACCCGCGCTGGGTCGAGGAGACGCTGCGCAAGGCGGCTCGCTTTTTGCTGGAAAACGGCGACTTCGAGGTGCGGGAAGAGCGCCTCGAAGTCGTGCACTGGGAGATGTCCGCCGAAGGCAGCTGACCGCCCTGCCTCGGCAGAAGCCGCCACAGGGCCCGGTCTGGCCTTAATCCTTGGCCACCCGCTCCAGCGCCAGCGCCGTCGCCCCGCCCGTGCCGTGGCAGATTGCGGCCAGCCCCAGCTGGGCGTCGCGGCTCGCCAGAGCGTGGAGGAGGGTGACGACGATCCGCGCCCCGGAAGCCCCGATCGGGTGCCCGAGCGCGATCGCGCCACCGTGAACGTTGAGCTTTTCAAAAGGCACACCGAGCAAGCGGTGAAAGAGCACGTTATTGAGGGCGAAGGCCTCGTTGTTCTCAAAGAGATCAAAATCCTCGATCGTCATACCGAGTTTATCGAGCAGCTTCTTGACCGCGGGAATCGGGGCCTCCGGAAAACGCCAGGTCGTCCCCGCGCTCCACGCACCCCCCAGAATACGGGCCAGGGGCTTGAGGCCGTATTTTTCCACCGCTTCCGGGCTGGCGAGGAGCAGCGCGGCGGCACCATCGGAGATCTGGCTCGAGTTCCCCGCCGTCAGCACACCGTCCTTTTTGAACGCCGGCCGCAGCCCGGCGAGGGATTCGGGGGTGGTGTCCGGTCGGATCCCTTCATCCCGGTCCAAAACCCTGGGGCCCTTTTTCGTTCTGACCTCAATGGGAACGATTTCGCTGGCAAAAAGCCCCTTTTCGGTGGCTTCGGTCGCACGCTTTTGGGAGAGATAGGCCACCTCGTCGAGCGCCGCCCGGTCCACGCCGAACTCGGCGGCGAGCCGCTCGGTCTCGACCCCCATGGCCTCGCCGTTCATCGGGTCGGTGAGACCGTCGTGGAGCAGGAGGTCCTTCACCTCTTCGGGAGCGCCAAGCAGGAATTTGTAGCCCCAGCGCGCGCGGTGAGAAAGCGCAAAGCCGGCCTGGCTCATTGACTCGGTCCCACCCGCGAGCACGAGGTCGGCTTCACCGGCCCGGATCGCGGTGGCGGCATTCATCACCGCCATCATGCCGGAAGAACACACCATGTCCACCGCGTAGCCGTCCTTATCTTCGGGGATCCCGGCTTTGAACGCCGCCTGGCGGGGGATGAGCTGGCCGTGGCCACCGCGCAAAACGTTCCCGAAGATGTAGAGGTCGATCGCCTCACCGCCCACGCCCGCCCGGTCGAGGGCCGCGCGCATGGCGTGTGCGGCCAGATCTGCCGGCGAAAGGTCCTTGAGCGTCCCACCAAAACGGCCAATCGGCGTCCGCACCGCGGAGACGACATACACTTCACGCATCGAAAACCTCCCCGATCATCCTACCTCGATCGGGGCGAAGGCGGGCCCCAGACGGGGACTACTGGGCCGAAAGGGTGTTGATGATCTGGAAGAGGGGCAGGAACATGCCGGCCACAATGGTACCGACGATCAATCCCAGGAAAATGATGATCACCGGCTCAATGAGGGCAGTCAGGCTACTCACCGTCTCGTCGACCTCGCGCTCGTAGAAATCGGCGACCTTTTCCAGCATCGCGTCGAGGGCGCCGGTCTCCTCGCCGATGGCCACCATGGAAGCGACCATGGGCGGAAAGACCTTTGGGTAGCGGGCCAGCGTCGAGTGAATCGACTCTCCGACCTCGATGTTTTCCCGGGTTTCGTCGAGGATCTCCTCGATGACCGCGTTTCCGGCTGTACCTTTGGTGATCTCGACCGCCTCCACGATATTCACGCCGCTGGAGAGCAAAAGTCCGAGCGTACGGGAAAATCGCGCCAAGGCGCTCTTTTTTGCAAGGGTTCCGAAGACCGGCATGCGGAGCTTAAAACCGTCGATGACGCGACGACCCTTGGGCCTGCGATAGGCGAGGACATAAAGGCCATAAAGCGCTGCCGGCAAGAGGAGCAGAAACAACCCGCTTTTGCGCATGAGGTCCGAGAGCGCGATCAGAAGTCGTGTCAGCGGAGGCAGACCCGAGCCCAGTTCGGTCAGGATCTGGGCGAACTGGGGCACGATGGTGGTGAGGAGGAAATACGTCACCAAGATGGCGAAACTGAAGACCACGGCCGGGTACGTCATCGCCGATTTGACCTTGCCCCGGATCGCCAGATCCTTTTCGAGGAACGTGGCCAGCCGGTCGAGGATGGAATCGAGGGCGCCTGAAGCCTCCCCGGCCCGGACCAGGTTGATGTAAAGGCGACTGAAGATCCGGTGCTTCGCGAGCGCCTCGGAGAATGGGCTTCCACCCTCGACGTCGGTCCGGACGGCTCGAATGATGGCCTTAAACTTTTTGTTCTCGGTCTGCTTTTCCAGCACCTGCAAGGCCTGAACGATCGGCAGCCCCGAAGCCAGCATCGTGGCGAGCTGCCGGCTGAAGATGGCGATATCCTTCAGGCTCGGTCCCGACTCCAAAAACGAGAGGTTAATCTCAAGTTGCAAGCCGCGGGGCGGCTCCTTGATTTCCGTGACGTAAAAGCCCTTCTCGCGAAGGATGCGCACCGCGCTTCTCACGTCGGTCGCCTCGATCACCGCGGCGACCGTCCGACCGTGGCGGTCCCGGGCGCGATAGTGGTAGACCGGCATCGTGTCCTATAGTATAGCGCCGGATGAGAGAAGCGCTTTCAGAGGCCGCCGAAGTTCTGCGCTCCGGAGGGATCGTGGCCTTCCCCACCGACACCGTCTGGGGGCTTCTGGCCCACAGCCAAAACCCCGAGGCCTGCGCCAAGCTCTTCCGCCTCAAGGGTCGGGCGCCGTCGCAGCCGCTGCAACTCCTGGTGGCCGATCTCGAGACCGCCTTGGCGCTGGCCGATCTCAACCCGGATCCAAAGCCTTTCCTCCGCCTCGCGAAGACCTTCTGGCCGGGCGCGCTCACCATCGTGGCCCCGAGCCGCCGCCCGATGCCCTGGCTCGGCGCCGAAGCAACGGTGGGCTTACGCCTGCCAAAGAGCGAGCCGCTGCGGGCCTTGCTCCGCCGCATCGGAGGCTCAGCCGCCGCCAGCAGTCTGAACCGAAGCGGCGAACCGCCGGTTCAATCCCTCGAAGAAGCGAGGCGTTTTCCCGGCGTCGACTACGTGGTCGCGGGGCCGAATCCCCCCGGCGTCGCCTCGACCGTCTTCGACCTGACCCGGGGGAACGTCCTGCGTGAAGGCGCCATTCCCAAGGCCGAGATCTCGGCCGTACTCGGCTTGGAGGAACGGTGAATCCCCTCGCCGCCCAGATCCTGGCCATTCTTTTCGCGGCGGGCCGTTCGGTCTCGATCGCCGAACTCTCACGGGGGTTGGTGCAGCCCGATGCCGAGGTCAAAAAGGCGCTCGCGTCTTTAGGCCGCACCCTCGAGGCCGGAGCGTTCGGCGTGACCCTGGAAGAGGTCGCCGGCGGGTGGCGCCTGGTCGTCCATCCAAAGCACCACCCCGCGGTCCACCGGGCCCTACGTCCAAGACCGCCCCGGCTGAGCCGGGCGGCGCTTGAGGTTTTGGCCATTGTCGCCTACCGGCAGCCCATTACCCGGGCCGAGATCGAGGCCATCCGGGGCAAGAACTCCGATGCCGTCCTCGAGGGCCTCGAGGCCCGCGGCCTGGTGAGCGTGGTGGGCGAGAAGGCAACCATCGGCCGGCCGAAGCTCTACGGCACCACCCAGCGCTTCCTCGAGGTCTTCGGCCTGCAAAGCCTCGACGAGCTCCCGGGCCTCGAGGGCCCCGAGCTGCCCTTGCTTCGCGACTGAGCACCCCGCCGCGACGTTCAGGCCTCGCCCCAGGGCATCCCCGGCGCCGTGCCGGGCTCGATGGGGCCGTGATCGGCCTCGTAGCGCCGGATGTTCTCGGCCAGCGAATCCAAAAACGCCTTGGCATGGGCCGGGCTCATGAGCACGCGGGCCACCACCAGAGCGTCGCCCTGGGGCTGAACCAGAGCGAAGTCAATGATGAACTCGTGCTTGCTGTGGGCGATCACCGCGAGGTTGGCGTAACGCCCCTTGGCCGTCTCGCGATCGATATCGATCTTCAGCTCGCTCATGCCAGGGCCTCCTTGAGCTCGGGGATCAAACGCTTCAGCGCGAGGCGCACGCGCCCCAAACTGGCGATGGCATCGAGGAGCACCACGAGCACCGCCCCGCCCCGTACCGGGAGGAGCACCACCGGCCCCAGGTCATACTCGACCATCACCTCTTCCAAAGGCCCCCGCCCCAGTTCCTCGGCCACGGCCCGGGCCGAGGCCAGGACGCTCGAGGCCACCCCGGCCAGAGCCCCGAGCTCCCTCTGGCCGCTCCGGGAAAAGGCCTCGAGCGGGAACCCTTCCTCGCCCACCAGCACCCAGGCCTCCACACCCGGGGTTTCCGAGAGCGGGGCCAGAACTTCGGTCAGACTCACCGACCCTCACCTCCGTACTCGCGCGCCAGGGCCGAGGCCAGACGGCTCAGTTCCTGGCCAACGCGTTTGCGCTCCGGGCCCCGGCGGATCAGCGCCCCCAGGCAGACATCCCCCTCGCAGACCACCAGCAGCTCCCGCTCGCCAAGCGTCACCACGAAGCGGCGAAGGGGGTCGCGCAGAGCCTCGGCAAAGCCCCCCATGGCCCGGGCCAGTCCCGCAATCTCGGCGGCGAGAAACTCGGGGTCTGGTCCCTTCGCCCCTGCGGCTTCGATGACCAAACCATCAGGCCCGGTGACCACCACCCTCAACACCGAAGGAATCCTCGCCAACTCAACCAGACCGTGCATGCCGCGCCCCCGTTAGCCTTCTGACACCGGCCGGCGATGGGCGAGCGCCCGGCCAAGGGTCACTTCGTCGACATAGTCCAGACTTCCGCCCGCCGGCAGCCCGTAGGCGGGTCGGGTGACCCGGACGCCCCTTCCCTTTAAGACCTCGGCCAAATAAGCTGCCGTCGCCTCGCCTTCCACCGTCATCGACGTGGCCACCAGCACCTCCCGCACCCCGTCCAAACGCTCCAGCAACGCTTCGATGCGAAGTTGCTCCGGACCGACCCCCTCCAGCGGGTTGAGCACGCCGCCAAGGACGTGGTAGAGCCCGTGGAACTCGCCACTGCGCTCAAGCGCGACCACCTCCGCCGGGGTCTCCACCACCGCGATCAGACCGCGATCCCGGGTGTCATCGAGACAGATCGGACAGAGCTCGCCCTCGGCCAAGTTGCCACAGTGCCGGCAAAAGCCGATCTTCGAGCGGACCTCGAGCAAAGCACGC